>JAFGMM010000153.1 GCA_016927535.1 Anaerolineae bacterium
TCGCCCCGGCGTGGGAGAGGGGGCCAGGGGGTGAGGGGAAGAATTGGCATTGTCAATCATCGTCTTGACCAACACACGTTTTTGCGTTATCCCCTAATTTTTATGACTCTGCGCAGAACTACCGTCCACAACTTGCATCATAAACCTCATAATCTAATACTACAAGAATTGTTCAATGGCCGCCAACAATTCAGCTTGATCGAAGCCGCGTTTGATGATGTAAGCGTCGGCGCCGGCCTGCATCCCACGCTCACGGTCCTCCCGGCTCTCCATCGAGGTAACCAGGATGATCGGCATGCCTTCATAAGCGGGGTCTTCGCGGATATGGCGCGTGAACTCGATGCCGTCTATCGGCTGCATCTTGACATCGGAGACGATCAGATCGATAGGATGCGCCTTGAGCCGTTCGAGCGCTTCTTCGCCGTTGGTCGCCGTGCTGACCCGGTAGCCGGCCGTCTCCAGGATGTTCTTTTCCAGCGTGCGCGTGGTGATCGAGTCGTCCACCACCAGGATGTGCGCCGCCGCCGCATCACCGGCTTGCGCGCTGTCCCGGCGCAGACCAGGCATGGCGGTCATATCGACGCTTTTGGCGCTCTCGATCAACTCGGCGGGATTGAGGATAATCACCGGCTCACCGCTGCCCAACAGCGCCGCGCCAGCCACATTGCGCACGTGTTTCAGCGGTCGCCCCAGCGCCTTGGCGACCAACTCCTGCTGGGCGATGACGTCATTGACCAACAGCGCCAAGCGCTGCTCGGCGGCGCCCACGATGACCACGAGCGGCTCCCCCGTTTGCCCCCCACCGTTGAGTGGGCGTTTCAAAATGCCTGCCAGCGGCACCATCGGCAGGCGCGCGCCGTTGATTTCAAGCATCCACCGGCCCTCGACGGTGAACTGTTTGCGCGGCTTGTGAATCTGCTCCACCGCCAGCAGCGGCAGTGCAAAAATCTCCTGGCCTACTTTGACCAGCAGCGCGTGGGTAACGCTCAGCGACACCGGCACCACGACATAGAAGGTCGCACCTTTGCCCGGCTCGCTCTCTACCCGGACGCGCCCTTGCAGATTGTGTAGCCGTTGGCGCACCACGTCGAGACCGATGCCGCGCCCCGACACGCCGGTGACCTGGGATGCCGTGCTGACGCCCGGCATGAAGGCCAGTTCGATAAGTTCATCGTCAGAGATATGCGCGTCCGGCGCGATATCCTCGCGTGCATGCGCCGCTGCGCGCAGCCGCTCCAGGTCGAAGCCGCGCCCGTCATCCTGCACCGTCAGGTGAATCTCGCCGCCCCGCTGGCACACCGCGAGAAGGATATCGCCCTGCGCCGGCTTGCCGGCCCTGGCACGCTCGTCCGGAGGTTCGATGCCGTGCCCGACCGCGTTGCGCAGCAGGTGCAGCAACGGGTCTTTGAGGGTTTCCAACACCTGTTTATCCAGTTCGACCTCGCCCCCGGTGATGCGGAGGGTTACGTTTTTGTCTTCGTCGTGTGCGGCGTCTCGGACGGCGCGCTGCAACCCCAGCGCCAAGGTTTGGAAAGGGACCATGCGCACACGTCGCGCCTCATCCTGCAACCCGGCAGTGACCATGCCCAGACGGAGCGTGTCGTGGCCGATGGCATAGTCAAGCACGTTGATCGCCTCCGTGAGCCGGGACAGCTCATCGTTCAAGTCGGCGAGCAGTTCGGTCAGTTGCCGGCCGGCTTCGCCGTCGAGGTGAGGCAGCAAAGTCTTGATGATGCGCCAAGTCTTGGGCCACTGCGCGAGCCGGTGATGGATACCCTGAACATCCTGCCGGCGCTGTTCGGCGCTGAGCTTGGAGACCAGCAGTTCGCCGGCCTGCGCCATGAGATCATCGAGCTTGCGCACCGAAACGCGGATAGTCTCCTCGCCCGGCGTCACGGGCGCGGTTCCGTCGAGTGCCGGCAGTTCGTCGCGCACCCCGGCATCGGCAGGCTCAGCCCCGGCGCCGGCCGCGGCGGCGAGCCGGTCGTACAGCAAGTCAGTGGCGACCATCTGACCGCCCAGAGCGCGCTCGACCGTATCCAGGGCGTCGTACAACAGGTCGTAGACGGCAGCGCCGGGAGGCTCCTCGCGCTGGCCCATCGCCTGCATTGCGCTCTCGACGGCGTGGACCAAGCGCGCGATTTCGTCGAATTCGACCGCCTGGGCAGCGCCTTTTAACGTGTGCGCCGCGCCCAGCGCCTCCTGGAGCAGCGGCCGGCCGGCGGCGGCATCAGGCGTGCGCTCCAGTTGCAGCAAGATGCGGTTGAGCGTTTGCAGGTGTTCGGCGGCCTCGGCCCGGAAGGTGAGCCGTAGGTTACGCAAAAGATCATCTTCTCGTGGCTTAGCCATCAACTTCTAACTCCTGGTTATTGCAGCCCACCACAGGGCTGCACCAGATATGCTCGGTCGAAATTGATTTTTGTGTATATCAACTCTTCCTTTATGTTATATATACTATGAATTGATTTTCTTATCAAGAGGCAAGGCGGCGATTTTAACGTGCGGTTGGTAGTTTCATTCTTTCTCATTCGCGGTTAAAATTCTCACCGGTTGCAGCCAATCGCAAGCCGGTTTTGCAGCGCGCCGGCCAAACCGCCTACGTTGATAACCCGCGCTGGTTACCCTGGGATAAACGCGCATGACTACCGATCTAAAATCATACCGTGTGCTGGTTACGCCGACCTCTTACGCGCGCCACGATCCAACCCTGCGCACCACGCTTGAGGCGGCGGTGGGCGAGGTAGTCTATAACGAGCGCGGCGTACCGTTCGGCGCCGAAGACTTATTGAGTTTGCTGCCCGGCTTCGATGGCTATATCGCCGGGCTGGACACGATCAGCCGCGCGGTGATCGAGGCGGCAGACCGCCTCAAGGTGATCGCGCGCTACGGCGTGGGCGTGGACCGGGTAGACCTGGAGGCGGCGCGCGCGCGCGGCATCGTCGTCACCAACACGCCGGGCGCGAACACCGTCTCGGTGGCCGAACTGACCGTCGGGCTGATGCTATCACTTGCGCGGATGATCCCGACCGCCAACCGCGCCACCAAGGCCGGCGAGTGGCCGCGCCTGAGCGGGCTGTCGATTGAAGGCAAGGTAATCGGGCTGCTTGGACTGGGCGCAATTGGTTCGGCGGTGGCGGCGCGGCTGCGCGGCTTCGACTGCGCCATCATCGGGTACGACCCGGCGGCGACCGAAGCGGAAGCCGCCGCGCACGGCGTCGCGCTGAAGTCCCGTGCGGTGGTCATCGCGCAGGCCGATTTTCTCACGCTGCACGTGCCAGTGCTGCCCGAAACCGCCGGCATGGTCGATGCGGCATTTATCGACCAGATGAAGCCGGGCGCGTATCTCATCAACACCGCGCGCGGCGAACTGATCGACGAGGCGGCGCTGCTGGCGGCGCTCGAAAGCGGCAAGCTGTGCGGCGCGGCGCTCGACACCTTCCAGAAGGAGCCGCCCGGCGCCGATCATCCGCTGTTCAGACTGCCGCAGGTAATCGCAACGCCGCACACGGGCGCGCACAGCGACGGCGCAATCAACGCGATGGGCCGGATGGCTCTGCATGACTGTCTGGCGGTGCTGCGCGGCAAAACGCCGAAGCACCGGGTCGTTTGAGGGGAAAAGGATATTCCCTGACCGACGCCGGGTTGTTTCCCCTAACCATAGCCGCTATCAAAAGCATACGCCCACGTCTTTTGCAGTTAACGTGGGCGTAGCCCTTTCTACCGGGTCAGCAGGGCGAACGAATTAGCGGAAGCCCTGTTCGATGAGGGGCGCTACTTCGGCGATGTTCGCCGGCGTCACCGTGCCGACGCCGGTATTGATGTGCAGCCCCGGAATCTTGTACATCTTCGTCAACCAGATCTGCTGCACCGGGAAGTACCCTTGCAGGTAAAGCACCTGGTCGAAAGACACACTGATGTAACCGTCCGTGATGCCCGCAATCGTCGCCGGCGACAGGTCGATCCCGCCGACAATGACGTCGCCGGGCTGCTTACCGGCGGCTTCGAGCACCTTGGGCAGCGTGGCCGTGATGTTGCCGTGCTGGGTCCCGATGGCCTTGAGATCCGGGTTGGCTTCCAGATACGCGGTCAGGACCGGGATAGCCAACGACGCTTCGCTGTTCACTTCCTGGGAGACATCGAGCTTCTCGACCTCGAGTCCGGCTTCGACCAGGGCGTCGTACACACCCTGAGCGCTCGCGCTGCGCCCTTCCTCGTGCCAGATGTCGTAAACGAGCGCCTTGTCGCCCGCCTGCAACCCCGCCGTGACCATAGACTGACCGGTCAGATGGCCGCCGGCATACAGGTCAGCGCCGGCATAGCCGAAGCCCAAGCTCTGATACTTCGCTTCGAGATTGGGCAGCGGGTTGTTGTTGCTGGTGACGATGATGCCCTGGGCAATGGCTTCATCAACCAATGCCTCGAACGCCGCCTCGCCGGGATGCCCCATGATGACGATCCCGTCCGGGTTGGCAGCCATAGCTTGCTTGAACTGGTCGATCATCGTCTGGGGGTCCCAGCCCGAATACTGCTCAACCAGCGTAATACCGAGAGCCGCAGCCGCAGCCTTCGCGCCGTTCGTGCGCGGGAGCGTCGAAGGGTCGCCCTCAGTGCCGCCCATCTGCATGTAGACGACGATCTCTTCCCCTTCTTGCGCTGCAAGCGGCTGCGCGACTAAGAGGACAAGCGTGATAGCCATCACGATTGCCAATATGTTGAAAAGGCGTTTCATTGTTCTCCTCCTCAAGACAAACATCCGGTGAATCTGCTCGTGCATAGCGAGTTGGGTTAAAGCGGTTTTCCTTTCCAGATAGCCCCTCCTTTCTCGAAGCCGCGTAAACTGCCGGCCGGCGGTGCAGTTATCTTAACGCTGCGCATCTGTTCTCGGCAGTTCGGCGGCGCTGCTCAAGCGGGCCGGCATGATCCAATGGCGAATCCGGTCGGAGAGTCGAGCGACTCTGCCTTCTCCGATAACAATGTTGAGGATAACCACCGCAGCCATCACAACGCCTTGCACCAATTGCACCCAATAGCCACTGATACGGCTCGCAACGACCCCGGCTTCCAACGACCCGATGATGTAGGCCCCGAAGAACGTCCCGACGATAGTCCCCTGACCGCCGGCAATTGAAGTCCCGCCGATGAAGACCGACGCCAACGCCGGCAGGAGAAATCCCTGTCCCTGGGTCGGAAAGAAGACGTTGATCTCCATCGTGAGGAGCAACCCGGCAAAGGCCGCGATCACGCCGTTCATGGTGAAAAGCTTGATCCGGGTCGCCTCCACGTTCACCCCCATCACACGGGCGACCTCGGGGTTATCGCCGATGAACAGGATCGCCTCGCCGAACGCATGGCGATTCAAGATAAACCAGAGGAAAGCGGCAAGCGCCAGTCCCCACAGCGCCTGAACAGGCACCACGTCAAACAGGCGGCCCACGAAAAGCGAGTGAGGGATGCTGCCCCGAATGCCGCTGATGTCCAGTTGCAAACCGCCGGCAAGCAGGATCGTCACCCCATACCAGAAAAACTGCGCGGCGAGCGTCGCCATGATCGACGGAACGCCAATCTTCGCAATCAGCCACCCGTTGATATACCCGATCAGAGCACCAACGGCCAGCGCAAGGACAAAACCAATCCAAATCGCCCACGGCGCGTCAAACGTCTTGAACATCCAGGCAAAGACAAAGCCGGAGGCAGCGACAATTGCCGGGAAGCTCAGGTCGATCTCGCCGGCGGTGATGACGAAAGTCAGACCCAAAGCGCAGACGAGAACCGGGGGGACCGTCTGTAGAAACGACATGTAGATGCGGTAGCCTAAGAAGACTCGCGGCGCGGTCAAGATAAACACGATGTAGAGGGCAACCAAGACCAGAGCGATAGGCAGACCTTCTATCCTGCCCAGAAAAGTGACGATCGTACGTGCGCGTCTCATGCTTCTTCCTTGTCCTGCAAGCCGTGGGCATAATCGAGTAGGAAAGTATCCAGGTCTTCACGTGTGATGTCGCCTTTGAGCAGGTTCCCCACCACCTCCCCGCGGTCAAGGATGATAAAGCGGTCGGCGATCTCGTACACGTCCTGGATGTTGTGAGAAATGTAGATACAGGCCTTGCCGCCCGCTTTGATCTGGCGCACAAAGTTCAGCACTTTTCCCACCTCTTTGAGCGAGAGGGCAACGGTTGGCTCGTCGAGGACGATAAGCTCGGCCTCGAAATACATGGCCCTACCGATAGCAATACCCTGGCGTTCGCCGCCGGAAAGCTTGCTCACCTTCGAATCGACGGTTATCCCCCTGCCGCGAAACCCGATCATGTTGAGCATGATCTCATTGGCAATCTCGCGCTCTTTGCGCACATCGATGAACCCCAGTTGGTTGGTGACCTGCCGCCCGATGAAGAAGTTGCGCCATAGGACCTGCTTCTCGCCCAGGGATTTATCCTGGTAAACGGTCTCGATGCCGTACTCGTGCGCCCGTTTGACGCTGTAGGCGTTGAAATCCACTTTGCGCCCGGCGACGTAAAGCTCGCCGCTGGTGGGTGGAAACACCCCGCTGAGAATCTTCACGACGGTCGATTTGCCGGCGCCGTTGTCGCCGATCAGTCCAACGATCTCGTTTCGGCCCACTTCCAAACTGATGTTTCTGAGAGCACACACGCGACCAAAGTACTTTTCGATATTGACCATGCGCAAAGCATATTGCTCGGCAAGATTCTCAGTCACATCAGTACTCCATTTCGATTGATCCGAGGGTAAGCAGACCTATGCGTGGCTCTCCGGGAGTTAATTGTGGCGAACCTGTGCTTCAACGTGAGAGCGTCACCATGATACCCAAAAAGTGTACGGTGCGCCATACACTCAAAGACCGGAAGCAAAGCCCCTGCAAAAGGGAAAGAGCGCCGCGAAATTGATGTTGAGTGATGCTACCGGTATGCTTGTGTGATAAGATTGTTTTGAGACACGCGGTTCGACGGAGGGGACCGATGAGCGACCGGCGGCGGCTTTACGGGGTGCGCAAGTTCAACAAGCGCGTCTTCAACCCGATCATCCTGAAGTTCGCAGGCAAGCGGATTTACGGTGTGGTGCATCACAAAGGGCGCAAGTCAGGGCGCGCCTACAAAAACCCTGTGATCGCAATGCCTACCGGTGACGGATTTGTGATCCCGCTGACTTACGGCTCGGATACCGACTGGTGCCTGAACGCGCGAGCAGCCGGCGCGTTTACGCTTGAGCATAAAGGCGTGATGCACCAGGTTGGCGAGCCGGAGTTGATCGACACAGCGACCGTGGCGTCGGCATTTCCGGGCTGGCTGCGGTTTTTGTTGCGCTTGTACCGGATCGACCAATGCTTGCGCGTAAAAAGTTCCCCATCGCTTGAACCCGCCGATTGAAGCAGCGTAGAACATCTTTCTTGTTTTCTTACGATGTTACTTAATTGGTCGCGCGTCGGTGGGACGTAACGGCGCGCATACATCGGTGGAGGATAATCGACCTATGCCCAAGAGAATTACACGCCGTCAAATGTTCCGCTCGAGTCTGCTGTTCGGCGCAGGTTGGAGGATGAGACTATCGAGTTTATGGGCGCAGGATGTTCCCTGCGCCTCCGGTAATACGATGGAGAGAAGAGTGCCCCAAAGTCCTGAACTGACAGGCAGCATAAGGCGCGTTCACGACCCTGCGATCATCAAAGCAGACGATGCCTATTATGTCTTCTGCACCGGGCAGGGGATCCCGGTCCGGCGCTCCTTTGATCTGGTCGATTGGAAAATCTCGTTCCCGCCGGTCGTCTTCCCGGCGGTGCCCGCTTGGGCGCAGGAGATAATACCCGGCCAAAACGATATCTGGGCGCCGGATATTTCTTATTACAACGGCAAATACCATCTGTACTATACCGTGTCTACCTTTGGCGAAAACCGTTCTGTGATCGGCCTGGCGACGAATACGACGCTTGATTTCAAAGCCGATGGGTTCAAGTGGGTAGATGAGGGATTGGTGCTCGAATCCACCGCCGCGAATAATTACAACTGCATCGACCCTAACCTCATCCTTGACGAAGAGGGCGTCCCCTGGCTGGCGTTCGGCAGCTTCTGGAGCGGCATCAAGATGCGCCGCCTGGACTTCGAGACCGGCAAGCCCTCCGCCGAAGATGAAACGCTGTATTCACTGGCGCAGCGCCGCGTCAACTACGGCGCAGTCGAAGCGCCGTTCATCATCCGCAAAGACGATTTCTACTATTTGTTCGTCTCATTTGATTTCTGCTGTCGCGGCGTGGACAGCGACTATCACGTCATGGTTGGGCGCTCAGAGAACGTCACCGGCCCCTACGTGGACCGCGACGGCGTAGCAATGCTTGAAGGCGGCGGCACACAAGTGACCTTCCCAACCGAGCGCTGGCGCGGTCCGGGGCACAACGCCATCTTACAGGAAGATGGAAACGAGTATATCGTCTACCATGCATATGATGCGGAAAACACCGGCATTCCCACCTTGCGCATCGACTTGCTGCTCTGGGATGCGGACGGCTGGCCTTCTATCGGCGCGCAGGACGGCGCGCAGGACTAACCATAACCGCGCTCTTTAGCCGGACGACGAAAATCGGATGGGACGCCTTGTACAGCGTCCCATCGTCCCATCCGGCGCGTTTTCCTGCTAACGTTCCTCCAGGAAGGTCGCATCCTCGCGCACTGCGTCAGTGGTCATGTCCGTCAGCTTCACGAGCGCCAGGACCCCAAACTTCTTGCCGATGTAGCTGCCGGGTTGTCGGCGCTCGTAGTCGAACTTGCCTCTTCATCTTTTTCTTCCTGAGCGATTCAACTCTTGCGGTAGCATCACAGAATACCGTGGCGTCGGCTTCTTGCGCGGACTTGCGCCCATATATAGGGTTGATCGACAGCCTCGCCGCCATATGTAGGGGCGGGTTTGAAACCCGCCTCTACGCAAGCCGGCGACTACGCTATATTGCAGAGCTACCACTCTTGCGGCGACTTATGTATAACTTACGTATTATGTGATTTGTGCAATCAGGCGAGAGAAGAGATTCGCCGGACGGCGGACCTGAATCCGCCGTCCCAACCCGCAACTACACTTACATCACAACTTCGAGCGCGGTGAACGAGAGCGGCGGCAGCGTGAGCGATGCGCGGCCTTCGCTTATCGCCGGCGCGGTCACTTTGACCGCCACGACCCGGTTAGGGTTCTCGAAGCTGTTCGCGGCTTTCGGGTCAGCGCCCGCCACCTGGTGCGCGGCGGCGATGCGCTGCGGCGCGCGGTCTTGCCAGCGCAGTTCTACCGGCACGCTGTCCGTCTGGCTGCGATTGACGATGAAGACCGCCCCGGCATTAGCCGCTTCGTCATACGAGGCGGAAACGTCCAACAGCGGCATGTCGCCGAATTTCGCCGTCGGGTACAGCGGCGCTTTGACTGCAACGTCCAGCGCCACGCCGGCCGCCAGCTTGCTGAACAGCACGAACGGGTAGTAAGTTGACTGTTTGAGGAGCGCGTCGCGGGTTGTCAGAATCGGCGCAATCACGTTCACGATCTGCGCGAGACAGGCGATCTTAAGCACATCGGACTTGCGTAGGAACACATTCATCCACTGCGCAACCACCAGCGCATCTTCGAGATTGTAGACTTCTTCGATGAGATGCGGCGCTTCGGCCCAGCCGCCCTGCATGTCGGCCGGCTTGTTGGCTTTGTACCACACGTTCCACTCGTCCCAGGATAGGTACACGTCGTGTTTTGAGCGGTGTTTGGCCTTCACGTAGCGCAGAACACCGGCCAAAGTGTCCAGGTAGGCTTCAAATCCGGCGCTGCTCGCCAGGAAGCTGGCGGTGTCGCCTTCAGGGTTCCCTGCATAATAATGAAGCGAATGATAGTCCACCTGGTCCCAGCACCATTCGAGCACGACACGGTCCCACTCCGGGTAGGTCGCCATCCAAAGCGAAGACGAACCACACAACACAAGCTTGATCGAAGGATCGTGCCAGCGCATCATCTTGGCGGCTTCGCGCGCTTTGGCGGCGTATTCGGCGGCCTCCAGGTGCCCAATCTGCCAAGAGCCGTCCATCTCGTTGCCCAGACACCAGTATTTGACCCCGTGCGGCTCGTGATAGCCGTGCGACGCCCGCAAGTCGGCGTATTGGGTGCCGGCCGGCGCATTGCAGTACTCGACGAGGTTGGCGGCGTCCTGGACGGTGCCGGTTCCCAGATTCACGCCGAGCATGGGTTCGGTGTGAACGGCTTTGCAGAACTCGATAAACTCATTGGTGCCGAACTGGTTTGTCTCGACGGACTGCCAGGCCAGGTCGCGGCGGCGGGGGCGCTGGTCGCGCGGGCCTACGCCGTCCAGCCAGCGATAACCGCTCAGGAAATTGCCGCCGGGGTAACGCATGGCGCGGAAGTTTAATTCTCGCAGCGCCGCCAGCACGTCTTTGCGCAGGCCGCGCTCGTCGGCGTGCGGCGACGCCGGGTCATAGATCCCCTCATAGATGCTGCGTCCCATGTGCTCAGCAAAGCCACTGAACAAAAGCGGCGAGATCGGGCTAATGACGCGGTTGGTATCGAGATAGATATAAGCGTTTGATGATTGAGAAACGGACATCAGATTGACCTTTCAAGTAAGTTGAGACCGCGAATCAATTTGGATACTAAGCGGCCGGTTTTTTTACCGGCCACCCATGCCGGTAAGCGTCACGCCTTGAATGATCCGGCGCTGGAAAATCACATAAACGATCAAAATCGGGACGGTTGACAAGACCGCGCCAGCCAAGATCATCGGGCGATATTGGCCGGCGTAAGACGATTGGATAATCGACAAACCCACCGGCAGGGTGCGCGTTTCCAGACTGCTGGTGACGATAATGGGCCAGAACAAGTCATTGTAGTGACCGAGGAAAACAAAGATTCCCAACGCCGTCAGCGCATTGGTGGACAGCGGCAAAATCACGTGCCAAAAGCGCCCGAAGTAACCGGCGCCATCGAGAATAGCCGCTTCTTCCAGTTCCTGGGGAACCTGCATAAAGAACTGGCGCAGAAGAAAGACGCCAAAGACATTGGCTGCGCCGGGGAATATGAGCGCGTTAAAAGTATCAATCCAACTCAGGTCGCGCATCAACAGGTAGTTGGGAATCAGCGTCACCTGCCCCGGGATCATAATCGTCACCAGCAGGAAGGCAAACAGTACCTTGTTGCCGGGAAAGCGAAGCCTGGCGAAGGCGTAGGCCGCAGGCGCGCAGATAACCAATACAGCGGCGGTATATCCAGCCGCCGCAAATAGGCTGTTACGCAGCCACATATCCAGCCGCACATCCTGCTGTGTCAGCACGGCATGGTAACCTTCCAGCGTTGGCTCTGTGGGGATGATCTTGGGGGGCCAGCGGTTGACCTCTTGATTGGTCATGAAGGACTGCGAAACCGTAATGACCAACGGGAACAGGACGAAAGCTGACAACGCAATCAGAAAGATATACGCCCCGGCATATCTGAATAACGAAGAGTTTCTGAGGTTCATGGTCTGTTCCCCCCTAATACTCAACACGCCGGCTGATAGTGACGAATTGGACGGCGGTAATCACAGCCATGATTATCGCTATCGCCACAGCCACGGCAGCGCCATATCCCATGCGGAAAGCGACCCAAGCTTGCTGGTACAGATAAATGATTACGGTCCACGATGCCCTTCCCGGTCCCCCTCCACCAGATATAATGTAAGGCTGTCCGAAGACCTGAAAATGGCCGATAACCCCGGTAACCGTCACAAACAGGATGGTGGGGCGCAGCAGCGGGAGCGTAATATAGACAAAAGACTGCCAGCCGCTCGCACCATCGATTTTGGCCGCCTCGTATAATTGCTCTGGGATACCCTGCAAACCGGCGATAAAAATCAGCATCGGGAAGCCGAAAGTCCACCAGATCGTCGCCAGGCTGAGCGCGGGCAGCACTAAATCCGGCTCCCCCAACCAGTTGATCGGGCGAACGCCGACGAAGCTTAGGATATAGTTGATGACGCCGAACTGACCGCTAAGCAGCCAGTTCCAGATCAAACCGATGGCGCCTACCGACATGAGCTGAGGGATATAAAGCAAGACACGGAAAAATCCTTGGCCGCGGACCGGCCTCGTGACGGCAACCGCCGCCGCCAGTCCTACGAGCGTTGTTCCAACTACCGTTATTGCCGTGAAATAGACCGTATGACCGACCGAAGCCCACCAGATTTCGTCTTCGAACAGGTCAACATAGTTATCCAGACCCACATAGGGCCGGGTGGGGCGCAGGAGCCGCCAGTCATAAAAACTGATATTAACTGATGAAATCGTGGCGCGAACGAAGAAAATCGAGAAGAAGATCAGGAAGGGTGCCAGGAAAATATACGCAGCGATCACTTCGCGGGTCTTCAGGCTAAGCGAAAAAGGCAGAGTAAACCGTTTAGGCCCGGGGAGCTTCTGTTTGATGATGCCAAACATACGCTAACTTGTCCTCCACATTCGCACGGCAATTTTACGAATAGTGAGTGTGGGGCAGATCGGCGATCTGCCCCACAAGCATTTTAACTTACTGCGCGACACTTAGCCACGATCGAGCGCTTCCTGCATGAGTTCCGCAGCTTCGTTCAACGCCTGCTCGACAGGCTTGATGTCGTTGAGCGCTTCTTGCAGTCCTGCATCGAGAAGGCTGAGCAGCTCCTGGGTCACAGTGGTCTGAGGATCCTGAACGCCATATTCGCTGAACGTCTGGCCCAACAGAATGTTGGACGGATAGTTCTCAGGATCGAGGGCCGCCTGCGCCGACAGGCGCGCCGGCACCTGGCCGGAGGCTGCCCAGTCTATCTGGTGTTCGCTGACCCACTGGATCATTTGTAGCACGGCGTCGAGTTTCTCCCCTTCCAGGCCGGCGGGAACCATGAAGGTGTGAATGCCGAACCAGGTCGCCTTATTCGGGCCAAACTGCCAGTTGGGCCAAGCCCGGCTGTTAATGTCGGTTTGCAGCAAGGACTGATTGCGGTACCAGGTGCCGGTAGGAAGCACGGCAACCGTGCCGGCCCCGAAGCCTTGCCAGGTGTCGAAGCCAGCTGGAGGCGGCGTAACATGATACTTGTAGATCAGATCGTATGTCTGCTGGAGCGCGGTGATGCCTGCCTCGGAATTGACGGTTATCGTCTTGCCGTCTTCACTCAAGAACGACCCGCCGTGCTGGTAGAGAGCAGCTATGAAGTTGACGTTAATCCATTCGCCGCACGCATAACCCCACTGCACCACGTTTTCAGGGTCGAAATCGGGCGACAGCGCATTATTGCCGTTGGCGTCGAGCGTGAGCTTCTGGAACAGTTCAACCCAGCCTTCGTAGGTGGTCGGTGCGGTGGCGGGGTCGGGAGAGATTCCGGCAGCCTCGAACATGTCGGTGTTGACCCACAGGCCACGCCCGTGATTGTCCAGCGGGATACCGTAGATCATGCCGTCCCACACCAAACCACTCATCGTGGTTTCCGAAAGATCATCGTCGGGGAGCCAGCCGCCGCCGGAAGTGTACTGGTCGCCCAGGTCCCTGAGCACGCCGTAGCTGGCATACTGGGGGATTTCCGACGCGTGCAGCAGGAACATGTCCGGGTAGGTGCCGGCCACAAACGCCGTCTGGAGCTTCTGGTAAAGCGTATTCCAGGCGATCATTTCGACCGTAACCGAAACATCCGGGTTTTCTTCGGCGAACTTGGCTAGCATCTCGTTGAGCGTGACGCCATCCGACCCGGTGAGACCGTTCCAAAACGAAATGTGCGTGCCACCGGCGCCGATTTCAGCCACAATCGGCGTCTCGGTGGGCGCCGGCGTAGCGGTAGCATCCTGAGCCACTGTGCTTCTCAGCGAGAAGGAGAGCATCATCCCCATCATGGCAAGAAGCAATGCGAAGCTAATCAAAGACAGCCGCTTAAACATGAGTTGTTCCTCCTTAACTTAAAAAGCAAATCGCGGATTTTGACGTGCAATTGATCGAATTGGGCGCAAGCCACTTTTTTGAGAGAGCACCCTGATTTAAAGTCTCAGGAATAGTCCCCTCAGCCGTTTAAATGGCTTCTATTTGCCACCTCCTTTACTACTATTATTATATTAATTAAACAAAAATCGTAACTGCCCTACAGTTTAGGCAATGTCAATTGCGCAGAACGAGTCTCTCAAGCTTGATGGTAGTTTTTACTTGATATAGGGTCTTAAATACGTGACATTATGGCAATCATGGTTACAATACACTATATGAGTGCATCCGAATTCATGCAGTCGTATTCATGGCTAATTAGAGCATATACCCGTGAACATGTCAAGCAATCCAAACCCCTAACGACTTGCGCGCGAAAGGAACAGGGAGGATACTTGGCCTGACAAAGCAGAGCATGTATATCGAGCGCTCCGGTTACGCCTTAGCATAGAACAGCAATCGAGATACATATCGAACACACCAAGGAAATAATAACAGTGAAGAAACCTAAAAAGAAGTCCAGAATGAGACTCAAACCGCCAACCATGTACGATGTCGCAAAACTGGCCGGGGTTTCTCAGCCCACCGTCTCTCGTGTATTAAACAATAGCGAGACGGCGGTACAAATCAGTGCCGAGACAAAACAGCGGGTTCTGGACGCCATAGAAGAATTGGGATATCGTCCGAATATACTGGCGCGCCGTCTGCGTACCCAACGCACACAAACGGTTGCGTTGCTGATCGCCGACCTATCTAACGCCTTCTACCACCCCTTGGCGCGCGCCATTCAGGACGTTGCTCACCAGCATGACTATGAAGTCCTGATCTCTAACAGCGACCATCTGTATGAGAAGGAAAAGCACTTTTGCGAAATTGTTTTGGGGCGCGCCGTCGATGGTGTAATCATGGTGCCGATCCGTCTTTCCGGCGAAGAGCTTGACCATTACGTCTCACAAACCCATATCCCCTTCGTCGTTCTGGGCCAACACGTTGACCATCCCAACATCGATGTTGTTTATCTCGATGATGAACGCGCTACCTACGAGGCCACGCGCTGGCTCATCTCAGAGTGTGGACATACCAGCATTGGTTACATCGGCGTCCCAGACTTTTTCCCTCCGGGTCCGCGACGCTTGCGCGGTTTCAGGCGCGCAATGGACGAGGCCGGTCTGACATTCGACCCGTGTTGCATGCAGCGGGGCGACTTTACGCTGGAAAGTGGGATGAGCGCAGCGCACACCCTGATGCAGACCGGCAAACTGCCGTCTGCGCTTATGGTGGTAAATGATCTGATGGCAATCGGAGTCATTCTCGCCCTTCAAGAAGCCGGCTATTCGGTCCCGCGTGATGTCGCCGTGATCGGCTTCGACAACATTCCTGAAGCGATAATCGTTCGACCAACGCTCACAACTATCGCGCAGGATTCTCGTGATATCGGGCAGAAGCTGGCAACGGCTCTGTTCGAGCGCATCGAGAATCCGAACATTGTAACGAGACGTATTTTCGAGAGTCCTTACCGGCTCATACCAAGACAATCCACGCGAGCGCCCGGCGGTTGAAGCCGCCGGGCGTGTTTGCACGCGAGCCCAAGCACCTGCGCCGCCCAGCCCGGCAGCTTTGCATCTCACAGTTCGTAAAGGACACCCTATGGAAACCACTCTCACCCTGCAACCCAACAACCACGCCGCCGCCCTCGAACAAAGGCAGACCAAACATGGCTGAATCTGATGCACAGGGACTTTCACCATCGTTTCGTGAACAAATCTATCGCCGTAATTTCTTATTTTTCTTGACCGATGGGATCTTGTTCACGGTGGCGATGAGCGTTATCGGCAGCACCACCGTGATCCCCGACTTTGTCCGCCGCTTGACCGACTCGGAAATCCTGGTCGGCCTGTCAGGTAGTCTGTTTGAAATTAGCTGGATGCTGCCGCAGTTGTTCATCGCGCGTTATATCATCCGCTTCGCGCGCAAGAAATGGTGGTTTGCCGGGCCTAATATCCCGGTGCGCTTCGTGATCTTGATTTTCGCAGTGATAACCGTGCGGCTCGGCAAAGATCAGCCGGAGGCGATCTTGCTGGCTTTCTTCATTTGCTATGGAATCGCGGGTGTGGGAGATGGAGTCGTCGCTGTGCCCTGGGCCGATCTGTCCGGCACCAGCCTAGACGCTCGCTGGCGCGCCCGTGTGTTCGGCTTTCAGTCCGCCGGCACAGGTTTGATTATGTTGAGCATCGCGCCGCTTCTCGCCCCTATCCTCTCCGGGACAGAATTTCCCAATAATTATGCGCTGCTCTTCGGAATCTCCGGCATGTTGTTCGTGCTGTCCATCATTCCGGTGCTGTTCGTACACGAGTTACCGGGCGGCAAAGCGGTCGAAAAGATCCCTGCACTCAGCGAATTTCTCCCCGACCTTGGGCAGGTACTGCGCGCCGACGAGCCGTTTCGGGCGATTTTGATTACCAGGATGCTCACCAGTCTGTTCGTGATGGCCGGGCCGTTTTACATCGGCTTTGCGACCGTATCGTTGGGGCTGTCAAGCGAAGTCGCCGTGCCGACTCTGCTGGCAATGCAAACCATCGGCAGCGTGAGCGGGGCGCTGGCTTATGCTTGGTTGGGGGCGCACAACAATTTGCTCTATATCCGGTTGGCGTTGGGAGGCGGGGCGCTCTTGCCCATCAGCGCGCTGTTGGCCGGGATGGTTGGCCCGCTGCCGCTGTATTTGGGCTTTCTGATATCCGGGTTGGCCGTGAGCAACCTGGGAATCAGCCTTCAAAATTGGGTCGTGACCTATGCCACGGCTGACCGCCGTCCGATCTATGTCGGGTTGTTCAACACCATCTCGGCAGTTACTTCGCTGGCCGCACCGATCATCGGCGGCACGATTGCCCAGAACCTCGGCTACCGTCCGTTATTCGCCGTTTCGCTGGTGATGGCGCTTAGCGCGCTGTTCGTGACGCTGCGTTTCCTCCGAAACACGGGGATGGTGTCGCTCTATGCCCAATAAAGGGCAGATGACCCAGATTAACCTTCTGCAAATCTCTTTGGTTTTACCGGGAGGTGTTTATGAACCCGGACTTTCGTCGATTGGATGCCCAATTGTATGACCGGTATGTGCCCGACTGGCCGGGTGAAATCGATTTCTATCGAGAATTGGCTACCCAAGCCCAGATGCGCGACGAGGCGGTTTTTGAAGTTGCTTGCGGGACCGGGCGCATCGCGGTAAGACTAGCTCAAGAAGGAGTCAAGATAATAGGCCTGGATCTGTCTCCCGACATGCTGGAAATTGCCAAACGAAAGAGCAGCGGGATGACTAATGTGCGCTGGGTCGAGGGTGATATGCGATCATTCGAACTCAGCGAGCAATTCGGCCTAGCGATTATCCCCGGACATGCCTTTCAGAACCTGCTCACTCCCGAAGACCAAATGGCCTGCTTGACGTGTATGCGCCGGCATCTGCGCCCAGGCGGGCTGCTCGTTGTTCACCTAGATCACCAGGATATGGGTTGGCTTGGTGATATTAGCGCCGGAAAAGCCGGTGTTTTTGAGCAAGGAGATGAGTTGACCCATCCGCAAACCGGCGGCAGGTTTCGCAGTTCCTATGCGTGGTCTTATGAACGGGCCACCCAGACCGCCATTCTTATGAGAGTCTGGGAACAAATCAGCGAAGCCGGCGACATTATCAACCGTGTAGAAAGTGGGCCGATTCACTTGCATTGTGTCTTCCGGTATGAGATGGAACACCTGGCTAGACGGGCAGGCTTCGAGATTGATGCTGTGTGCGGCGATTTCCTGCGAAACAAGCTACAAGCCCAAAGCTCGGAGATGGTCTGGATGCTTCGGAATCGATAACCTTGACGGCGGTCCAGGGTACCTGGCGCCGACAGACTAGGAACTCAGATTCCACAGCGATATGTAAGCGACATGGGTGAGATGGCGCCATGGTAAGATAAGTGGACACACAAGACGCCCCACACACGCCGGCGCCGGCACGTGTGGGGCGTTCGCTTGTGTCGCCACGCCGGCAGCGTCGTTTGCTGTTTACCACTACCCGACGTCGCCTGTGTACATTATGTCGGAGCTGGCGACAACTCGTTCTCCCGTAAGGGGACGAACTGCGGGCGCTCATCAGGCGATTGGTTGGGGCGATGGAAAGCTAACCACGGCTGCCCCTCGAAGGTACGGAACACCATGCAGTGACCGCCATCTCCGGCATATAGCGGCTCAGGCACCTGTCGCCACGGGCCTAGAATTTCACCAGAAGCCGATCTTGCCACCCCGACACTATAACCACCCGTGCCGAAACTAGACCACAGCATGAACAGATCGCCGCTCGCCAAGCGATGCAGCCAGGGACCATCGGTAACATAGCCTTTTCTGCCCTTCGAGTTAAGCTCTTGAGTCCAGGGCGCCTCGGAAGCCCGGAACAACCGATATGGCTGCTCTATCGCCGACCTCAGATCCTCGCTCAAACGCAGGGCGCAGATCTCACCATCGCCTACCTGTATCCACTCGTGGCAGAAGACCATCCAGGGTTGGTCATCGGCATCCACGAACAATGTTCCATCCAGGCACTCCCAATCGTGAGGGGTAACCGGTCCATCACTGATTGGCAAGAAAAGTTCCTGCGGACCATCGGCTGCCAGAATTTGCGTCCCCCGGCAGACGCCTTCGGCCTTGAAGCTGGCAAACAAGTAGTAGCGTCCGCGGTAAACATGCACTTCGGGCGCCCAGAAGTTGCGGTCGGCCCAGAAGCCGGTTGGAGGCCGGAAGGTCGGAAAAGGGCCTTCCCAGCTTTGCAGATCAGGGCTGGTGTAATGATCGATACCCAACGCAGAATTTGTCCAGGCCTGCGGGCCGATGGTGCCGTATAGATAATATTGCTTTTCCGGCATGACCGGCAGCACGAATGGGTCACGGATATGGATGTCGGTGTTCTTCAGCATGGTTCGCTCCGGAAAGTGTAAGAAGCGAGCAGTTGCCTCCCGCGTACTCACCGGCTTGTTTCGGGCCAGGAGGCGACACGGCAAAAGTCACCCTGTAAGAGACGGTGGATGGTCCGGTTAGCCTTTGACTGCGCCAGCCGTCAACCCAGAGGTGAGAAAACGTTCAAAGAACAAGTATAGCAAAATGACCGGTACGGTGATGATGAGTGAGCCGGCCATCAAATAGGTAATGGGAACTTCTTGCGCTTTGTTTAGCTGCTGCAAGCCGATGGGCAGTGTCCAGCTTTCAGGCGTGCTTTGCAAGAAAAGCAGTGCGAACAAGAATTCATTCCAGGCAATCATA
This sequence comes from Anaerolineae bacterium, assembly GCA_016927535.1. Taxonomy (GTDB): domain Bacteria; phylum Chloroflexota; class Anaerolineae; order Aggregatilineales; family JAFGMM01; genus JAFGMM01. The sequence goes on from JAFGMM010000153.1 coordinate 19,240, forward strand.
AAGACATACAGCGCCACGGTAACAATCGCCGGGATAGAGAGCGGAATGGTGACGCGCCACACGGTTTGCAGGCGTGTACAACCGTCGATTAACGCAGCTTCTTCCAAATCGACCGGAATGGTCGTGAAATAACTACGCAGCATATAGAGCGATACCGGCAAGGTTTGCGACATGTACACGACGATGACGCCGAACAACTGGCCCCGCAGCCCAAGCCGGGTATAGATGACAAAGAGTGGGATAGCCAACACGATGGCCGGGAACATGTAAATAAGCAATATGCCCCAACTCATGGCTGCTTTTAGCTTAAAGTCGAGACGGGTTACCGCATAGGCAGCCGGCACCGCCATCAGCAGCGTGAGTAAAACCGTGACAACCGATATGACAAGGCTGTTGCCGACATAGATTTTGAAGCTGTAGTCTTCCCATATCGCCGCCAGGGTATCGGGAATTGTAGCAAGTTGGTCGCCGTCAGGGAGCAACTGCGTGGGATTTTGCAAGACATCGGCAAAGGGGCGCGCGGCGAGATTGAGCATCCAGTAAAAGGGGAAAACCGTAATCACCAGGAAGAACACGATCAATATCCATTTGACGACGCGCCCTACTGCAAGCTCGAATTCCTCCCGGCTCATACCGGTCGGCGCTTGTTGTGATTGTGCTGTCATGGGCCTATACCTCTTCTGCAACCAGGAACCAGCGGAAGTAAATAGCGACGACGCCAAACAGAATGACGGCCATCACAATCGCGGTTGCCGACGCGGTGCCGACATTTTGGCGAGAGAACAGCCAATTATAAATCTGCACCGGAACAACCTCGGTGCCGGCGACGCCCCCGGTGAGCAAGAACACATCGTCAAATTTGTTGAAGGTCCAGATAAAACGCAGCAAAAACAAGGTGCCGAACACGGCGCGCAGCTGTGGCAATGTAATAAACCAGAGCCGCTCGCTCGGCGCAGCCCCGTCTACCTTTGCTGCCTCGTACATGTCGTCGGGGATGGCTTGAATGCGCGCCAAGATGAACAGAAACGAAAAGGGGAAATAGCGCCAGCCCTGGAATAAAATAATCATCAACAGCGCCCAGCCCGGCGTAGTGAGAAAGTCGACGCGGGTGCCGCCCAGGCTGGCGACGATCTCGTTGATGAAACCGAAGCGCGAGTTTAGAAGCATTTCCCAGATGAACGCGAGCGAAATCACCGGGGCAATGTAGGGGAAGAGCATAAATCCCCTAAAGATGCCGCGCCCCGGAAACGAATCTTTTGCCACCAGCGCGGCGACCAGGCCTAGAAAGATTGCCAACACGCTGCCGAAGAAAGTGTAGACGAGGGTGGTCAGCATGATGTCCCAGAACTGCCCGCCGCGTGTGCTGAAAACCCGGTCGAAGTTGTCGAGCGTCAGGCCCTCTAAGCTAAAGATGCTGGCATCTGCCAGGTCGCGCATTTTGATCGGGCGCAGCGAGAACACCAGGTTCCAGATCGTAGGAAAGATGATGATGGCGAAGACGATGAGAAATGTGGGCAGCAGTAACCCATAGGCAAGGTCGGCAATACGCTGCTGGAGGCTCACCGTGACATTGTGTGTGCCGCGCGGCATGGTGGCGGCGAGCAACAGCGTGATAAGCCACATGACCGCTGTGGTGTTGACGATAAGCTGCGTGTTGAGTTCGGCGCTGAAGGCGGCAAGCGCCCACCCTATCACAACGCCGGACACTACACCCAGGCTTGCCCCTGTGCGCGGGTTGCGGTTGTTGGCGTAAAACAGGTAGAAACCCGGCAACGCTCCCAGGACGGCCCACAGCAGCACATAGGCCACTAATTCCATCAAGCTGAAATTCAATATAATCGGGTCAGGCATTGTGTCCCCCCTAAGTCCAAAACCTGCGATTTGAGTATTGAATTGAGCAGCAAGAGCCGGGCTGTGTGCCCGGCTCCATTGTGTTATCGCAACAGAGAGTTACTCTTCCGTCAGCGCCGCCTGGATTTCTTCAACCCATGCCTGGATCTCTGCTGCGGCTTCTTCCGCCGTCATCGCGCCGTCGATGACCTGGCGCAAGTTGATCGGGACGGGCAGTTCGGTGTAAACACCGCTGACCAATTCGCCCTGGCCCTGCGCGAAGCCCCAGCGATCAAAGCCGGTTGCGCCGGCGATGAGCGTTTCGAGCGTTTCGGCGCTGTAGAAGTCGCTCAGCGGCGCACGGCGGTCAACGCCGATGTCTAGCTGGCTCCAGCCGTCGATAAACGACGTCGGCGCGTCGGGCGTGCCCTGGCGCATGGGGAACTTGCCTTCGGGCGCTACCGCCAGCCAGTCGAGGTAGCCATCGCTGAGCCAGAATTCGACAAACTGGATCGCGGCTTCGGTGTTGGCGCTCGTAGTGATGCCCAGGTTGCTGACCTGCCCGTACTGGGCGGGATCGCCCCCGCTGGGGCCGACGAAGGCCGGCACAATCGCGCTGTTCTTAGCCAGGAATGCGATGTCGCCTTCGCATTCGGGGCAGTTCGGCAGCGCCGCATCGCGCAACCCGGCCATTTCGTCGAGGATGAACGGCGACCACACGATCATCGCGGCTTGCCCGGCGAAGTAGGTCGCGCGGGTGCAAACCACGCCACAGGCCCCTGGAGGGCCGTAGTTCGCCAACAGGTTGCCGTAGAAGTCGAGCGCCTCAATCATCTCGGGCGTGTTGAGCGTAACATTACCATCATCATCGGTGAGCTGCACGCCGTTGGCAAGCGCGAAGTGCTCGAAGGTCTGCTGCATAAACACTTCGCTGCCGTCGGTGGCGGCGGTGATGCCGTAGAAGTTGTTGTCGGGGTCATTGAGCGCGGCGGCGGCGGCCTCGATGGCCGCAAAGGTCGTCGGAGCCTCCAGGCCGTTGGCCGCGAAGAGGTCGGCGCGGTAGATAAGTAGTTGCCCCCAGCCGTCGGTAGGCACGGCGGCATACAAACCATCCCCGGCGGCGACGAGGTTCAGCCCGCCGAAGGTTTCCTCGCCCAGGTCGCCAATCACGGTAGTAGCAGCCTCGGCATCCAAAATGCCCTGTGCATGCCACGCGGCGGTAAAGTCAACCGGATGGAAGATGACGTCGGGCAGCGTGCCGGCGGCGAAGTTGGCCGCCATCAAGCTATCTAGGGTGTTCTCGTCGGTGAGCACCAGTTGTACGTTAATACCGGTGGCCTCGGTGAATTTGGCAATGATGGCCTGGGTCTTTTCGGCACGGGAGGGTTGGGTCTCGGTGCTCCAAAATTGAATGGTTACAGTGTCTTGGGCGCTAACCGTGCCCACAGAGACCGTAACCAACAGCGCTGCAAGCAGCAAGGTAAACAAATTGCGCGTTTTCACGCCTTTCTCCTCCTAGATTTAAGCGAATTCAATTTTTCAAGTTGATTTGAACTGATGCGGTTGGACAGTGTGCGATTCGCCCTCCTTTCGGCTGTGCAAGCGGTTTACCGGGCAGCAGCCCTACTATCCAGTCGATTTGCGGATAATCAATTCTGGCTCTAACAGAACCTGGATTTCCGAGAGCGGGATGCCCTGGATGATGTTTATCAACATATCACATGTCTGGCGACCTATGTCGTAGATGGGCTGGCGCAGCGTGGTTAACGGTGGGTGGGCGTACTCGGCGTCGGGCACATCATCGAAGCCGCCGACAGCGATGTCTTTTCCGACAACAAATCCACGCTCTCGGACGGTGCTCATCGCACCCAAAGCCATCGTATCGTTGCCGGCAAGGATGGCAGTGAGCGGCGGGTCGATCCCCAACAGGTACACGGCGCCGGCGGCGCCGCTTTGCTGGGTCAGATCACCGTAGATGACCAGCGCAGCGTCATAGGGAATACCGTTCATCTTTAGAGCCGTGGCATAGCCCGCGATACGATGCTGCGAGAAGTTCAATTCGGGCGGCGGCGCGATGTACCCAATACGGCGGTGTCCCAGGTCAACGAGATGTTGAACCATTTTTTGCATCCCCACCTCGCCGTCTACATCGACATATGGAAAGTCTTGCGCTTCGTCGCAGCGCCCAAAGGCGACAAATGGCATGCCGGTCTCTTGCAGGTGATAAATACGCACATCGTTTTGGCGAGTGCGCACGACGATTAAACCATCGACGCGCCCGCTTTCCATGCGACGATAGGCGTCGATTTCGTTAGGGCCAGGCGCCTGTGTGCCGACAAGCAGATCAAATTGGCGTTCGGCAGACTGGTTGCCGATGCCGGCCAACAGTTCGCTGAAAAATGGGTCAGAGAAGCGCGGTCCAAAAGTTGGAATAATCAAGCCAATCGTGTTTGCACGTAGGCGTTTGAGACGCTGCGCCGCCGCATTGGGTTGATATCCTAATGCCTGGGCAGTCTCTAGAATCAGTTGGCGTGTGCTCTCTGCCACGTCGTCATACCCACCTAAAGCACGGGACACGGTCGTGATCGAAAAACCCGTTTTTTGCGCGATGGTCTTCAAGGTTACTGGCATACGTGCAGACCACTTTGTTAGCTTTGGATGGTACCGAAACGTTTTGGAACTAGCTCTAGAGTAATCCAAAACGTTTTGAATGTCAAGTAAGTTGAAAAAACCGGGTTAGCCGTTTCCCGGACTTCGCACCGTTACAGTTTTTGTATTCGTTCGTTTTTGCTCAGTTGCGGATGAGCAGATACGATATGGACGAGTTAGGCGAATGGCTACAGATGTTTCTCTGACTTAATCTGGAGAGCAAAACCCATGCCGGACAAAATCCCCGCCATCCAAACCCACCCAAACGACGACGTGATTATCTTGCTCGAAGACGCGCGCGCTGGCGACATTGCCGTGACGCGCGCCGGCATCGAACAGCCGCTCAATGCCGGCATCCCGCGCGGTCACAAAGCTGCGGTCAGGGCCATCGCGCCGGGGCAGCCGGTGCGCCGCTACGGGCAGATCATCGGCTTCGCGTGCACGGCCATCATGCCCGGCGACCACGTGCATACCCACAACATCGACGTCGGCGAACTGGCGAAAGATTACGCTTTCGGCATCGATGCGCGCCCGCTCGCGCCCGCCGCCGCGCCGCGCGTCTTTATGGGCTATGCGCGCCCAGATGGTCGCGTGGGTACACGCAATACCGTTCTCGTCATCGCCGTATCGAACTGCGCCGCGTCGGTTGCGCGCCAGATCGCGGCGGCGTTCGACGACGAGGCGCTAAGAGATTACCCGAACATCGACGCGGTAGCGCCGCTCGTCCACTGGACCGGGTGCAGCATCGGCGGCGAGTCGGTGACGATCCTCCGGCGCACCCTCGGCGGCTTTGCGCGGCATCCCAACGTCGGCGCTTACCTGCTGGTGGGTCTGGGCTGTGAGGTCTGCCAGGTGAGCGAGTTGGTCACCGACCAGGGGCTTGAAGGCGCGCCGTCCGTCGTGATTCAAGACGCCGGCGGCGTGCGGCCGGCGGTCGAGGCCGGCATCCGGGCTGTACGCCGGCTGCTGCCGCAAGTAGATGCGAACCGCCGCACCGAGCAGCCGGTATCTAAACTTACGGTAGCGCTGGAATGCGGCGGCAGCGACGCTTACTCCGGGCTGACGGCAAACCCGGCGGCGGGCGCGGCGGCGGATCTCGTCGTCCGGCAGGGCGGCGCGGCGGTCTTCAGCGAGACGCCCGAAATCTACGGCGCCGAACACCTGCTCACACGCCGCGCCGTCTCGGAGGCGGTCGGGCGGGCGCTGGTCGAGCGGGTCCGGTGGTGGGAAGACTACACCGCGCGAGGCCAGGTCAGCATCAACGCCAACCCCTCGCCGGGCAATAAGGCCGGCGGCCTGACCACCATCTACGAGAAGTCGCTCGGCGCGGTGAGCAAAGCCGGCAGTGCGCCACTCATGGCGGTGTACCAGTACGCCGAACCGATCCAAACGCGCGGACTCTGCTTCATGGACACGCCCGGCAACGACGCGCTCTCGACGGTTGGGATGGTCGCCGGCGGCGCGAACCTCATTGTCTTCACCACGGGACGCGGGTCGGTGTTCGGCTTACAGCCAGTCCCGACCGTCAAAGTCGCCACCAACACGCCGCTCTACGCGCGTATGCCGGGCGACATGGACATCGATGCCGGGCGCGTGATATCGGAGGGCGTGTCGATTGAAGCGATGGGCGCGGAATTGTTCGAGAAGATGCTGGCGGTCGCGTCGGGCGAGCGCAGCAAGGGCGAACTTGCCGGCGTGGGCAAAGAGGAATTCGTGCCCTGGATACCCGGCGCGCTGCTTTAGCTTTAATAGAAATGCTGTGCCTTTGTCAAGGCTGAGATACTGGTCCATAATCAACTCCCGCCTTGCGGGATGTTACCGGCTCGCGGCCCAAGAGGAAATCCCGTGACCGAGATCCTGGTCGTCGATGACGAAGAATCGATCCGCAACGTGGTGAAGGCCTATCTTGAGGCCGACGGATTCACCGTTCACGTAGCCGATAATGGCGCGCAAGCCCTGGCATTATATCGTCGCTACCATCCATGCTTGGTCGTGCTCGATATCATGCTGCCGGGGATAGACGGCCTTGAGGTGCTGCAACAGATTCGCCGCGAATCTAACGCCTACGTGCTGCTCCTCACCGCCAAATCGGAAGAGATGGATCGTATTGTGGGATTGACCGTCGGCGCCGATGACTACGTGACTAAACCGTTCAGCCCGCGTGAGTTGGTCGCGCGCATCAAAGCCATCTTGCGGCGCGGGCGTGTGATATCAGAAGAAGAACCGGTGATCGTGTTTAACGATCTTCGTATCGATACCAACCGGTTTGAAGTGTGGCGCGGCGATAGCCCAATTGAACTCACCGCGTTGGAGTTCAAAATCCTGGCGGCCCTGGCTCGTTCGTCCGGTATCGTTCTCAGCCGCGAGCGGCTCATCGAGTTAGTCTGGGGCTACGATTCCTTTTTGGATGCGCGCAGCGTCGATGTTTATATTCGCCGCATCCGTCAGAAATTAGAGGTTGATCCGGCGGACCCGCAGCTCATCCTCACAGTACGCGGGGTGGGCTACAAGTTTGGAGAGGCGCGATCATGAACACGAAGCTGAGTTCAAAACTGTTGGTTTCACACCTCCTGGTAGCGTTGACCAGCATCGTCTTGGTCGGCCTATTGGCGATAGCTATCACAGCAAACTCGTTTGAATTCATTCTCCTGTTCACGTTGGATTTTGGGACACCCGACCAGTTGCAGCTTCTCACCGATCCGGGCAAACTCCCATTCAAGCAACAGGCTTTGGATCGAGTAATCGAAGCTTTGCTCATAGGCGGCGCGGCGGCAAGTGTAGTTGCCGCCGCTATCAGTTTGTTTGTCAGTAAACGGATTGTCCGTCCGGTGCGCGCCATCGCCGATGCCAGCCGGTACATCGCCGGCGGCCATTATGACAGCCGCGTTGCCGTGAACAGCGCCGACGAACTGGGCGAATTGGCGGTCAGTTTCAACCAGATGGCCGCGTCGCTAGCCAATATCGAAGCCGTGCGGCGGCAACTCATCGCCGACGTCAGCCACGAACTCAAGACCCCCCTTGCGAGCATCAGAGCCTATATGGAAGGCTTCCTGGATGGCGTCATTGCCCCGATCAGTGAACATTTCCACCAGGTCCACCGCGAGGTAGCCCGGCTGCAACGGCTCGTCGGCGATCTGCATGAACTCTCCCTTACCGCCGAGGGGGTTCTGACAATCCACCCGACTTCCTGTAACGCGGGGCACATCGTGAGCGCGGTGACTGGGCGTTTGCTGCCCCAGTTCGATGCCAAAGGGGTGACGCTGGTCGCCGATGTTCCGCCGGATCTGCCGCCGGTCCGGGCAGATCGTGAGCGCGTCGAACAGGTCTTAATCAACCTATTGGGCAACGGTTTACAATACACGCCGGCGGGCGGGCATGTCACCGTGACCGTTGCCCAATCCAATGGATCGCTGCGCTTCGCCGTGCAGGATACCGGAATTGGCATCGCGCCGGCCGACTTGAACCGGGTTTTCCAGCGATTCTTCCGCGTCGATAAATCGCGCGCCCGCAGCAGCGGCGGCAGTGGAATCGGGCTGACCATTGCCCGGCATCTCGTCGAAGCACATCGCGGGCGCATCTGGGCGGAAAGCCTCGGCGAGAACCAGGGCGCGACCTTCTACTTCACCTTGCCTACTGCCTGATTGTCATCCGTCTCTAATGGAGAAACCAAACAGACAACATAGAATTTACCTCACCCCACGCGGCAAGCCGCAGCCCTCTCCATGCATGGAGAGGGGCTTAAGAACCGTCCATTCCCGCTGCATATCCGCTCTGAGTGCCCAATGAACCTTAAAAAACGGCTGAGTAAGCCGATTAACAGGAGGTAACTATGCCAACGACATGGACAATCGCAATCGACTGGGAACGCAACGGCAGCTACACCGGCGCCTACGGCGATGTGACCGACCGCATGATCTCGGCGTCGTGGTTCCTGGGGATGCGCCGGCCCTACCAGGACATCGCGGACGATTCGAAACTGACGCTGAAGCTGAGCAACCACGACCACCGCTTCTCGCCGGAATACAGCGCCGGGCCGCTCTACGGCGATCTCGTGCCCTTCCGCCCGGTGCGCATTCAATCCAACGACGGCACGACAACGCGCATGCACTGGATCGGCTGGATCGAGAGCATCACCCCGGCGGTGAACCAAAACGGTGATCGACAGCATCGAGCACGATCCGCACGTCCATGCTCTGGCGCACACGCCTCTTTTACCGGTGGCCGTCGTCAGTATTCACTACAACAACTTCACACTACCCTGGTCGCGCGTCCGGCTCGGTGAACACTGCGTGAAGGAACTGCTTAGCCGGTGGAATGCCGCCAAGGAACCGGCGCTGTACCTGACCGGCAGGAAGTGGGCGCGGCTGCTGGAGAAGCTGGCATACGCCTGGCACCGGGAAGGCGAGAGAAGATTCACATACTCTGAAGGAGATCAAAAATGAGAGACGTGGTTGCCTGGATCGTGTTTGTTGTGGTGCAGATCCCGTTCATTCCCCTGGCGATTTTTGGAATCGCGCTCTCCCTGTATACACAGACTATCGTGAGCAAACGGCTTGGCGTGTCCGGAACCGCTGCTAATGTCGCCGCTGAGCGCATGCTCATGGATCGATTTGGACTTCGAGCAGACCGGGCGTCCGGGCAGCTCCTGCGCACGCTTCCCAACGTATCGATGATCGGAGGGTGGCTGATCCTCTTCCCCTGGTATCTCCGCTACAAAATCAGCGGGAAAAACGCCGGCTTTCCCGCTTTATCCACATCCGGAAAAGAGACTGTTGCCAACATGATGCCCGATCGAACGGTTGCGATAGATCGGATCATCCAAAAATCAAGCGAACAGGTCGAGCAGTTCGTTAGCCTTGGGGCGGGTTACGATACGCGCTGTTATGGCAGTCTGAAAAACAGCCGACTCCAGTTTTTTGAACTGGATCAGGCTGCCACCCAGCGGCTGAAACGGGTATCTCTGCAAAAGGCGGGCATCGACGCCTCCCATGTCCATTTTGTCGAGGTCGATTTTTCAGTCGATAACTGGATTGAGGGGCTCCGAAAATCAAACTACGATCCAAGCAAACCCGCGCTTTTCTTGTGGGAGGGGGTAACTCTGTACCTATCCGAAGACGCAGTGCGGGAAACCCTCCGGGCCATCAAATCTGTTGCGGCGCCGGGGAGTATCTTGGTCAGCGATTTTTACGCCAGGCGTTTTGTCACCGGGGAATACTCAAGCAGAGGGCATACGATCACGAAGGCCGCCGGTATGTCCGATGAAGAACTGGGTTTCGGGCTCGATTTTTCTCAGGATTACGCCGGGGTGTTTGCTTCGTTCCTCGCCGGTGAGAATCTGGTCGCTGGCGACACGTATTTCATGGGGGCCAAAACGAAAAAGGGCGTGTTCATGGTGGTCGCCGAGATCAAGCTATAGGCGCGACTTCCCAACCCGCCGGCGCGCAAAGCCAGTTATATTGAAAAAGCGGCGTCACAAGCGAACGCAGCGAAACCCAACGGTCACGTGATTCCGGTAGCCGGGAGCGAGCCGGGTATTGGGGTCGCCGCCGCTGCGGTTGGCGGCCTGCAAACTCAGCAGGCTGTCGCTGCTCCACGAGCCGCCGCGCAAGATACGCCCTTCGTCGCCGTCCGGCGTCGCCGTTCCGCTGTCCCACCCGGTCCGGCACCATTCCCACACGTTGCCGCACATGTCCATGACGCCATACGGACTCGCGCCGTCTGGGTACTGCGTGACCGGCGTCGTCTCGTCGATATCGCGGTTCCAATTGCACAGCGCTTTGTTAGGCGCCTCGTTTCCCCAGGGATACTCTCGCCCATCATCGCCTTGTGCGGCGCGCTGCCACTGCTGCTCGGTGGGCAGCGTAATCGCTTCACCCAACCAGCGGCAGAACGCCAGCGCCTCGTACCATGAAACACCGACCACAGGGTGATCCGGCGCATTCCAGTCACGGTCTCGCCAATAGCGCGGCTCCGCCCAGACCTCTCTTTCTCTGCGCTTCCAGCCGTCGTCGAGCCACCAGGCGCGATTCGTATACCCGCCGGCTTCGACGAATCCTGCGTACTGCGCGTTTGTCACAGGATATTTGGCGATGGCGAAAGGCGCGACTTCAAAAACGGCGGGCTGAGACAGATAACCGCCCTTCTCCAGCATCACCGGCCCGCCCGGAATCTCCACCCAAGTCATATTTTGGAACAAAAGATCACTCCCATTCGTGTTTATTCGTGGTTGAAGATCTTCCCGGCCGCATACCTCACAGATATCAGGAGCGGACAGGGGTAGGAAAAGCCGGAGTGTAGCATAAGCAAGTATTTTGCGATAGGAACGCAGCCGCTCCAGCGCGCCGCCTCCATCACAGCCCCGCTCACGCGCTTTGCAATTCGCCCGGTGACGGCTACAATAACGAGCAGGCGAACAAAAACACCTCCCAGGGTTTGGCGACCAGGGGGTGAAGGTCAGATCGTGCTCGCGCAAACTGACCTTGTACATATGTGGGAGAAGGATCATGAAACGGCTCGCTCTGGCTGTTTTTTGGGTTTTGCTTGTGACCATACCTCACCTTCGCGCGCAAGACGAGACGCCAACCTACCGGCTCCACGCCCCAACGCCCCAAGAATTCATTGACGGTCAGCCATCACTGCTTCTACCGCCGGTCGATATGATGTTTGACGACTATCCTTGTTTCACACAGGTAGATCATGATCTAATGAATCTTTTGGAAGCGGAGTTTTTCTTCCGCTACGGCGACATCATGAATGCGGAGCTTCTCTACACTCTCTACGACTCGCTAGATATTTACGTGAGCGGTGATCTCGGCGCAGGGTGTTCGACACTGGATAATACTTGGCATCCAGAGGTTGTCCGGCAATGGTTTCAGGAAAACCCTACCGACCTCGACACCGTGTATGACTTACACATTCTCACGTATGAGATCGGTGTAGAATCTTATGATTTCACCAACGATGGGCAAAATGAATGGCTGCTTTACGTGACAGGCGGTGGTCGAGGCTATACGAGTATTTGGACTGCCGAACGTGATGCGGACGCACCTGGCGGCTATGAGATTAAAGAAGCCGTACCCTACACCGTGAGCGACACGAACTACGCCGACCCGCATGGTGGAAGTTCAACTGTCGTGAATTTTAGAGATCTCAATGCCGATGGCCTCCCGGAAATGGTGTTTTTACGCTACGGCATAAAGGCGTGGCCGCCGACAGTGATCTGGTATCGAAGCGAGTTTTACGTGTTTGGATGGCGCGACGATGGCTTTCATATACTCACTTCAGATTTACCATCGAGTTTATCAGACGGTCCAGATCCGGTCATTGGTGGTGAGTTCATCAACCTGGACGATGACCCGGCGCTGGAGCTGGTATATCGAGAACGTCAAAAGGACAATTTCTGGTGTTTTTGGTCAATGAAGTCTATTTATGATTGGGATGGCGTACAATATGTTAAGATCGAAGAATACGGCGATTATGATTATTATGAAGACAGTGTTTCCTGTCTGATACACCAGGCTGAAGATGCAGCGTGGCATTGGAACGATGGCACATGGGAGTGGGAAAACGACTACGAGGCTGCTATCCCGTTTTACGAGAAAGCCATCGCCATCCACAAACAAGCTCGCGAAGAGGTTGACCGTCTAGGTGAAAGAGCATTAGATCGATTCCATGATACAGACCAAGTTGGTTACGCCTATGAGCGCTTGATTCTGGCTTATTTCACCACAGGCCGTGACGCTGAAGCGTATGCGCTGCTGGATGAATTGCGTGCGGAAGTCGACCGGCATCCCAGGTATCCTATTGTACAGGATGGCACGATAGCTGCTGCGATGGTCGAAGTTCCTCTTGAGAAGGTAAATGCTTATAACTTATGTCGCGTAGCCTATCACTACCTGGACGACAATGAATTCGGTGCCGAGGGGTATCGCGGTATAGAAGGGGTTGGCCACATCCTCGACAAACGCGGCTCCCCTTCGTGGCTGTCAGCCGGCCACCATCAGTCGCCGAACCCACTGCGGGGTGGCTGCGATATATCCTACATGATCGACCAATTGATTACTGGGCCGGCATTCTACACCGGCGAGCCACCGGCGACGCAGCTTGCCGCGCTCGGCATTGAAATTGCCCAGACATTCAGCGCCGACCTCAACGGCGACGGGCAAGATGAGTGGCTGGTGTGGCCGGACGAACTGGTTAATCCCGTTTTGTTTGCGTCAGGTGGCGATATCTATCGGGTATCCCGCCCGGAACTTAACCTCGCGTTCACGCCAGAAGGCGACATCCACTGGTTAGGTGATTCTTTTGAAACCAGGCCGATGCATGAAGATACACAACTTACAACGCGCTCACTGCCGGACGGCGCAGGGCAAGCACTTGTAATGTATGTCGTCGCCGGCGAAGATCCATATTATCCCGGTTTTTTTTGCGAAGACGCTGAAGGCCGATTTCACGCACCCGGACATGTCGAGTTTTGGCAGTTACAAGGTGGCATGTTGGTACGGATGCTCGAAATTCCTCTCTGCGAAGTGCGTGCACTAGATGATCTATTCCCAAACGATTACGAAATTCACGCCTGGACCGAGCCTCCGGGCGATGGGTATTACGGTAGATCAAGTGTGCCGGCGATCTACACCTGGGATGCAACCCACACGACCTATGTCTCGTCGTTCGCCGAAGCGGAACCTACCCCTGTACCGACGCCTGACGTTGAGACAATCTCACCGTATGGAGCACATTCGCAAGCCATAGATGCTCTAGAAAGCGGAGAGTTTGAAGATGCCTTGGCGGCGCTCGACGATGTTCTATCACGCGAAGATGATATTGATCCAGGCGACCTATTGAAGTTCCGCTACGAACGCGCGCTTATGGTAGAGGCATTAGGGCGAGAAGACGAAGCGCTTGCTGCTTACGTCGCGCTGTATACTGACGCGCCGGAGTCAGCATGGGGGATACTGGCGCGGCTTCATCTGGAGCCGTCTGAGGAGTAAAATCACAGTACTTCCAATTCTGGAGGCATGCCGGAACCCATGCCAATCTCTGACGAACTCCTCGCAGAACGAACCAACCGCCATGTTCTGGTCTCTGTCAGCGCGACCGTCGGCGAAGCGATTGCCGCTTTCCTGGCTACCCGGCGGCGACGCGCCCGCGCCCATCCGCTACGCCGGCAACATCGCGCCCGACGCCGCGCTCCAGAACGCGCGCGTCAAGATCACGCTCAGCCGGCTGCGCGTCGCCGACTACCCCGGCGGCGGCGTCCATCACGTGCTCGCGGCGTTCTACGCCCAGAACCAGGTCCCCGGCGACGTGGAAGACCTGCACTTCAACGCCACGTACCGCGTGCGCGAGCGCGAGATGGCGGGTGTGCAGGGCTACCCGGTCTTCGTCGGCCTGAACGTGGGCGCGGAGGGGCTGCGCTTCAAGTGCCGCACGGTCAACGTCACGAACGCCGAGGACGAGTCGCTGCTGGGCTTCCTGGATTCGGACGTGTTCAAGAGCGGCTTGCAGCTGCTTTCCACCGCGCAGCCGGCGCTGGGGCCGCTCTCGCAGATGGCGCTGGGGTTGGCGCGCGTGGTCGTCGGGCACAGGCAGAACGTGTCGATCCAGGACATCGACCTGGGGCTGGACTTCAGCGCGGCGCCGCTGGGCCTCAAGCTGGCGCAGGGCACGTACCTGGCGGTGCAGATTCCGATGAGCCTGGGCGTGGTGTGGGACTGGCGCGACTGGCAGTTCGACCCGAACCGGGGCGCGGTGGTGCGCGCGGACGACCCGGCGCAGCTGATCCCGTACAACTACCTGGCGTTCAGTGTGAGCCAGTACACACAGCCAGACAATACGCCGGGTTAAGACAAACTCGATCAAGACAAAACATGAGGTGATCTATGAGCGACGTACCTAAATATGACTACCCACCTCCGGTTGACAAACTGCTCACCCTGGGCGAGGCTGCCTTCTTGAGCAGGTGGGACAACTATGCCAGACACGGCTTTGGCCCGGATCATATCCCCGACCTGATTCGCCTTGCGACAGACCAAGCGCTTTTGGAGGAGGATTCCGAGAAGCCGGAAGCGTCGGCGCCGGTTCACGCCTGGCGGGTGCTTGCGCAAATGCGCACCGAGGCGGTGCTTGGGCCGATGCTCGAACTGCTCGACCGGGCCGGGGAAGCGCCTTACGAGGGCTGGAGCGAAGCGGTATGGGAGGACGCACCGCAAGTCTTCGGGCTTGTCGGTCCGCCGGCAATCCCGGCGCTCAAGACATACCTGGCCGGCAAGTCTCACCACTTGTATGCACGCAGCGCGGCTGCCGATGGTCTGACCCACATCGCAATCGAGTTTCCCGAAACGCGCGGCGAATGCGTGCAAGGGTTGATGGAGGCGCTGGAGCACTTCGAAGAGGAAGATCTGGATTTCAACGGCACGCTCGTCGTGGATCTGTGTCAATTGAAGGCGAAAGAAGCTGCGCCGCTGGTGGAGCGCGCCTTTCTTGCCGGGTGTGTCGATACGTTTCTGATCGGTTGGCAAGACGCGCAGCAGCCACTCGGCTTGCCCGACCCGCCGGAAGAGCTTTATCCGCCTTACGAGCCGGCGCGTTCAGCCTCGCCAAGCAGCCAGTCCAAGAAGAAAGCCAAGCGCAAACAAGCGCAGAAATCGCGCAAACAAAATCGCCGGAAGAAGCGCAAGTAGCGCGCCTCGCTTCTGGGCAGTCGACAAGTCGGCGCCGCGTAGCGGCTTCCTCACGACTCGCCGGGTGGTTCCGGGTCATGTCCGCGCGTAGAAGGCCGGCGCCGCGTCGCGCGCGACGATCAGCAGCACCGTTTGCAGCTTTGCTCTTGCCTTCTGGAACACAAGCCGGCACACCACCCCGCGAACTCTCGGAGAACCGCCCTGCATTCTGTTTACTGTGTCCCTATCATCTTTCTCACTTTCCGAGTCACACTTTCCGCAATTTCTCTACAGCGGCTAATACCCTTGCCGGTCCGGTAACGCGCGACATCAGCTTCATTTGAGAAATCACACCCGCACAATTCACGGCAAGAAGTCGAACCGAATTCGGTTTGAAACCAATCGCCGAGTTCAGAACAAAGGTTGATTGACCGGTTGAAGTGATTGATCTCCTCCCGCATGGCGTTTTCATCATTTCTCATTAGCAGCCATATCATCCGCAAGACTCTGCGATAGCTGTTTTCAACATTCACATTTGTCGCACTGAGGGCAATTGCGCCCGCAGTGAGCGCCCCACAGGTCAGATTCTGGCAGGCCGTTCCCCCGATAAAGACCCACGAGCAGCGCAGGAGATCACTGGTAACTTGTATATCGCCTTCCATGTTTTCGAGAACATAATGGGCGCAATGAAATTGACTGTCGGCGAATGTTTGCAGCGCTTTGGAACGAACCTCATCGACCTTTCTAGCATCGTTTCGATTGGCAAGCGCTCGTGATAAGAGACTGTGAAAGCCACATATCACTTTCGCACAGGCAAAGATTCCGTTTCTGCTGATGGCCTCGCAGTAACATGAACCGTGGGCCGCCTCGAATTCTTGGGTATAGCGCCGGGCGGTTTTGATTAATTCGAGAGAATCTGTACCAAACGCCGTATAATCGTGTTGCAAACCTAGAAACATGAGAGGAGCGGTAACGCCGCCGCATTCCATAGTCACACCGGCAATACCGCCCGCCAGCCCACCCGCAGCTAGAACCAGGTTTTCGTTGTCAATGCCGGCGATGTCTAGAAGGGTCTGCATGATGGAGGGAGCGCAATGACCCATTCTGAGCATGTTGTTTGCGCTTCTAAGGGCCTTTCTTTGCGTTATACCAAAACCGCTGTTCATTTTGACATTCCAGGTAACTAGACCGTCAGCAGCGGCGCCAACTCTACCGCCCAGGCGCGGATTTTGTCCCAATCGCGGTGGTCGCCCTTAGAAAGGAAACCCAGCAAGATGCTGATGCGGAGCATCACCCGGCCTGTAAACGAGGGTGCATTGCCAGCTTCCATTGTCTTCCCGGCAAACAAGCCCTCGCTCACCGTCGGAACCAATTTGCGCACCGGCCCCAGCCATTCCGCGACGTGTGCGTGATAGTTTTTGTTCGGCATCCCCAGCGTCATGCAGACCAGAAACGCGGCAAAGGGTTTCTGCCAGAGCGCTGCCCGGTGCGTTTCTACGAACCGCATGGCTTCCGGCAGCCACTTCGCCCCCTGGATGGCGCTGCCCACCACCACCGCGCGGTAGGGTGTGAGGTCGGTTACCTCCTGCACCGGGCGCACATCAACCACTGCGCCGTTCTCGACCAACGTCTTACCGATGGCTTCGGCGACCCCGGCGGTTGTTCCGGTACGGCTGGCATAGGCGACGAGTATTTTGTCTGACATTACGCTTCCTCTTTCTTGAGCTTTCTCAACGTGAATAGATAGATTACGGCGCCGGCGATGAGCGACCCATACTCGCCGATATTCATCCCGGTCTTGGTGCGCCATACGCCGAGACCGATTTTGGGCGAGTCGTCAAAGAATACCGGCAGCCCGGTGTCACGAGGGAATACGGCGGTCATGGGATGAGAAATAAAGTCCACTACCCAGTGACTAAATGTGAGTAGCCCAACGACCCAACCGGTGCGCGTGTCGCGGCTGATGCGCCTGGCGGTCAGCCCGGCGAGCGCCGACCAGATCGCCGCCATGAAAAGCCCGTGCGAATAGGGGCTGCTTGCTTCAACATCTTCACCGGGCACACGCTCGATGCCCAACAACCAGAAAACGCCGAACAGGAAATCGAGTGCATAAGCGCTCACCACGAGCGCCCAAAGCGGCGTTTTGGGCGCAACCCGTTTCGCCGCCAGCCCAACCCCCAGATGTGTCAGTCCTGCCATTCTGTTTTCCCTTTTGAATCTTGTTTGCACGAACACACAGAAGCCTTATCACTTACTCATACGTTGAATGAACCTGTTGAGTTGTGCGAATTCCCGCTTCAATTCATGGGAAAAGAAGCCACTACACGCGAGTTGTTTGTAGTGGACCCCAAAAACTGGACACACCCTGGTGGGAGAAGTAGAGTCCAAGAAAGGGGACACAACAATGACAAAGCAACGCAAATTCACGCCAGAATTCAAAGCTCAGGTGGTGCTGGAAATCCTGACCGGGATGAAGAGCGCGGCCCAGGCATGCTGCGAGTACCATCTCAACGCCTCGACGTTGTCGAGGTGGAAACAAGAATTCGTTGAAAACGCCACTGTGTCCAGTTTTATGGGTCCACTTCAATTCTTTCTCTCTCCGCTAAATGGATAAAGTCGAGTTCCCGTCACATGTTCTAATTGACCTTATTAATTCATAATATAGCTTACAAACCTTTCGCAATATCTTAACAAACCTTCTACAAACCTTCTACAAACCTTCTACGCGACCCAAACAGAGGAAAGCTAATTTATCCCATACAATTAATTGCAGAAAGTCCGCTAAGTCACATTTTTATATATTGGGGTTGGCTCGTTTAAGGGGAAAACTATGGAAGACAAGAATCAGTTAGTACAAGCCGCGCGCCTGTTGAAGTCGAAAGACTACAGCGGCGCGCGGCGTCTTCTTCAGAGCTACCTGAAGAAGCACCGATCTGACTCCGACGCATGGTATTTACTCTCGTTCGCCTTATCAGAAAGGAGCAAGCAAGTCGCGGCCTTGCGGCGCGCTCTCAAGCTTGACCCGGCGCATGCCAAGGCAAAGGCGCGCCTGGCAAAGCTAAACGTTTCCGCATCGCCGGGCCGGTCGCGTTTCGCGTGGTGGCAGACGGCGACGGTGGGCGGGTTGGCGCTCGGCGTCGTGGCGATGGTTGCGTTGATCGCCTTTCTCTTGCAGCCGCCAACCGCCCCGGCGCTGCCCGGCGGCAGTGATGAGATCGCCGGCGTCTCCGAGGTCGTGGAGGCGGATACCGCTGTAGAAGCGGCAGTCGCCGCTTCGCCGGACATAGAAATTGCCGGCGCGGACGCCGCCGATGCGAGAAGTCACGTCTGGGATGCGGCGCTCGTGCAGGTCCCGGCTCACGTGAGCGCGCCCGCGCTCGCGCCCGCCGTCAATGCGGCGAACCACGTCGCTGCGCCAAGCGTTGCACTTCCGGCGTCAGTCGGCGCGCCGGCCGGCGCGTCCGCAAGCAGCGCGCCGGCGGCGCAGATCGTGGACACAGGGAGCCAAGCACCGACGAATACCACTTCACCGGCTGCTGTGCCGATTAATGACGCCGGCGCCGGTGAACCGGTCAATGATAACGCCGGCAATGGCGAGCCGGCCGGCAACAATACCGACGACGAAACCGAACCGCCGACCGATGAGGTCGAGCCGGAAGCGACCGAAGCGCCGACGACTCCGGTCATCGATCACCCGCTGCTGGTGAATGACCTGCCTGACGGAGCTATCGCCGGGCAATTCGTGCTCACCGTCGCCGATATCGACGCCTTCGTTGATGAAGTACAGGCGCTAGGCGGCGCGGTCGTTGAGACGATCCAGGCGCTCGATGTGGTCGTGATTCAGATCCCGGACGACCTGGTAAATGCCCAGGCCCTGCTTGAGTCATCCCTCGTTACCGGATCCGAGTTCGACTACACCATCGCCATCGCCGGGAGCGACGCACTGCCGAGCGACCAATACCGCGACCAGCAGTGGGCGCTCGACGCCATCGGCCTGCTCAATGCCTGGGACGAGATCGTGGGTCTGCCGCGTATCCTCGTTGCGGTCATCGACTCCGGCGCGTGCACACACGAGGACGCCCCCGGCATTGTGGGCGGCTGGGACTTCATCGGCGACGACGCCGATCCGCAGGACGAGAACGGCCACGGCTGCGCAGTGATGGGCATCCTGGCAGCGACGCCGGACAACGGCATCGGCATCACCGGCTTTCCGAACGTCGATGTCGCCACGTACCGTGTGCTCAACGCGAGCGGCAGCGGTTCGTACTCCGACGTGGCGGCGGCGATTGTGCGCGCGGTCGATGACGGCGCGAAGGTGCTCAACATTAGTCTGGGCGGGCCGAACCGCGCGTCGGTGTTGGAGCGCGCGGTCGCTTACGCCGTCGCGCGCGGCGTGACCGTGGTCGCGGCGGCCGGCAACGGCGGCGCGGATGCGCTTCTCTATCCTGCTGCGTATGACGGCGTGGTCGCGGTCGGCGCAGTGGATCAGAGCTTGCAGCGCGCGAGCTTCAGCAACTACGGCCCCGGCATCGACCTGTGGGCGCCGGGCGCGGATATCCTCTCGCTGGCGCTGGGCGGCGGCTATGCCCAGGGCAGCGGCACGAGCTTCGCCGCACCGTATGCGGCGGGCGTCGCGGCAGTCGAGATGGCGCGCGGCAATGTGTTGGCGATGGGCGGTGTCGTGTCTTTAAGCGTTGATGAATTGCCGCCGATCATCGGACCAGAACCCTCGCCGACGCCGCTCCCAGAAGTCACACCTGATAGTTCTTCGGATCTGGCAGTAATGGCAAACCCTGCGGCTGTTTACTGCCGAGATATGGGTTATCAGTTCACAATTTTCGGCTCAATAGGGTACTGTGCGTTCCCTAATGGCGAACAATGCGAAGCCTGGGCTTTCTTGCAAGGTGAGTGCGGCCAGGCGTTTTCTTACTGCGCTCAGCAAGGTTACGCGACAGAAACCCGCGACGACGGCCAAAATGCCTTCTCTCCGAAGTATGCGGTGTGTGTCTCAGATACCGGCGAGGTCGTCGGACAGGTAACACAATTGTTTTCGCTTTCGAGCAGAGCCACCGGCTCAGGGTGTGGAGGATCTGCTCAAGGCGCATTTGCTGTGCCTGAAGGGAGACCACCGGCCGAGGAGGAAGATGAAACAATTGCTGCCCTCGCTGTACCATCAGCCTTTAACTGGCGGGGCCTCAACGACGAGAATGACTGGCTCACCGCTGTTCGAGATCAAGGCCAGTGTGGAAGTTGTTGGGCGTTCGCGGCCGTCGGCATAGTGGAAGCAGCTTACAATATCGCACATGATAGCGCTACTTTGGACTTGAACCTCTCAGAGCAATACCTTGTGTCTGATTGCAGCGGCAGCGGCAGTTGCTGCGGTGGTTGGGCCGAAAGTGCGCTTGAGTTCATCGAGAATGGGGATGGTGTCCCAGATGAAGCTTGTATGGGATATGTTGATGGTGATCAGATTGACGGTTGCGGATGCACTGCTGAAGATGGATGCCTGGACAACTGCACTTACCGCTCAGGTGATGATATTTGTAGTGACAGAACGTGCGGAGATCGATGCTCAGATTGGCAAGACCGAGTTATCAAAATCGACAGTTGGGCTTGGGTCGCACCCGATCAACAATCCATCAAACAGAATCTGATTACCTATGGCCCAATTGCTGTTGCAATGGGTGTAGGCAATGGTGAGAGTGGTATTAATGGTCACTTTGACGAAAATGACGTGTACCGCTGTGACGATGACAGCAAGAAAGGTCACGCGGTCATCATCGTTGGGTACGACGACGAAGGTGGCTACTGGATTGTACGGAATAGTTGGGGAGAGGGTTGGGGAGACGATGGCTACTTCAGAGTCGGCTATGGCGAGTGCGGAATCGAGACAGAGCCTCTCCGTGCCCAGGTCAGTCCACTGGCTGCGGATATATCCGTTACGAAGACCGCAGCAGCAGAAGTAGAAATGGGCGAAGCGTTCACCTACACTATCACGGTCACCAACAATGGCCCATTCCAGGCTACCAATGTTGTTGTTACCGACACCTTGCCGGGTACCGTGAGCCTGGGAGCGGTTACGCCATCTCAGGGTACGTGCAGCGGCGCCAATGTGATTATCTGTGACCTGGGTGTGCTGGTCGATGGCGCTACTGCAACCATCGAAATCATCGTCACGCCCAACGAAATCGGCACACTCATCAACGGCGTCGATGTCACGACTACCTCTGCTGACCCCGAGGCTAACAATAACACCGCTACTGTAGAGACCACGGTGGTCGGGGTGCCTGGTTACGGCTCGACGCCCGCGCCCGGCTCCACACTCGACTTCGGCAGCATGACCGTCCACCAGCCGGTCAGCCTCACGCTCAACATCTTCGAGACCGGCAACGCCGACCTGGAAGCCTCCAACCCCACTATCATCGGCGAACATGCGAGCGACTTTGCGGTCGCCGGCCTGACCTTCCCGTTGACCATCACGGACGGCGCGCCCGGCCAAGACCTCACCGTCACCTGCACGCCCGGCGACGTAGGCGAGCGCACCGCGACCCTGACGCTCTCGACCAACGATCCCGACAACCCGACTGTCAGCTACTCGATGACTTGCACCGGCCAACCGAGGATTATCCAGTTTGCCGGATTGCAATGGATCGTCAAATCGGGATACAACGGCCCCGGTCCGAACCACTGGTCAGACGACGAACAGAGCGTATGGGTAGACACGAGCGGACACTTGCATCTGAAAGTGCGCGCAATCGATGGCATCTGGCACAGCGCCGAAGTGTATTCGGTGGAGCCGACGAGCTATGGTATGCACCGATTCTTTGTTATCGGTCGCGTGGATCAATTGGACGCAAACGTCGTTCTGGGGCTTTTCTTGTACCAGGATGACGCGCGTGAGATCGACATTGAATTCGCAAAGTGGGGCGACCCATTCAATGACAAACCGGGTCACTATGTCGTTCAACCCGGTAATGAGCACGATTTCCCCGTGACCCTAAACGGGACGTTCACCACTCACTACATAAGCTGGATGGACTCTTACGTCCAGTTCAAGAGCATTCACGGACATTACCTGGAGCCGCCTCAACCCTGGCACTTGATCCAAGACTGGGAATATGCGGGCGGTGGTATTCCTTGCGAGGGTGACCAGCTTCGGATTCACATGAATCTGTGGCTTGTTGGAGGCGAATCGCCTTTAGACGGTCAGGAAGCGGAGATCGTCATAAAAGGCATCCAGTACCCGGCGCAGTTCGAGAGGCCGGTCGCGGCTTTCGAGTCGCAGGTCAATGACCTGAACGTGACGTTCACCGATCAATCTCAACCCATTAACGGGATCACGCGATGGCGTTGGGACTTTGGCGATGGAGAAACCAGCGCTGACCAGAATCCCACACACACGTATGCCGCCGGCGGAACTTACACCGTCACGCTGACCGTGTACGGTCCTGGCGGCCTCAGCACAGTGCAGCATGAAGTCACCGTCGAGGACCCGACTCCACCGCCGCCTACCGACTTGACCGTTCTCAACGTCTGGCACCGCCGCCTCGACATGAAGGTCGATCTCGGCTGGACGGGCATCACTTCGCCAGACCCCGGCCACTACGAGGTCTTCTACAGCCGCACGCCCGGCGGCCCCTACGACACGCTGGCCTGCGCCACGACCGACCTGACCCAAACGCAGTGCCGCGTCGAAGGGCTGGAGTTCGGCAAGCGCTACTTCTTCGTCGCGCAGACCGTGCAGGCGGGCTACCGCAGCCTCTTCAGCAATGAAGTCGAACCGCCGCCGCCCACCTGCGTCGAAGCCAAGCGCGCCGGCTTGATCGAAGGCTCGCTCGACCGGCAGGGCGTCGGTCAGGTGGTCAACACCGCCGAGTACGGCTTTGCGCTCGGCGTGGCCTCCTACGAGGAGTTCGGCTCCGGCGACATCGACGGGCAGCACCTGTTCGCTTCCCAGGCGCTCGACCTCCAGCCGGGCGCGACGCTCGACTTCTCGATCCCGGTGCCCGAATGCAACTACCAGAGCGATCTGTTCTGCGGTGAACTGCTGATCGGTTCGCCGCAGTACGACGACCGGCTCATCAAGGCGCGGCACGGCGGCGACGGCTGGTGTGTGCTGGGCGACACCGATCTCGCGGTGACCAAGACCGCCTCGGCGGAAACCGCGCTGGTCGGTCAGGAAGTAATCTACACGATCACGGTGACCAACAACGGCCCGTACTACTCCTACGAGACCCGGCTGACCGACACGCTGCCAGCGAATGTTACACTGCTTTCGGTTCGGACGAGCCAGGGGCGCTGCAACAACGCAATTTCCTGTAACCTGGGTGGGCTGGCGCACGGCGACAGCGCGACCGTCACGGTGAAGCTCCGGGTCAATCGAGTGGGCCGGCTGGTGAACACGGCGACGGTCACAACTACCCGCCCCGCCGACTTCGATCCGAGCAACAACACGGCGGTCGCCGAGATCGTCGTGCTCGACCCGAACCCGGCGACCTGTGTCCAGGCCAAGCGCGCCGGCGCGCTGCCGTACACACTGAACCGGAACGGCGCCGGCCAGATATCGAACTTCGCAACCGTGCCGTTCACCATCGGCATCGCCTCTTACAAGGAGTTCGAGCCGGGCGACATCGACGGGCAGCGCCTGTTCGACTCGCTGGTCGTGACGGTCGAGCCAGGCCAGACGATTGACCTGGCGGTGACGGTGCCGGACTGCAACTACCAGCTTGACCTGTTCTGCGGCGAGGTGCGCATCCCGCCGCAGTACGGCGACGACCTCATCAAGGCGCGGCACGGCGGCGACGGCTGGTGCCCGCGCGAAGCCGATCTGGTGGTCACGAAGACCGCCGCGCCGGAAGTAGTGGTCGGGACCGAACTGGTCTACACGATCACAGTGACCAACAACGGCCCGGACGCCGCCTCCGCCGACGTGCTGCTCAGCGACGCGCTGCCGGCCGGCGTGACGCTGGTCTCGGTAACGCCGAGCGTGGGCACATGCGACGATACCATCGCGTGCAACCTGGGCCAGTTGGCGGTCGGCGCAAGCGCGACGATCACGGTGACCGTGGTCCCGAACGAGGTCGGCGCGCTGGTCAACACGGCGAGCGCCAGCATGGCGCAGCCCGCCGATCCGAACCCGGTCAACAACACCGCCAGCGTCGAGACGGCAGTTCTTTGTGTGGACACGGATGCAGACGGCGTGTGCGACGACGCGGACAACTGTCCGAACGACTACAACCCTGACCAGACCGACAGTGACGGCAACGGCATCGGCGACGCCTGCGACGCCGCGCCGTGTAGCGATGTGGATCAGGATGGCGTGTGCGACGACGTGGACAACTGCCCGAACGACTACAACCCCAACCAGATGGATTCGGACGGCGATGGCGAGGGCGACATCTGCGAGGTGACGTTGGGTACCGGCGACGTGCAGGTGACCCTGGTCTGGGACAACACCGATGACATGGACTTGTGGGTAATCGAGCCGAACGGCGAGCGCATCTACTTTGGCTATCGCATCTCGACGACTGGCGGCCAGTTGGACGTAGATGGTTACGCGGGCTGCTACGGTACGCCCATCGCGGTCGAGAACATCTTCTGGCCGACCGGCCAATCGCCCGAAGGCACCTACATCGTGGTGGTGGATGAGTTCACGACTTGCGACAACCCGACGCCGGCCAACTGGGAGTTGATTGTGAAGATCAACGGTCAGATCGTGCTGCACGAGTTCGGTGTGGGGCACGACCCGGCCGGCAACAGCCGTTTTGAGTTCACTTTCGACAACGGCGCGTCTTCCACGACCGCCTTCGCGGTGCAGAGTCAACCCGACGCCGAAAAGCCCGCTCCGCCTGACACCGACGGCGACTGTGTGCCGGACTACCGGGATACCTGCCCGGCCCAGAGCGACACTGGCTACGGTCTCGACGCGGTCGGCTGCCCGAACCCGCCGCTTGACTCGGACGGCGACGGCATCGCCGACGCGGAGGACGTGTGCCCCGCCGACCCGGTGCATGACGCAATCAACGACCCGTGCAACCATGACGAGGACGCGGATGGCTTCGCGGACGACGCGGACGCCTGCCCGCTGGCGGCCGGCGCGCTCAACGGCTGCCCGGACGCGGACGGCGACGGCATCACCGACGCGGAGGACGTGTGCCCTGCCGACCCGGTGCACGACGCGATCAACGATCCGTGCAACCACGACGAGGACATGGACAGCTTTACGGACGATGCGGATGCTTGCCCGCTGGAGGCCGGCGCGCTCAACGGCTGCCCGGACGCGGACGGCGACGGCATCACCGACGCGGAGGACGTGTGCCCCGCCGACCCGGTGCATGATGCGATCAACGATCCGTGCAACCACGACGAGGATGCCGACGGGGTCGCGGACGATGTGGACGCCTGCCCGCTCCAGCCTAACGACGCGGTAGGCGACCCGTGTAACCCTGACGACTGAGCAAGACGTGCTTTCCAGGGCTGAGTGATCGGTCCAGAGAGTAATCGGGATAGGGGGACGGAAACGCCCCCCTCCCACACCACCGGACATGCGGGTCCGCATCCGGCGGTTCGGTCAAGTCTGACGAA
>JAFGMM010000154.1 GCA_016927535.1 Anaerolineae bacterium
GTCCCAGCACCCGGAGAACCTGGTCAAACTGTTCGATGCCGTCGAGGGCCTGGGGCTGCTGTTCGATACCAACAACTGGGCGCCGGGCAAGCAGGAGCAGGGCTGGGAAATGTGCGCCCGGTATGCGCGCGGGACGCACGTCAAAACCTTCAGCTTCGACGCAGACGGCAACGAGCCTTCGGTCGATATCCCCAAAGCGATGCACATCTTGCTGGACGCCGGCTACGACGGCGTGTGGGGCATCGAGAGTGTGCCCAAAGACGGCGACGAATACGCCGGCGTGAAGAAGACGGTCGCGCTGATGGCGCGCGTGCTGGGTTGACCTAACCGGTAGTGGCGACTCTTTGGCTGATACCTCACCCCCCGGCCCCCTCTCCACAGGGTGGAGAGGGGGAGAAGACCGCGCTCCGGCGGCTCCGGTTCCCCCTCTCCATGACATGGAGAGGGGGCTAGGAGGTGAGGTAAACCCAGTCATCAGTCAACATGTCACCACCACTACCTAACCCTATCTTATCTCACCTTATATCTTATCTTGCAACGAGGAGACAACAAACGATGACAGACATAGACAAAGTACGAGTCGGCGTGATCGGCGTGGGGCAGATCGGCAAGCACCACCTGCGCACCTACGACCAGATCGCGGGCGTGGAAGTCGTCGCCGTCGCCGATATCAACGAGGCGGAGGCGAAGCGCGTCGCCGAAATGCACCGGATTCGGCACATCTACACCGACTTCCGCGACCTGCTCAAGCGCGACGACATCCAGGCGGTCGATGTGGCGCTGCACAACAATCTGCACATGCCGGTCACGGTGGCGGCGCTGCAAGCCGGCAAAGACGTATACTGCGAAAAGCCGATGGCGGGCGCGTACTGCGACGCCGAGACGATGTACAACACTGCTCAAGAACTGGACCGCAAGCTCAGCATTCAATTGAACTCGCTGTTCGGCAAGAGCACCTGCGCCGCCAAACAGCTCATCGACGGCGGGCACCTGGGCAAGATTTATTACGGGCGCTCGACCGGCTTCCGGCGGCGCGGCCGGCCCTTCGTCGATGGCTACGGCACCGCGAACTTCGTCCAGAAGGCGCAGGCGGCCGGCGGCGCGATGTACGACATGGGCGTCTATCATGTCGCGCTGATGCTGTACCTCATGGGCAACCCGGAGGTGCTGACCATCACCGGCAAGGTGTACCAGGAAACCGATATGGACCCGGAGCGCCGCGCGGTCAGCGGCTACGACGTCGAGGAGTTGGGCGTGGGGTTCGTGCGGCTCTCCGACAACATGGCGCTCGACTTGATCGAATCGTGGGCCATCCACATGGGCAACTTCGAGAACCCTTTCCTCGCCGGGTCAGGGGGCGGCGTGCGGCTCGAAGCTTTCGGCAGCCGGGGCGAGCCGTTCGGCTTCTTCCGCAACATCGATGACCTTGAGATGGACGGCTCGTTCGATCTCGACGCCTTCGAGTGGCGCTATACGACGCTGCGCGAAAACGCCGACGCCTACATCAAGAGCGCGCAGCACCACTGGATCGCGGCGCTGCAAGGCCGGGTGCCGCTGCTCCCCACCGCCGCGCTCGCGCTGAACACGATGCTGATCTCGGAGGGGATTTACCTCTCGGAAAAGCTGGGCCGCGAAGTGACCGCCCCGGAGGTCAGGGAGCAGTCGGTATCGACGGCAGTGAAAGTGTAACGCCGTTCGCCCTGTGGTTGGCCGGGTAATGGGATGGGGCGCGGGT
Organism: Anaerolineae bacterium; assembly: GCA_016927535.1. Classification (GTDB taxonomy): domain Bacteria; phylum Chloroflexota; class Anaerolineae; order Aggregatilineales; family JAFGMM01; genus JAFGMM01. The sequence continues at coordinate 1,736 of JAFGMM010000154.1, forward strand.
CTATGGACTCGCGCCCCATTTGCGTCTCTCACGATTTTGCTTTTCTAGAAACGGGCGTAAAATGATTCGAGAAACGGTAAGATACCGTGAACGAAAAATGTAGAGACTTCCACGGTGTGCTGCAATTACAGCAAGGAGAGACGCTATGTACAGGCATCTTATGCTCATCGTGTTACTCGTTCTCACGGCGTCGCTGCTGCGACAGTGCCCAGTTAGTGGTAATTATAACGAGCTCGCCCGGCGCTACGGGTGGCGGCAGGACGAGCAAACCGGCGACGTGCGCGACTATGACCTGACCAAACATCTCAAGAGCAGCCAGGCCCGGCGCGCCGATCTCGCCGGGGTGTCCGTCACCATCGGCTCGCCGCAAGCGCGGGGCGGTCTGACTTCGACGCCGCCATCGCCGGCCGTAAAGTCGGCGCCCACGCCGCAAGGGTGGTATGTCCGCAGGCCGGGCAGAGCGCCTTTGTTTCTCACTCCGGGCAGATCTCACGTGCCGAGCGGGACGCAGCGCGAACTTGTAACCTTCGAGACCCCGAACCTCGACCGGGTGCTGAAAGTCGCCGGTGTGGATTGGGCGGTTACTTTCCATGAAGATCATATCGAGATCGTTGCTCGCTCCGATACCGAGATGGAATTTAACGACCGGGGTGTAGAAAGCCGGGCGCTTCTCTCCGCCGGCACGCACAAGATCGACCTGCGCGGGTTTAGCGCCGCCGTCAGTTTCGACGCGGCAGCCGACACACTCGATATCGTGTTGAGCGAGGGCGAACTGAAAATCGGGGTCCTGGGTGCAGCAACCTCCACCGCGATCCTCGCCGTCTCGCCGGACAGCGATATGGCGCTCGCAGTTCACGTCGGCGCGGACGGCAGTGTCGAGCACCGAGAAATTGCATTCGATGAGGCTGTGCAGCGCTTCTCGCCGGAGTTCCGCTCGCTGAGCTTCGCCGTCGAGATGGTCGAACCGGTCCCGCAGAGCAAGGCGGAGAGCGAACTGCTTTGGATCGCCATGCTAGATATGGACGGCGATCCGGCTACCGGCCAGACCGTCGGCAACATCATGTACAGCGGTCTGGGCGCCGACATGCTCGTTGCTCTGCCCTTGCAAGAAGACGGGCGGATCAAGGGCGATGCGTTTTTCCCTGCCGACGAAAACATCTCGATCCCGGTTGAGGCCGAGATTGCCGAAGACCGGCGTGCGTTCCGGATACATATCCCGCTGGCGGAGCTGCTGGCGAAGGCTGAAGCGCTGGGCATCTCCTTTGCGCCGGATACACTGCGCTGGCGTTTCGCAGCGATCAATCACTCCGACCCTGACCACGCCAAAGATATCTACCCGGAACTGGATTTTGACTTTGAGACCGGCGAATCGGGCGCGCCTATCCCGGCTGCGCCGGTCGAAGCCGGGCCGCAGCCTCCGCCGGGTGTGGCGTTCAGCGTCTCGGTTAGCATCGCCAACGGCGGGCCGAAGGCCGAGTTCCAGGACAAGACCACGAGTCCGGACGCCGATAACCCAATCGTCGAATGGTTGTGGGACTTCGGCGACGGTACTACTTCCACCGTGCAGAATCCATCACACACTTACGAAGCTGCCGGCGAATACACCGCCACGCTGACCATCACCTTCGCCGACGGCGCTACCATGTCCGGCATCGTGCCGATCAAGCTGACGCGCGGCTCAGGCGTGCCGCCGGCCGAGGGGCAGCCCTGCACGATTGGCGGCGCGGGCGTCAACCTGCGCGCCGGGCCGGGCACCGATTACGACGCCGTCCGCAAACTCGCCGCCGGCGAAAACGCGCCGGTTGACGGGCAAACAACCGGCGCGGATGGGTTCGTCTGGTGGCGGCTGGTCGAGGGTGTGTGGGCGCGTTCGGACGTAGTGACGGAAACCGGCGGCTGTGAGAGTGTCCCGGTCGTGACGCCGTAGCCGCATAAAACCTGCTTCGGAGTTTGTCGGCGGGTCGGGGTATGATAGAGCCAATACCGGGTACACCTCACACAAGGAGAACACTGATGAACCGCGCCAGCGCGTTAGGATTGCTCAAAGACGAAATCGCCCAGTGCCGCGAGGAAGGCTGCGACGCTGCGGCAATTGAAGCGGAGATCAACGAGGATATCTCGTTAGAGCAAATCGAAGACCTGTACGACCGTCTTATGGCCCTGCCCATCCAGGCCGGCTTTCCTTACGAGGAACCCTCCGACCTGGAGCGCATCCGCGCCGCCCGCCCCACCGGCCCGCGCACACTGCCGCGCCCGGCAGACGACGCGCTCGCCGATAAGATGTTGGGCGCCTGGCTGGGACGCGCGGCGGGCTGCCAGCTGGGAAAACCGGTCGAGGGATGGCACAAGAACAAGATCGAAATCTATTTGAGAGCCGCCGGCGCTTACCCGCTGGATGATTACATCCCCTGGATTGATCCCATGCCGGAGGAGGCGCAGATCAGGCCCGGACACCGCATCTCGACGAAGGGGAACTTCTCGCAGATGGCGCGCGACGACGACATCGACTATACGATCTTCGGCCTGCACATCCTGGAGAAACACGGCCTCGACTTCCAGACCGAGCACGTCGGCGCGGGCTGGCTGCGCCTGCTGCCTTATCACATGGTCTACACCGCCGAGCGCGTCGCGTACCGCAACCTGGTCAATGAACTCCCGCTGCCGGAGGTTGCCGTGTACCGGAACCCCTTCCGCGAGTGGATCGGCGCACAGATCCGCGCGGACGGTTGGGCCTATGCCGCCGCTGCGCTGCCCGAAGTCGCCGCCGAGTTTGCCTGGCGCGATGCATCTCTATCGCACGTCAAGAACGGCATCTATGGCGAGATGTGGGCGGCAGCAATGATCGCCGCCGCCTTTGCGGAGCCGCCCGGCGTGCCCGCGCACGACCAGATCAAGCGCGTCATCGAGACCGGCCTGTCCGAAATCCCGGCGAACTGCCGCCTGGCGGAGGCGCTGCATAAGCTGATGGCGTGGCGCGGCGAAACCGACGACTGGCGCGCAGCATGGGACCGCATCGACGCGGAGTACGGCCATTATCACTGGGTGCACACGATTAACAATGCCCTGTTGGTGGCGCTGGGGCTGCTGTACGGCGAAGGCGACTATACCCGAAGCATCAGCATCGCCGTCATGGGCGGCTGGGACACCGACTGCAACGGCGCGACCGCCGGCTCGGTGATGGGGGCAATTCTCGGCGCGGCGAACCTGCCGGCGCGCTGGATCGACCCGCTCGGCGATACGACCGGCAGCGCGTTGATCGGCTTCGACGGCAGCAAGTTCTCCGACCTGGCGCGGCGCTCGTTCGAGATGAGCCGGCAGGTCACGGCGCGCTGGGGTTGATATCAGGGTATTTGAGAGCTAACCGCGAATGGCGGGTAGCGCTACAGAATACCATGGTGTTGGTTTCTTGCGCGGATTTGCACCTATATATAGGGTTGATCGACAGGCTCGCCGCCATATGTAGGGGCGGGTTTGAAACCCGCCCCATGCACATCAACTTAAGCGCCTGCTCCCCCTCACCCCCGTCCCCTCTCCCTCAAGGGGCGA
>JAFGMM010000155.1 GCA_016927535.1 Anaerolineae bacterium
CCCTTGAGGGAGAGGGGTCGGGGGAGAGGGGGAAAAAAGCGCTTAAGTTGATGCATATGGGGCGGGTTTCAAACCCGCCCCTACGCCCAGCCGGCGACCACGCTACATTGCAGCGCTACCGCTGCCGCAGCTCCGGCAGCGGTTTCTTCCCGCCCAACAGTTCGAGCAGTTGGCCGATCCGATGCACCGCGCGCGGCGGCAGCGGCTGCCGCAGCCCCCACTCCGCCGCCGCGTGCAGCAGCGGCTTGAGCGGGCGCAGCAGCGGGTGATTGGCCGGTGTCATCAGGCTATGCGCGCCGGGCCGGTCGAATACTTTGACACCCAGGTACGGGTCGTAGTTCCAGGGGTAGCCCGCCGGGCGCTTGCGCACCTGGAACGGGCGCTCGTAGACATTATTTACCAACGCCTCGCCTACCGCGCTCGTTAGCGCCAGCGTAACCGTGCAGTCGCCGGGCCACGCCTCCGCTATGCCGCGCACCTTGACCAGCGCCCCCGCCGGGAGATGGATCGTCTCGGCGTCCTCGGCGATTGGCTGGCCGTGCGCATCCTGCACCGCCCACGCCGCCGTGAGATTCCACAGATCATCCGGCGAGTCGTTCACCGCCCACAGCGCCAGCGCGCGCCGGCCGTCGTGCTCCATGAAGAAGTGCACCGGCTGCGATGCCAGCTTCAGCGCCGCGTAGCCGCCTTTGGGCCGGCGCAGCGCATCGAACACGCCGCAGCCCACGCCCGGCGCTAAGTCCGCCAGCCAGAAATGCACGTAGCCGCCGCACGGCGCAAAGCGGATGCGCCGGTAGTGCTCGATGTGGTAGCGCGTTAGCTCGAACTGGTATTCCCAGAGCGCCGCAATCTCCGGCGCGAGGTGCTTCGTGCGCTCCCACAGGTCGGGCCAGGCACGCAGCGTTTCGGGATCGGCGGGCGCTTCGAAACCGAACTCGGTGTTCAGCCGCGCGCGGTCGTGGAAGGCGTCGGTGTAGAGCTTGCTCCAGATCGCACCGTAATAAGTATGCACGTCGCCGCTGCGCGCCAGGTCGTGCGCGCGCTGCCCGGAGCAGATGAACACCGGGCGCGTGGGGTCTTGCGCCAGCGCATCGGCGTAGAGCGCCGGGCAAGGCCGCAGCAGCAGGTTCTCGCGCGCCGCAAAGACCATCGTCGGCTCGTTGTAGCAGCACCAGGTGATGACGCTGGGATGGTTGCCGAGCGCCCGGATCATCGCACGCTGCAAGCTCACCGCGCGCGCCTCGAATTCCGCCGAGTACTCGTGCAGCCAGTTCAGCTCGAAGTCTTGCCACAGCAGCAGCCCGCGCCGGTCCGCCATGTCGTAGAGGAGCGCCGGCGCGACGTGTACGTGGATGCGCGCCAGATTCAGCCCGGCGTCGATAATGGCGTCGAAGTCGCGCGCAAGCGTCGCTTCGGTGACGCGGCTCAAGTACAGGTCGGGGATGTAGGCGGCGCCCCGGACGAACACCGGGCGGTCGTTGAGGTAATAGGTGAACCCATCGGGGCGGCGCGCCAGCCGCACCTCGCGCACACCGAAGGTCACGGCGCGCTGCGCCAAGCCGTCTTGCAGGGAGATCGCCAGCGTGTACAGGTTCGGCGCGCCCCGGTCCCACGGCTGCCACAGGCGCGGCTCCGCCAGTTTCAGGACGTGCTCGACCTCGGTGCAGCCCGGCGCGGCTTCGATGTCGATGGTCGCGCGCGCGCCCGGCCCGTCGTGGTTCTCCGGGTCGATTTCCAGCGCGGCGCGCAAGCGCTGCACCGCGCCGGCGGCGTTCTCGACGGTGAAGCGCACCGTCACGGCGCCGTCGATTCTCGTCCTGATGCGCACGTCTTCGATGCTCACGCCGTCGTCCGCGACCAGGTGCACCGGCTGCCAGACGCCGACGGGGTTGACGTCCGGCGGGATGACGCCCTCGGCGTGCTCGTACAATCCCTTGACCATGCCGCGCCGCACCCGGTCTACCGGGCTTGCGCCGCCGGCCGGCGGGTCCCACGGCGCGGCGACGACGACCGCCAGTAGATTCGCGCGGTCGGTGTGGAGGTGCCGGGTCACGTCGAAGGCGAAGGGCGCAAAGTTGCCTTCGTGCCGCCCGACATACGCGCCGTTAAGCCACACCTCCGCGTAGTAGTCCACACCGTCGAAGCGCAGCCGGCAGCGCCGCCCCGGCGGGATATCGCCGGGCGCGATGCGCAGCCGGTATACCCACACCGACTCGTTTAGTTCGCGCAGGTGTTCGCCCCAGTACGGGTTATCGGGGTAGAAACAGGGCTGCAAGTGTGTCGCCTGGGGCACGGTGCGCCAGCCGCCATCGTCGAGTCCGGGCGCGGCGTATGCGGCGCGTTCGGCGTCGTCGCCGGGGTGGGCGAGCGTGCGGCGCGATGGCGGCGCGCCGGCAAGCGGCAGCGGCGCGACCCGCCACGGTTCGGTGAGCGTGTGGATGTGCATAGAGTTTCCTTTTGGCGTGCCGGTCACGGGGCGATTGTATATCGTGGGCGGTCTTTGCTCAATGTTCTGACACAAGCTTAACCGTTTCCGCGACGTTTTTTAACAACTATTTGTTGTTTTTACACTAAGGTGTATAGAATAACCGGGCAATGCGCCCGGCGCGACGTTATAGTGGGTTGAGTATTTGACAGAACAACTCAAACGGGACAAATTAACGTGCAGCTTCGCCGGAGAAGTTGCAGGAGGCTTATCATGGGATGGGATGGAGAAGAAAGTACCGGGATGGTGCGGAGCGAAGCTATGGCCGATTGGGCGCGGGCGCGGGGGCGCGCCCGGCGCAGCATGTTAGGGCTTTTCGGCGAGCCGCCGGCCCCGTTAATCGCTTTTGAGGATGTGCGCACCCGGCTGCGGCTGTTTCAGAACTACTATAAGGGTATTTATAACATCCCGCTCGACGCGATTGTGGGCAGCGTGGACCGCTACCAGGACTTTACCCGCGAGTTTTTGCCTTTGATGGACGAAGACGCCGAGCGCTGGCAGCGGGTCGCACGGCTTCAGCGCAGCTACGGCTTGCCGCCTATCGAGGTTTATAAAATCGGTGATGTCTACTTTGTCAAGGATGGCAATCACCGGGTCTCGGTGATGCGGCAGCTAGACACCGACACCATCGAGGCGCATGTGTGGGAGTACCCGACCGACGTTGATCTATCGCCGGACGACGACATTGATGACATCCTGGTCAAGGCCGAGCGCAAGGCGTTCCTGGAGAAGACGCGCCTCGACGAGACCCGCCCCGGCCATGACATTAGGTTTACGGCGCCGGGCCGCTACCCGGAGCTAGAGTACCAGATCGAGCTTTACCGCCAGAACTTGAGCCTGATCGACGGCTACGACATAAACTACGAGGAAGCCGCGGCGACCTGGTACGACATGGTTTATTCGCTCGCCGCCGAGACGATTGTCGCAAGCGGCTTGCTCGACCAGTTCCCCGGTCGCACCGCCGCCGACCTTTATATGTGGGTGTATAAGCACCGCGAGGAGATCGCCCGGCGCGAGGGCCACATCACGGACGAGGACCCGGAGTGGGCGATCGAGGCCGCCCTCCACCG
>JAFGMM010000156.1 GCA_016927535.1 Anaerolineae bacterium
ATATCATGATGCCGGGCATCGACGGCTGGGAAGTCTGCCGCCGCGTGAAAGAGGACGCCGAAACAACTAACATCGGCGTGGTGTTCGTCACCGCTTACGGCGGCTCCGACCTGGACGAACGCGCTACCGAAGTCGGCGCCGACTTCGTGCTGCGCAAACCGGTCGGCATCGGGCAGGTGGTCGGCGCAGTGAGCGAAGCACTGGGCAAGTATAGTAATGTAAAATAGCCGTAAGCAGTCAAGGATTTCGCCGATTCTAAACGTAGTTCAAAAGGAGATTGCAGTGAAGAAAATTTTCTCGCTCGTCTTGGTCGTCGCCATATTGATAATGGCCTGGCCCGGTCTGGCACAGGCACAAGAAGACGGCGGCATGGCCGCCCTCATCCCTGCCGAAGCGCCGTTCTACGTCAGCATCGCCACCCGCCCCGGCATCGAGGCCGAGATCGAAGCGCTGGTCGCCAAGCTCTCCCAGACGCCGGCCGAGGGCATGTTGACCGCCCAGGCGCTCGACCCGCTGGCGCAAACCCTGCTCGGCGACAAAGAAGCCAGTTTCGCCACGGATATCCGGCCCTGGCTCGGCGACGAAATCGGCATTGCGCTGACCGGTATGCCGCCCCTCGCCATGTTCATGGCAGTCGGCGCCGGTCAGATTCCGCCGGTTGACCTGGCGGCGCTCATCGAAGTGGCCGACCCGGCCGGCGCGCAGGCCTTCCTCGACAAAGCGCTCAAACACCTGGCATCCATCACGGAAGATATCACGCTCACCGACGAATCGAGCGGCGGCGTCGCCTACACCGTTGTCGATAACGGCGGGCCGACCCAGGTCAGCATAGGCATCGTCGAAAACGCGCTGGTCATCGGCTTCAGCACGCGCGCCATCAAGGACGTGATCGAGGTAGCCGCCGGCGAGACCGCCGCGCTCGCGGCGCAGCGCGGCTTTGCCCGCATCTACAGCGACATGGACCCCGACTCGGTCTTACGCATCTACACCGGCCCGGCGCTGTATACTGGCCTCATCAACGACCCCTTCCTCTGGCAGGTGGTTGAGCAGGGCATCGAATCCGGCCAATTTGACCTGAGCGGTATGGGCATCACTATCGGCGACCCCGACGAACTGCGCGAGCAAGCGCTCGCCGTCGCCGCCACCATCGACGGGCTGGCGCTCGGCTTCAGCGGGCGCGGCAACGCGATGGTAATGGATATCGTCGCCGGCTTCGACCTGGCGGCGCTGGAAGAAGCCACCGGTCAGCCGGTAGAAAGGGTCGAGACCAAGATCAACCCGGATATCTTCACCCTCCTGCCGCCGGACAGCGGCGGCGTGCTCGCCGCGACCAACCTCGCCGGCCTGTACGAGGGCATCACGACCGGGATGCAACTTGCCAGCCCGCAGACGTCGCAGGAACTCGGCAAGTCGATGCAACAGTTCGAGAGCGCGCTGGGGCAAAAGGTCGAAGACGTGCTGGCGTGGCTGCGCGGCACCTTCGCGCTCGCTTTCGTCGCCAACCCGGACTTCGACCCCGGCAAGCCAAACGACCTGCCCGTCAACCTGATCCTGGTGTTCGAGGCGACCGACCTGGAGCAAGTCCAGGCCACCTTCGACGCTTTGCAGCAGGTTGCCGAGCGCGAGCGCGTCAAAGCCGAGACTACAGACATCGCCGGCGTGACGGCGCTCACGGTGACCACGCGCGAGGGTATGGAAATCCAGTTCGCGCTCGTCAAAGATCACTTCGTGCTGACCACGGGCGCCGGCACTATCGAGAAGGTCATCAACGCGGCGCAGAGCGGCCAGAGCTACGCCGCGACGCCGCAGTGGGAGCGCGTCACCGGCATCGCCAACGCGCGCGGGCCGTTCCTCGCCACGCTCGAAGCCGGCGCGCTCGTCGAGATATCGGCGCTGCAAGCCCAGGGGATAGACGAGTTCGGCAGCGCCAACATCGCACAGATGAAAGCGCTCGCCGAGGCGGTCGAAACCTTCGCCATCATCGCGCCCGGCGCCGAAGAAGGCGCCCCGGCGCACGTTACATTGTTCATCACCTTGTCAGATTGACCAATCCTGAGTCCTCTCACCCCGGTGTGCTGTGCCGGGGTGAGAGAATCCCCCACTTGGCGGACTAAAATCTCCCCCATCTATACGTTGACGGGCTGGCCTTCACACCTGTTAAATAAGACTACCGGTCATAGTTAACGGTCGTTGTGGAGGTCTCTCGATGAAAGTCAATCGACGTTTATTGATTATGATAGCTGGGGTCGCGCTTGCCTTGAGCGCGCTCCTGATGCCCGTTCACGGCGGCGCCGCCCAAGACGACACTGGCGAGGAGGACATCCTGGTCGAAATCGTCGGCGTGGTCGAGACGCTCTCGAACGACGCCATCGTCGTGAGCGGCGTCACGGTCGCGCCGGCCGGCGCATTCAATCCGTCCATGCTCAAGCTGGGCGATACGGTTGTCGTCGCCGGGTATCTACTGAACGACAATACACTTAAAGCCGTCAGCCTGGAAATAGCGGTCGATACCGATGGCGACGGCGTTCTGGACCCGCTTGACAACTGCCCCGAAGCCGCCAACCCGGAGCAGGTTGATCTGGACGAAGACGGTATAGGCGATGTCTGCGATGAGGATGTCGCCGTAGAGCCGACCGAAGAACCGACGGAAGAACCCACTGCCGAGCCAACTGCCGAAGCCTCTGAAGAACCCGGCGATCTCGTCTCGTGCGTGGGCGCCAACCCGCACCCGGTGGCAATGGCTATCGCGCAAGAATTCGACGTGCCCTACGAGACGGTCTTGGGCTGGCACTGCACCGGGCAGGGCTTCGGTAACATCACGCGCGCCCTGCTGCTCGCCGAAGCGACCGGGTTCACTCCCGAAGAACTCTTCGAGCGCGCACGCGGCGAAGGTTGGGGCCAAATCATGAAGGAGGCCAGGGCGCTGGCAGAAGATCGTGTAGTCGGCTGGGGCAAGAAGGACCGGGATAAAGATAAGGACAAAGGCCAAGACGGCCCAAGCAACGCCGCGCCCGGCCAGGGTCAAGGCCAAGACAAAAATAAAGACAAGGACAAGGACAAGGGCAACCAGGGCGGCGGACAGGGCCAGGGTCAAGGTCAGGATAAGGATAAGGGCAACCAAGGCGGTGGCGGCGGCAAGGGCGGCAAGGGCAAATAGCAAACTATGAGCACCCTATCTTTTAATCAAGAATAACTCGTTTCAACACCCTTCTATCTCAGACGTCAGGGCGGCAGGAGTGCTGCCCTGATTATCTTCCCGCTACTCCTCGACCACGTAATCGAACAGCATGTAGGCCGCCGCCGAAAACACCACATCATAGGCAAACAACACGACGGGCCACATCGCCCAGCTTTCGACCAGTTCGTCGCCCAGGATGCCGCGCGACCCGTTCACCGCCGCCATAATCAGCGGCAGCGCCACCGGCAGCAGCACAATCGGCAGCAGCATCTCGCGGCCCCGCGCATGCACCGTCATCGACGAGAGCAGCGTCCCCACCGCCGCGAGGCCGATCACGCCCAACACCAGCACCAGCCACAGCGCCGGCTCGAACAGACTGACGCCGAACAACACCGTAAACAGCGGCACCAGCGCCGCCGACACGACCAGCATAAACACCACGTTGCCGGCCATCTTGCCGAAAAACAGCGTACTCCGGTCCACGGGTGCCAGCAGCAGCGCGTCGAACGATCCCCGGTCCTTTTCCTGGCTCAAAGAACGGTTAAAGCCCAGCGTCCCGGCGAAGGTCAGCGTCACCCACAACACCCCCGCGATCACCTCACGGCGCGCTTGCCGGTCCAACGCAAGCGCCAAGCTGAAGATCACCACCGAGAGAATGGCGAACATCAGCATCGCACTGACCATCTCGCGGCTGCGCAGTTCGGCGCGCAAATCCTTCCAGACAATCGCCAGCACCGCTTTGACGAACGGCGTGCGTTTTGTAACCTCACCCATACCTATCGCCCGCCCAACACCGCGCCCGTGACCCGCGTGTACAAATCCGCGAATGCCTCCGCGCCGGTAAAGTCGGCGCGCGGGCCGGTATGCACGATCTTACCGTCCTTAAGAACGGCGATTGTGTCGGCATGCGCCAGACCGCGCGCCAGGTCATGCGTCACCAGCAGAATAGTGCGAGGCCGGTCCGCCACCACCTCGTGCAGCAGATCGTCCAGCAGCGCGGCGGCCTCGGTGTCCAGGCCGGTATACGGCTCGTCCAGCAGCAAGATATCGGGGTCGTGCAGAATCGCGCGCCCGATGGAAAGGCGCTGCTGCATCCCACGCGAGAAGGTGCGCACCGGGTCGTGAGCGCGCGCCGCCAGCCCGACCCGCTTCAGCATCGCCGCCGCACGGCCGGGGATATCGCCCAGGTCGTACATGCGCCCGAAGAACGCCAGGTTTTCGGCGGCGGTGAGATCGTCGTAGAGCAAGGGTTGGTGCAGCACCACGCCCAAGCGCCGCCGCACCGCGTCGGCCTGCTGCGGCAGCCGCCGCCCGCCCACGCGCACCGCGCCGCCGCTGGGCCGGCTCAGCGTCGCAAGGATGCGCATCAGCGTCGTCTTGCCGGAGCCGTTCGGCCCGAACAGAGCCAGGAACCGGCCCGTCTCCACGGTCAGATTAACGCCGCGCAGAACAGGCCGCATACCAAAAGTCTTGACCAGTTTCCGGGTCTCGATCATAAATCGGGCGGCGGCTCAGCACCGGTGACGGTATCCAACGCTTGTAGAATCTCGACGCCGCGCGCCATCAACTGCTCGCGGCGCACGTGATACTCGGCTTCGGCGACCTCGCCGGCCTGGCGATCCAGGTCAAGCTCGCGGATGGCAGCGTACACCGTTTCGCGTTCGGCCTCCAGGTGCGCGCGCGCTGCCGCCCGCGCCGACTCGACCGCCGGGGCGGGCGCTTTACCGAGCACCGGCGCGAGCACAAAATAGCCGACCACGACCAGGATCACTAGGCCCAAGATAAGCGATAATGGACTCATTCAGTTCAATGTCCTTAAATTAGGAGAAGAAACAACCATACTCACGACCCGGCCAGCCGCTCCAGGCGGGCGCTCAGATCATCAAACCAGACCGGGCCTAAATAGAACTGGTCGATGACGCCGCTCCGGTCGATCAAATAGGTTTCCGGCACGCCGGAAAGCTTGTACAAATCGCCGATCTTCTCGCCCAGGTCGCGCCCGTTGGGGAAAGTGATATCGAACTCCTCCAGGTACTCGCGCGCCAGGTTCTCCGGGTCGGCCCAGTCGATGCCGACAAACACCACGTCTCGATCTTTGTACCGGCGCCACAGCGCTTCTAACTGGGGCGCTTCCTCCTTGCACGGCACACACCACGACGCCCAGAAGTTAATCAAGACCACCTTGCCGCGCAGCGCCGAGAGCGTAATCGTCGCGCCGTCGAGCGTTTCGAGCGTGAAGTCGGGCGCAAGCGAGCCGACCTCCGGGTGCGGGCGATTCGCCTCGACCAGCGCCAGCGCCAGCACTCCGACCAGGATCAGCGCGATCACAATCGCGGCCCACGCCCACGCGGGGAAGCCATTTTTCTTCGCCGGCGGTTCTTCCAACCGGTCCACCACCTCGCCAAGAGACTGCTGCTCCTTGTCTTTTGGATCTGCCATCCGGCCTCCTCCCGCTAAGACGGCTCGTTCAGTTCGCGCTCCAGGCGCGCGCGGTACTCATCATACTCATCCTTGACCGATGCATCTTTCGCACCGTCCGGCGCCGGGGTCACGTCGCGCCCCCGACCTTTGCGTTGCTGCACGACCACAAACACGACGCCGACCACAATCGCCGCGATGGGAATCGCCGCCAGCAGAAGACTAATCAGCGGGTCGTCGGGCTGCGCCAGCACCCGCTGGCCGTACTGCGCCTTAAAGTAGTCGATGATTTCTTCATCGGTCCAGCCGCCCGCCAACCGCTCTCGAATCTCCTTGCGCCACGCGATACAGGCCGTCGTACCGCACACGTCCAACGTGACATTCTCGCACTGCGGGCAGTAGAGCTGCCGCGCAACGCGGTTCACGTCGTCATCGGTGACCGCATCGCCGTCCTGCGCCAGCGCCGGCGCCACGCTTGCCAGCAGCAGCAGGATCACAGCACAAAACAAACGACGCTTGATCTTCATACCCCCTCCCAGACAAATCACCACGGAGAGCACAGAGTCCACGGAGAAAAGAAAAAAGAACCGCTGTGCTCTGGGGCGCAAAAACCATCTTACACTTCCGAGGGCGCAGCGCCGGCCGGCGCGCGCTGCTCGGCGGATGCGCGCTTCGGCTGCGGCCAGATCGCAATCAGCCCGCCGGCCGCCAGCATCACTGCACCCAGCCACACGAACCCGATCAACGGGTTCAAATATACCTTAAAGGTCGCCGTATCCTGTCCCCAACTTGCCAGAATCACATACAAATCGCCGGCGATGGTATGGTACACGCTGGGCGGCGTCATGGTCTGCTCGCTCTTTTGGTACTGGTCGCGGCCCGGATACAACATGGCCTCTTCTCTGCCGTCTCTTAAGATAGTAACCTGCGACACAAAGCGCAGCGGGTCCGGCGCACGCACCGCCCAGATCTGCATACACTGGTCGAGCGGGAGCAGCACGCCGGTATCGGGGTGCGGGCAGCCGAGCATGTCGTAGCGCAGCGTGTAGTTTCCGATGGTCAGCGTCTCGCCCGGCGCGAGTCGCTGCTGAGTCTCCTGCTGGAACAGCGACGAACCGACGATCCCCACCGCCAGCATCAGCACGCCCAGGTGGATGAAATACCCGCCGTAGCGCCGCCGGTGCAGCCGGAACAGATTATACAGCGCCCTGAACGGACCCCCGCCCCGGCTGCGGTCGCGCGCGCGCACGCCCCGGTAGTATTCCCACAGCGTTACAAGCCCCGCGAAAGCAATCAAGCTATAAGCCAGCAGCGCGCCGGTTTGTAGCGTATCCTGCGCGAAATCCAGGAAGCCCATAAAAGACGCGCCCGGCGCCACAGTAAGCAGCACCAACGCCACCTTCAAGCCGATCATCACGTTCACGAGCGTCACAGTAGGCAGTTCACGCGGGCGACCGCGTCCCTGGTAAGTGTAAAAGTGATACACCAACGTCAGCAGCGCCGCGATGATCGCGCCCAGCGCCAGGAAGACATCGAACGCATCGCCCAGCATCGGCAGGCCCAGCGCCAGCATCAGGACAATCGTCAGGACGACCGGCGCCCGCATCGCCCGGCCCATGCGCTCCGGCGCGGACGAGCGCCACACCGACAGCGGCGCTAACGCCATCAAGACGAACAGCGCGATGAACAGCGGCCCGGCGGTCGTCTCGAAGTAGGGCGGCCCCATCGTCACCTGGGTGTCTAGGAACAACTCCGAGATGATCGGCACGGCATACGAGCCGCCGAAGATCACGACCGCCAGGCTCACAAACACCACGTTATTGAGCATAAACAGACTCTCGCGCGAGAGCCAGCCGGCCAGCCCACCCTGCGAGCGCAGCCCATCCCAACGCGACGCCAGCATCACCAGCGACGCCAGCGTGACGAACGTCACGAAAGCCAGCATCGGCATGCCAATCGGCGACTCGGCGAAGGAGTGCACCGAGTTCACGACGCCGCTGCGCGTGGCGAAGGTGCCGAAGATCACCAGCCAGTAGGTCAGGATGACCAGGATCATGTTCCAGCGCTTGAACATACCGCGCTTCTGCTGGATGACGATTGAGTGCAGCAGGGCGGTGCCGGTCAACCAGGGCAAGAGCGCGGCATTCTCCACCGGGTCCCAGGCCCAGTACCCCCCCCAGCCCAGCACGTCATACGCCCAGCGCCCGCCCAGCGCCAGCCCCAGCGAAAGGAACATCCACGCCACCAACAACCAGCGCCGCGAGATGGCAATCCACGCGCCGCCGTACTCGCGGGTCGCCAGCGCCGCCATCGCAAAAGCGAAAGGGATCACCATGCCGACGAAACCCAAATAAAGCATCGGCGGGTGGATGAGCATACCGGGGTGACGCAGCAGCGGGTTCATGCCCACGCCGTCGGTCTGCGCGCCGGGCACAGGCGCAGCGATCCCCGCCGCGAACCCAGACCGGCCATCCGGCAGCAACCAGAGATGGGCCGGCTGCGAGTCAGGCGGCTGGATGACCGCCGCCTTGATCGAATTGTCCTCAAGCGCCCAGAGCCGGTTAAAAGGATTGGCATAGGCCACGGTGATAAACAGGAAGAAGCCCACCGTCAGCATCGTGATGGCAATCACGTAGGGCATAAAGCGGCGGTGACTGCGCCAGTTGATGAGGATCGCAGCGGCGGCGAACGTGCTCATCAGCCAAGACCAGAACAGCAGCGAACCTTCCTGCGCGCCCCACAGCGCCGCAACCCGGAGAAAGAGATCGGCGCTGCGCTCGGTGGTGCTGTACACGTATTCCATCTGGAACTCGCCGCCTACCAGCGCCATGAGCAGCAGCCCAACCGCCAGGCTGAGCAGTAGAAAGACGGACAGCGCAGCGTTGCGCGCGCTGAGCATCCAGGGCGTGCGCTCGTCGGGCGCCGGCAGCGCCAGCGCATTCGGCGAAGTCGCCATATCCCGGCGGCCGGCCGCCCACAGTGAAACCACGGCGGCATAGCCGGCGGCGACCAGGCTCAATAACAGGGCGATAAACCCAACTTCGGCAATCAAGGGATTATCCTTTCACTTCTTTGCAGCTACTCTACCTGGTCGGGGACGGCGTCGCTGTAGCGCGTGGGGCACTTCAGCATCAAATCGGTCGCATAGAACACACCATCCTCGCCCATCGAACCGGTGAGAATGGCCTGCGCTTCGTGCTGGAGCAGGTCGGGCATGGCCTGGTTGAGAATCACCACCGGCACGCGCGCCGCGTTGGGGTCGCTGGCGGCCCGGTGCAGCGCCTCGGCGAGGCCGCCCTGGTCTTCGATGTGCGCCATATCGCCGCTGATGTTGGCGATGGTAAAGCGTAGCTCCATCGGGTCCTCTTGAAACTCGATGGTCTCGCCGATGACGACGCCGGAGGTCTGCACGGTCCTACCGGCCAAATCGGGCCGGCTGAGGACTTCTTCGACCGTGATGAACGGCTGCCCCCCCGACAGCACGCCGGCCACCACCAGCAGACTAACCGCGCCGATAATCAACGCGCCGCCGATGAGGAACTTCGGGTTGATGCCCCCGGCGCTCGAAGCTTTCTCCTCCGGGAGGTCGTCGGTCCATGCTACGTCCGCCATATGCCTCTCTCCTGACTTTTAGTGATTGGTCCATAAATAGAATTTAGACCAATCAATACCTTCGCCAAATTAAGCGGCGAAACGGTCAGGTTGGCGAACGCGAATGCCGCTAAAAGCAGTCAGGCGTCGCCAGATACG
>JAFGMM010000157.1 GCA_016927535.1 Anaerolineae bacterium
GCATTTTGGGTTAGCGCGCATCTGACTCCCCTCGCCCCTTGAGGGCGAGGGGACGGGGGTGAGGGGGAGCAGGCGCTTAAGTTGATGCATATGGGCGGGTTTGAAACCCGCCCCTACCTGATTATTCGATCTCGATCCCGACAAATTCGGCCTTCAGCGCTTCGAGGGCGTCCTTTGCGCCAAGCTGCTCCCACAGCGCGGCGGCCTCTTTGACGTACTCCGCGCGTTCTTCGTCGTCCAGCGCCAGCCGCGCCAGCGCCGCCGCCGAGCGCGCGCCGGTCTCGATATCGCCGGCCGCGATTGCCAGGTCGTGCGCGCAGCTATACGACAGGCCGGCGTAGATTTCAAGCTGAGTCGCCAGGTACAGGTCGCCGAGCATGAGATAGGCCACCGGCGACGCCGCCTCCGGCAGCGCCGCGCCCGCTTCGACCGGGCAGGTCTCGACCATCAGGTCGCCGGTCTGCGCCAGCAGCACCGCCAGCGCGTCGGCGTTCAAGCCCATTTGCAGGTAATAGTAGGCCGTCGCCAGATCGACATCGACTTCGGGCGCGCCGGCCTCGATCTGCTCGACCGTGGCTTCGACGGCGCCGGCGTCCTCCGGGGCCATCACCTCGAAGCTGATCGCCGCGTCTTCGTCGGCGGACGAAGCGCCTTCCTGGCCGCCGGTTATCTCAATGACCTCCACCGTGTAGCGCTCGCCCGGCTCCAGCGCCGGGGCGTCGGCAGGATAGAGCAGTTGGGCCGCGTAAGGGTCGTCGATATCGGCGGACCAGTTGACGCCGGGACCGCGCACGATCACGCGGTAGCCGTCGGCGCCGATGACCGGGTTCCATTGGATGATCGGCTGCGGCGATAGGAGCAGGGTGTTGCGCGGGGTGATGAGGAAGGGGCTAAAGACATCCTCCGGCAGCGCGCGCTGCCAGGCGGCGACGGCGGCGTCGCCCTGTTCGAGGACGGCGCGCTCCGGCGGGCAGGGCGGCGGGCCGAAGTCGGTAATGATCTGTTCGGTCAGGTTGGCGCAAAGCACCCGCACCGGTTGGGAAGCCGGGTCAACCAGGTCATACGAGGTCAACTGCTGGCCTTCTACCAGGGCGGCAAAGTAAGTCCATCCTACCCGGCTGTAGGTGGCGGCGGGATGGCTCCGGGTGACGATGTGAACGGCGGTGGCATCGGCGCGCACGGTGGCCGGATCGACCCACACCATAGCAGCCGAAAAAATCGCGCCGACCAATCCCAAAGCGACTACGAACACCATAACTTGATGCCAATGCTTCGACATGTTGCGGTCTCCTTGCACTACGGTCTTTTTATTATACCCGTCACTGCGAAGGCTTCATATGCTCGCGCGCCTCGACCGCCCATTCGCGGTGACGGCTCTTGGTCGGGTCGTGGTAGGCTAGAACGTTGCGCCAAGCCAGCAGGGCGGATTCGGCATCGCCGCGCGCGTCGTAAATTTGCGCCAGGTAGTAGTACGCCTCGGCGGGATATTCCAGCGCGTCCTGCCATGCCAGCGCGCGCTTCAGATCCTCCTCGGCCAGCGCCAGGTTGCGATCACCGCCTTTTAAGTAATAGGCGCGGCCATGCGTGGTATACATCAGGAACATGAGCCGGTCGCGCAGCGCGGCGTCCAGTTCTACCTGCCCCTGCACCAGCATGTTTAGCCCGGTGTCGATCACCTGGAAACCCGCGTCTACCTCGTCCATATCCAGCAGCAACGCCGCCAGCCGGTAGCGCGCGACCAGCAGTTGGTCGTCGTGTTCCAGCGCGGCTTCGTAGGCGGCGCGCGCCGCGTCGAGCTGCTGGTTTTCTTCATAAGCCACGCCCAGGTTGAAGTGCGCCGCCGCATAGGTGGGATCGACCGTGATCGCCTCCTCCAGGTCGGCAATCGCCGCGTCGTAATCCAGGGCGACCAACGCCGCCAGCCCGGTCTCGTTGAGCAATTTCGCCAACCCCTGGCGCGCTTCGGCGTTGTCCGGGGCGATATCGAGCACATGCCGGAAGCCGGCGCGCGCTTCGTCCGGGTGCCCCGCCGCGACCGCGGTCTGCGCCGCCTGTAAGTGAGGCGCGGGGTCTTCGCCCGGCCTCGTCAAGACCAGGACCGCCAGCACCAGCACGGCCAGCCAGGCGATTACTGCGATCACAATCCACTGCCGCGAGCGGCGCGTCCGCACCGCTATCGTCCCGGAGATGCGCGTGGGCGCGGCGTGCTGGGACAGCGAAGACGCCGGGAGATCGGTCGGGCCGTCCGGGGCGGGCGGTGGGGCGGGCGGCGGCGTCTCGACCACCCCATCGCCGACGGGCATATCCGTCGTCACACCGGGCGCCGATGGGACCGGCGTGACCGGCGCCAGGTCGATGGCGGTATCGACGATCTCGGTATCGACGACGCCCAGGCCCGGCGCATCGACCTGGGTATCGGGCGGCTGCTGGATCGCCATAAGGAAAGCTTCGGCCAATTCGCCCGCCGACTCAAAGCGATCTTCGGGCTGCTTCGCCAGCGCCCGGTAGAGCACAAAGTCCACGTCGGCGGGTATATCCCGGCGCACGTCCTTCGGGATTTCGACCGGGGTATACAGGTGTTGGTGCATGATGGCGAACGGGGTTTCGCCGATGAAGGGCAGCCGCGCATACAGAATCTCGAACAAGATGATCCCCAGCGCGTAAATGTCCGACAGGGCGGTCGCCGATTCGCCGGTGATGATTTCGGGCGCCATGTAGCCGGGCGTCCCCACCAGCGCGCCCTCGACGGTCAGCGCGGTGCCCTGGCTGTCGATCAGGCGCGCAATGCCGAAGTCGGCCAGGAAGCAGTTATCTTGCCGGTCCATGAGGATGTTGCCGGGCTTCAAATCGCGGTGGATGACCTGGCGCTCGTGCGCATAATCCAGCGCCGACGCCATCTGGCGCAGCATGCGCGCGGCGGCGTCTACCGGGATCGGGCGGTGTTCCTGGATGTAGTCCTTCAGGCTGTGGTTGAGCCGCCGCATCACCAGGTAGATGTAGCCCTCGGCTTGGCCGAAGTCGATGACCGGCAGAATGTGGACGTGCTCCAGCGCGGCGATGGTGCGCGCTTCCCGCTCGAACCGGTTGACAAAAGTCGCATCCGATTCGACCAAATCGCGGCGCATGACCTTGACCGCGACCTCGCGGTTCATCGAGAGTTGGTCGGCGACGTAGACCGTCGCCATGCCGCCGCGCCCCAATTCCCGGCGAATCAAATAACCCGCCAGGCGCCGTCCGATCAAAGGATCATGCTGGACCGTGTCGGTCATTGGCCCCTACCCACTAATGCGAGTGCCGCTCAATCGTAAGTATGGCGCAGGATACGGTATTTTGCCATTAACCCGATAAGTGACGCGCTGCGCTCATGGCGCGCGCCTATCTCTATTATAGCATTGCTTAATTCTCGGCGTATTAGGCAGAAAAGTACAGCGCATTACCCTTGACCCTGCGCGGCGCGGGAAGCATAATCTAGAGTGCGCACATGACCTAGAAAAAGGAGAGAGAAAATGCTTAAGTCAAAACGTCTGTTCTGGACGGCGGCTTTGCTGGCGCTGGCGTTGGCGCTGACGCCGCTGGGCGCGGCGGCGCAGTGGGACGACCTGCCCGACCTGGGCGGGCGCGTGATCCAGGCCGTGACCGAAGACGCTTACATGCCGCTCAACTTCGTAGACCCGACGACCGGTAAGTCGGTCGGCTGGGAATACGAGGCGATGGAGGAAATCTGCCACCGGCTTAACTGCGTGGTGGCGTGGGACCTGCGCTCGTGGGATGTGATGATCCCGGCGGTGGCGGGCGGCGAGTTCGATATCGGTATGGACGGCATCACCATCACCGAGGAGCGCGCCGAGCAGGTGGACTTCTCCGACCCCTACATGACGCTGGAGCAGTTCATCCTGGTGCGCGCCGACGAGGACCGCTTCAGCAATGGTGAAGAACTGGGGGCAGACGCGGAGCTGCTGATCGGCTCACAGCCGGGCACCACCAACTTCTACACTGCCGTGTACGCGGTGCTGGACGGCAACGAGGAAAACCCGCGCATCGTGCTGTACGACAGCTTCGGCGCGGCGGTGCAGGCGCTCCTGACCGGCGACGTGGACGCGGTGCTAATGGACGCAGCGTCGAGCTGGGGCTACATCGGCGCCAACCCGGACAA
>JAFGMM010000158.1 GCA_016927535.1 Anaerolineae bacterium
AGAGAAGATTGTTCCTATTATTGAGCTAAACGTTGATTATTTTGATGATCCTGATCCATTTAACTGCAATATAAGTTTCAGTAGAGACTCGACGATGCTTTCTGCTATCGGTGGATTCTGTAACGGATTGCATTTATGGAATTTAACAACTGGGAGAGGAAGTATCATAAGCAGCGGAAAATTTTTAGATGAGTGGGGATGTCGATACTGTGTTCCATTTTTCAATTCACAAAACGAGCCAATCGTTGTACGATTTAATTCTGATTTCACGCAATGGTGGAATGTAGCAACTGGCTTTATTGGCGAATCTGTAGATGAAGAATATCGTGCTATATACTGGCCTCGTGATGTAAAATTTAATTCAAAAGATACGATAATATTTGTCATGCAAGATGCTCCAATTGCGATATATCTCTTAGTGCTCGATTTTGAAACTGGCGAAACAATCAGTCTACTTGAGTTTTGGGAAGGCATTGAGTCTGTGGAATTCAGTCCTGATGGATCATATTTTGCCGTGGAGACATTTGGAGAAATCTCTATAAGAAAAACACGGACGCCAGATGTTGAAATTGTTTTGCTAAGTAAAGGGGAAACAAATTTAACATATTTAGACGGTGATATGAATTATTTCCCCAAGGGTATAAACTTTTCTCTCAACGGGGATTTGCTCGCAAGTAATCAGATGATATGGGACACCGAAACCTGGGAGCCAATCGTGACGCTCCCCGAATCGTTTATGGATCCAGATTACCAAGGTGTAAAGAAAATAAGCCCTGATGGAAGTTTGTTGTGGACTAGAAACGGCTTGTGGGATGTTGAGGAAGAAAGAATCGTGAAAGAAGTGCAGTGGGATGCTGTCGCGCCAAATTGGAAGCTAGTTGCTCAATGGGAGACAGAATTTAGCGAATCTTCAGGGCCTGTATCGGTGAAACTCGTGTTATTGGGTATACCAAAAGTAACAGAATCAGACACAAATACAACATCCGGCTCGCCCTAATTTGGACCGCATGATTACGCGCGGCACAGAGCGAGGCCGATGCAGCACCTACAGCGTCCCGCCGCGCCGATTTTTCCCCGATTCCCCGACTTTCCCTTATGCGCAGCTTGAGTATAATAGGGCATAGAAAGTGTGCGAGCGCCTGTGCGCCGCCCTGACCGAACCCATACCGCCCATGTCCGACCCCCCGCTGGACATGTTATGTCCGAGAGTCGCTGCAATCTGACGGCGAACAACTATCGCCCCGTGTTACACTATGATGCGTTGCCGGTGGTATTATCGGCATAGCGTGAATTTTTGCGTACACAAAAGGGGCGATTATGTCCGCACCGGATGAGCTGGTGATCGATGCGCTCATCAAAGCAATTGTGGCGTACAACAATACGCCGAATTGGGATGCGGCGCGGGCCGTGGTCGAAGCGAGACGGGAAATCCTGCTCACTTCGAGCGCGGATGTGATTTACGAAATCTTGATCGTGGCGGAAGGGGACAAGGTGGTTGCGCGGAAGCTGGGCGCGCGCCGGGTCGTGTTGGGGTTATGCCGCGCCGTCGGGATCGAGGCCGCTTTCCGCCGTGCGAAGGAGCGGTTTGGCGATGTCTTATGACGATGCAGAGGTGATTGCGGCGATCCGGGCGTACCTGACGGCGGCAGACTGGGACGAGGCGCGCAAGATCATTGAAGAGCGCGAGCGCGTGCTGCTCAGCCCGGAGGCCGATGTCATGTTTGCGCAGATCGTCAGTCTCAACCAGCCCGATCCCAGGGCCGAGGAAACGCTCCGTACCCATCACCAGGTGCTCCGCTGGTGCCATGAGGATGGGATCGAGGCGGCGTTCCGGCGGGTAAAGGGTGGGCTGTGAGCGACGGCGACGCCGGCAAGGCGGCCCGTGCTGCGATGCGGGCGCGCGCCGATGCGCTGCTGGGCGCCGAGGCCGACGACCTGGGGCAGCACATCGCGCAGGCAATCATCGCTTTCGTGGGTAGTAAGGACTGGGAGGCCGCGCAGGTCGTGCTGCGCAGCTACCCGGTGCTGCTGACCGAGGCGGCGGACGTGATCTTCGCCGGAGTCGTCGCGGCAGCGGAAGATACGGAAACCGAAGGTGACGAGGCTGGCATGGGCGCGGAGACCATCAAGCAGGCGGTCGAAAACCTGCGCCGGCACCGGCAGATGTTGCAGTGGTGCCGCGCCGAGGGAATCGAATCCGCGTTCCGCCGCGTACAGGATGCGTGAACCACGCGCAGCCGGGTCGCTAAAGTTTATTTGCAGGAGGTTCTATCATGCATAAGTTGTTACGCAATCGGGTTCGTGTGTTCGGGCTGGCGCTGGTCGCGGCGCTGGCGTGGGGTGTCTTCGGCCCGGCGATGGGCGCGGCGGCGCAGTACAACCCGACGGCGGTTGTCGTGTACGCCGAAGCGCCGGTCCACTCGTGGCACAGCACGAGCACCCAGGTCGTCGCTACCCTGGTGCGCGACCAGGAAGTCACGCTGACCGGGTGGCGCTCGGTCGATGCGCACTGGGTCGAGATTTACCTCAACAGCGGCCAGCGCGGCTGGATCGAGGCGTTCTACCTGCGCAGCGATTATTACTTCATCAACCTCAAGAGCTACGAGCCGGAAGCGGCGGCGGTCGCTCCCGAATCGATTGTCAATCACCCGTATGCGGCCATCGTCAACGGGGTGCGGCTCAACATGCGCCGGGGGCCGGGCGAAGCCTACGACGTCGTCCAGGTGATCCAACCCGGCCATTACGTGGTGATGCAGGGCCGCTCAAACGACGGCTTCTGGGCGCAGGTGCGGCTGGCGTCGGGCAAGATCGGCTGGGTGTACGGCGCGTACCTGAAGGGCAATGCGCCGGTCGCCAGCCTGCCGATCATCGCCGACACCAATCCCGACCCGGCGGACTGGAAGCCCACCGCATCGTATACCAACGACGGGCAGGGCGGCCTGTACGATTACGGCGTGGGCGGCCCGGATACTTACATGGTCCAGACCGGCGATACCCTGTTCAGCATCGCGCTGCGTTTCGGGGTAGACCCGGGCGTGCTCGCCGCGCGCAACGGCATCAGCAACCCGAACTACATCCAGATCGGCCAGGTGCTCTACATCCCTTGAGATCGAGGCCGCGTGTAAGGCTTCCCTCCTGCGCCCCCTCTCCTGCGTGTCGCAGGAGAGGGGGTTAGGGCGAAGTCAGTCCTTCACCAGGTCGGCTACCACGCCGCCGGTTATCTCGACGAGTGCGTCGAACCGGATGGGAAAGATCGCGTTCGGCGAGCCGGCGGCGGCATAAACCGTCTCGAAGCGGCTGAGAGTCGCGTCGATGTAGACCGGCATCGGGGTGCGGTGCCCCACCGGCGGCACGCCGCCGAGTACATAGCCGGTTATCTCAATCGACTCCTCAGCAGTCGCCATTTTCACTTTCTTGCGCCCAACGTCATATAAGGCCGCGAGCTTTCGGGTGTCGATTTGCCGGTCGCCGGCGCAGAGCACCACCACCGGCTGCGCCTCGTCGATGATGAAGCAGAGGCTTTTGACAATGCTGCCCAGCGTCGTGCCGATGCTGTCGGCGGCGTCCTGCGCGGTGGCGGTGGAGGTCTCGAAGGTGCGCACCGTGACGCCGGCGTCAAGCGCATCGAGCGCAGCCTGGACGTGTTCAGGGGTCAGTGGTTCCATTGCGCTGATATGACTCCTTGTCGTGGTCGGTTTAGCGCTGCCTATTGTATCGCATGTTATAATGGCTTGAGAGCAGGCGAAAGGAGCACGCAGATGGCCGCAGTACGCGAGTCGACTCATCCTGTGCCCATCACGGAGACCTATCTCATGTCGCTGGGCGCGGATTTTGGCGTGGAGGTCGTAAACGAGGAGATTGTCCACATGGCGCCGGCCGGAGTCGTTCATGGCAGTGTTTCGATGATCATTGGCTTAGAACTTGGTAATTTTGTCCGACAAAACAAACTGGGCCGGGTATTCGCCGACCAGACGACTTACGTTCTTGAGGGCACGCCGGGCGACATCAAAAAGATGCGCGCGCCCGACAAATCCTTTGTCGCCGCCGAAAACCTGCCGGACGAACTGCCGGAGGGTTATTTCTACCAAGCGCCCGACCTGGCAGTCGAGGTCGTCTCGCCGACCGAGGGCATGGGCGACGTGATGAGCAAGGTCAACGATTATCTACGCGCCGGGACGAAAGCGGTGTGGGTGGTCATCCCCAAGACTCGGCAGGTGATGGTCTACACGCCCGGAGGTATTACGCTGCTCGGCGAAGGGCAGACGCTCGAAGGCGGCGCGCTGCTGCCGGAGTTCGCGGTACCGGTCGAAGCGCTGTTCGCGTAAACTCTCGGCATGGAAAGCCGGCAAGAGACTTAACCACGAATACACCCCAATCGACACAAATAAAGAGAAAGACTCGCATTCGTGACTATTCGTGCGCATTCGTGGTTAAAAGTCGTCTTCTCTGTGCCCTTTGTGTCTCTGCGGTGAGAAATCTGTTCCCGTGAAGGAATTTTTGGAGTCACGCGCAAGGCTGTGCTATAATCCCCCTTGGCTGACTCTTACCTTCCAATCGTGGCCGGCTGCAAGTCCTCTCAATTTGTACGGCCTCTATTGATCGAAAGCGACCTACTGGTTTAAGTAGGTTTTGTGCTGCATAGGGGTTCCGCGGCAAGGCCCGGTGCGCACAATCAAACGGTTAGCCATAGCGAGGATAAGATTAAGAAATGGGATCCTATCACGGTCCAAAAGCGAAAGTTCAACGCAGGTTTGGCGAGGTCTTGGTGCCACGGCCCAAGTACCAGCGTGTCGTCGAGAAGCGGCCTTATCCGCCCGGTCATCTGGGGCGCGATAAGCAGTTCCGCAGCCGCCGGCGCAGTGACTACGGCCTCCAGTTAGATGAGAAGCAAAAGCTGGCCTTCATCTACAATGTGCGCGAGGGCCAGATGCGCCGCTACTACCTTAAAGCTGCCAAGCAGCCCGGCCCGACCGGCGCCAACATGCTGGTTGCGCTGGAATGCCGGCTGGATAACCTGGTGTATCGCGCCGGCTTCGCCGGGACGATCTGGGCGGCGCGGCAGATGGTGTCGCACAAGCACATTCTCGTCAACGGACGCGCCGTCAACATCCCGTCGTACTCGGTGCGCCCCGGTGAGATCGTCACGCTCCGGCAGCGCATGCACAACAACCCCCAGGTGGAGCAGTGGATGACCGAAGCCGGCACCGCACCGCCTTACCTGACGGTGGACAAGAACGCTTTCAGCGCCACGCTCGAACGCCCGCCGAGCCGGGAGGAAATCCCGGTGCTGATTAACGAGCAGTTGGTGGTCGAGTTCTACAACCGGCGCACGTAACTTTCAGGACGCATCAAACAGGCGCGGCGGTCCGTGTGGAGAGCCGCGCTTTTTTGATGCGCGCTCTGGAACACCGCCCCGCGCCGTGGTACAATCCAACCCGTTTAGTCTTATTACCATTACCATACCATACCATTACGGAGTGCAACCTATGACGCTCTTTCCACGCTCCAGCGGCGTGCTGCTGCATCCCACCTCCCTGCCCGGACGCTACGGCATCGGCGACCTGGGCGAGTGGGCCTATCGCTTCGTCGATTGGCTCCAGGCGAGCGCCCAGTCGGTGTGGCAGGTGCTCCCGCTCGGCCCCACCAGCTACGGCGACTCGCCCTACCAGACGCTCTCGGCCTTCGCCGGCAACCCCAACCTCATCAGTTTAGACAAGCTGGTCGGCGACGGCTGGCTGACCCACGACGACCTCGCGGACGCGCCCGGCTTCCCGGCGGAGCGCGTCGATTACGGCTGGGTCATCGACTACCACAACCAAATGCTCACCCTGGCCTACGAGCGTTTTGCCGCCAACGCACACGACCCGCAGCGGGCCGCATTTCCCCAATGGTGCGAAGCCAACGCGCACTGGCTCGACGACTTCGTGCTGTTCGCTGCGATCAAAGACCACCACGCCGGGCGGCCCTGGATTGTGTGGCCGGAGGGCGAAGCGCTCCGTGACCCGGCGGCGCTCGACGCCGCGCGCCGGACGCATACCCGGCGCATCGACGAGCACCGCTTCCGGCAGTGGGTGTTTTACAAGCAGTGGGACGAGATCAAAGCCTACGCCAACGCGCGCGGCGTCCGGCTGTTCGGCGATATTCCCATCTTCGTCGCGCACGACAGCGCCGACGTTTGGGCGAACCGTGACGAGTATTACCTGGATGAGAAAGGCCAGCCTACCGTCATCGCGGGCGTGCCGCCGGACTATTTCAGCCCGACCGGGCAGCGCTGGGGCAACCCGCTCTACCGTTGGGATGTGCTGAAAGCGCGCGGCTACTCGTGGTGGATCGACCGCATCAGGGCGACGCTGGGCCTGGTCGATTATGTGCGCATCGATCACTTCCGGGGCTTCAATGCGTACTGGGAAATCCCCGCCAGCGAGGAGACCGCGATTAACGGGCAGTGGGTGCCGGGGCCGGGCATGGACTTCTTCCGGGTGGTGCAGGAGAAGCTGGGCGAGCTGCCGATCATCGCCGAAGACCTGGGCATCATCACCGAGGGCGTGGAAAAACTGCGCGACGCCTTCAACCTGCCGGGCATGAAAGTGCTGCAATTCGCCTGGGGCAACGACCCCAAGAATCCCTTCTTGCCGCACAACCACGTCCCAAACAGCGTGGTCTACAGCGGTACCCACGACAACAACACGACGTTGGGCTGGTGGAATCACGAAGCAGACGACCGCATGCGCGGCTTCCTGTCCGAGTACCTGGGGCAAGAGGTGCGCGACCCGGTGTGGACCCTCGTCCAGGTCGGGATGCGCTCGTGCGCCCATACCTTTATCATGCCGCTGCAAGATGTGTTGGGCCTGGACGCGGCGGCGCGCATGAACACGCCCGGCCGTCCGTCCGGCAACTGGACCTGGCGCTTCACGCCGGAGATGCTGTCGCGCCGCAACGACGACGGCCTGGCGCATGCGACCTGGCTGTACCAGCGCCGCGCCGACCAGCAAGAGAAAGAATATGGCGACCCGGCGGTGCAGGGCTGACGCCGGCTACGCGCGGGGCACGGTAAAGTAGAAGGCGCTGCCGGCGCCCGGCGTGCTGGTAAAGCCGATTGTGCCGCCCTGCGCCTCGACCAGCGCCTTCGCAATCGACAGCCCTAGTCCGGTCCCTTCGACGTCGCGGGTTTCGGGGCGGCGCTCGCGGTAGAACCGGCTGAATACGTTCGGCTGGTTCTCCGGCGCGATGCCCAGCCCGTTGTCGATTACTGATATGGTCACAAAGTCGCCGTTGCACGCCTCGGCAGTGACGTGTACGCTGCCGCCGACCGACGTGTACTTCAGCGCGTTGCTGACCAGGTTGAGCAAAATCTGGCGCAGACGCTGCGGGTCGGCCAGGGCCGGCGGCGCGTTCGCCTCCACCGTTACGCCGATATCTTTTTGCCGGGCGTGGTTGTGCAGCGCATCGACTACATCGTAGATCGCGGCGGCTATATCGGTCGTCTGCGGCTCGATTGAGATGCCGGTTTCGATGCGCGCCATCTCCAGCAGGTCGCTGATGAGGTCGCCCATGTGTCCGAGCGAGCGGCGGATACGGTCGATGTAATGGCGGTTCTTCTCGTCGATTTCGACCCGCATCTCCAGCAGTTCGATGTAGCCGCTCATCACGCTCAGCGGGTTCTTGAGATCGTGCGAGACGGTGGCGAGCAGTTCTGACTTCAGGCGGTCCACTTCTTTAAAGTGGGTGATGTCTTGCAGCACCACCACCCAGCCCACGCCCTCCACCGGCAGCACGCCCAGGCGATAAAACTTCTCGTTGCTCAGTTTCACCTCGTCGAAGAAGGGACCGTTGCTCTCAATCGCCCGGATATATGCCTCCAATACCGCCGCGTGTTCGCCGATGACCTCCGCCAGCAGCTTGCCCTGGTACTCGGTGGCGGCGCCGAGGCCGAAGATGGTGTAGGCTGCCGGGTTGACCAGTTCCAGCAGGCCGTTTTGCCCGATCACGATCACGCCGTCGGCGGTGCTGTTGAGCACGGTCGAGAGCTTCTCGCGCTCGTGGTGGGCTTCGGTGTAGAGCCGGGTATTGACAATCGCAACCGCTGCGCGGTCGGCCAGCCGCTCGGCGAAGTCGAGCTGTGGTTCGCCGAACGCCGCCGGCCGGGTGCTTTCCAGGCTCAGCACCCCCACCACTTGGTTGTCCAGAATAATCGGCACCGACATCTGCGAGCAGGTGCCGGGCGCCATCTCCAGGTAGCCGGGGTTAGCGCCCACGTCCGGCACGATCTGCGCCTTGCCGGTGCGGGCCACGCGCCCGGCGATGCCGGCGGCCTCGGCCGGCAGGGGTTGGTCCCGGAGTTTGTCCAGTTCGGGGTAGCCATATGCATCGATGATGCGCAGCGTAGCGCTGTCCGCATCGTACAGCGCCACCGAGCCGGCGGTCGCGTCGGTGAAGCGCAGCGCCCAGTCGATGGTCACCCGCATGACGCGCGCCAGATCGAGCGTGGCCGTCAGTTCGCGGTCGATCTGCTGCTGCATACGAAGCTCGGCGACGCGCGCTTCGAGCGCCTCGTCGGTGCGGCCATACAGCCGGGCGTTGTCGATGGCAATCGCTATGTTGTTGCTCACCATCGCCAACAAACGGCAGTCGGCCTCGTCGATGGGGTCGCCGGTGAAGCTGTTATCGACGATTGCCACGCCGATCAGCCGCTCGCCCACCCGCAGCGGCGCCGCCAGGCACGCGGTGATGCCCTGCGCCCCGAAGACCCAACTGAGTCGCCCGGCGGCGGCGACCTCGGCTTCGTCGTGCAGCAAGACCGTCTCGCCGTGCAGCCACGCCGCGAGCAGAGGATCATCCTGGGCGTCGGGCGTGTCGAGCGGGAGTTGGATGCTTTCCAGGCGTAGTTGCAGTTCGTGCGAGTTGGCGGCGTGGCTGGTGTCGCCGTAGACCAGGGTTTGCCGCGCCTCGTCAACCAGCAGCAGCAGCGCCCGGTCGAACCCCAGTTCGCCGGTGAGCACCTCCAGCAGGCGCGTGGTGAGTTCGTCCAAGTTTAGCGTGGCGCCCAGCGCGAGGATGACATCCTGCACGAGGTCCAGGTTCTCAACCTGGTCCTTTAAGACCGCCGTCAGTTCTGCCAGGCCGTCGCCGGTCGAGGTGGTCTTGTCCAGGCGGAGCGTGGGGATGCGCTGCACCAACCGCCGCATCGCGTCGCGCTGCCGGCGCAGGTGTAGCGCCCAATCGAACAGCCCGCCCACCGCCGCCGGCAGCCACGCGACCCACGCCAGCGCGCCCGGCCCGGTCAGCGCCAGCAAGGTCAGCAGCGCCGAAAGCGCCCCGCCGGCCAGCAGCCCGACCGGGAACGGCTGCGCCTGCCGCCAGACCGTGCGCCAGCGAAACTCCGGCCCATCGCCGGAGCTAGGGCTGGGCGTCTCGTGCGCCTCTACGACGTGGCCGCCCAGCCGCGCCGGGAGCATCCGCAGCAGCGCGGGGTAGGCGTCCCGGTAGAGCCGGGTATAGGCGTCATGGTTGTACGGGTGGAGGGTTTCCAGTTCGCCGCCCGCGCGCCATTCGAGGGTCGCCGCCGCGCTCGACAGCACGAGATGAACATCGACCTGCAAAAGCTGCTTCAGCGCCCAGGGCAGCAGCGCCAGCAGCCCGGTCACGTCTTCGACGCCCTCTACGCTCGCCAAAATAGGCGTCACGGCCCTGACCAGGACATGCGCGGCGAAGTCAGGCGCGCCGGTCAACAAGCGCCCGTATTCGAGCGCCAGGAAGCCAAACTCGAAGGAGTAGCGCTGAGTCTGCTCGACGACCTCCTCGCGGGTGAGCGCCAGCGCCGGCTTGCCGATAGACCGGTTCAGCGCATCCAGCCACGCCGTGACGGCGGCGTCGGTCGCGGTGTGCACTTCGGCGGGTGAGGCCGCAGGGTAAACCTTATATGTATGGGCGGTTATCTGGTCGATTAAAGCTTGCATGGCGGCGTATATTACGCTGCCGTCAACGTCGGCAACAGCTACCCCAAACGGTACGCTGTGCAACGGGCGAGGGTCGAATGTTGGCGCTTCCCACAGAGTCACGTGATTTTACCTATCCCACACTTCCGCACAATCCCTAATTATACTCATCAGACTCGATCACACTGCTAAAAGTGCATAAAGGCAACTTTGTGACACTATTCTATCACAATCTTCGCGGGTTATAAATTGGTTTGAGGTGTTCTGGGCCGGCATTGCCGGCGGCGCCCCCCAATCCTTGGGGGGGTATGGCGCCGGGCGCGCGGTACTATATCTGGATAAAATGAGCCATGTTATAATGAATATATAGCTTTTCCGAGTATGTCGCACGAGGGAAAATAATCATGCAAATGGTTGAAACGCCAGAGCACGTCGGCGAAATCCTGCACCGCCGTGACCTAAAGGTGCAGCCGGTGCTCGCTCACATGGCGCCGGTGTGGTTGGTGGAAGAAAGGATCATCGAGTCTGAGGACGCCGTGTTGTTTAACCTGGTCTTCCGGGATGAAATCTACGGCTGGCTCAGCCGGCGCTACCGGTACGATGCATTCAACGACGTACTCTACCACATGGGCGAGCGCCGCGTCAGCGAAGCCGAAGTCCTGCGCATCCAACAAGCCCGGCCCTACATCCCAGAGAACAGTCACTTGATGGTATAGGCGCGTTCCTCTCCTTTTAACGACAAGGCCCTGCCGTTTGCGCAGGGCCTTTCCATTTGCCGGGCGGCCGGCTAGTCCGGCTTCTCGGCGATGAGCATCCACACTTTGGCGTCCTTGCCGCCCATGCGATATTTATACTCCTCATCGCCCTGCAAAAAATCGAACTCCTCGCGCCCCTGCGCGATGGCGTACTCGATGGCGTGGCCCAGCAGCACCCAGCCGGGGCTGAGCGGCATGTATTCTAGATTCAGGCCGGAGTTGTACACCTGGATGCGATTACCGTAATCGAAGTTAAGATAAGTTGCGATTGGCTCGCCGGCGCGGTCCAGGAAGATCAATTGCAGCCAACCCCGTGCCATCAATACGCGGCTCAGCGCAAGGAAAAAGTCGCGGTTGCCCGGCAGTTCCATAAACTTCGCTTTGTCGGGCGAGCTGGCTTCCATCAACCGGAGGAACGCCTCCATCGCCGCGTCGAGGTCGTCTGCCGGTTTCACCATGCGCCACGTGAGATTGTACGCCTCGGCGCGCCGCAGCTTCCGGCGCAGTTCGCGGCGCTGTTTGCCGTCCAGCAGTTCCAGGTACTCGTCCCAGGTGCCGGGCAGGGCAATGACCGGACACACGTCCTCGAATTTGGTCGTAACCTCGAGGCCGCGCGCCTCCAGCAGGCCAGGCAGCCGCTCGAAAGTCGGCGATTGCTCGCGGACGTTGCAGAAGTCGATGCGGTCCCAGTGCGCCGCTCCCGCGCCGAGCAGGTAGTCGGCCAGCGCTTCTAACACCTCCGGCTCGCGGTCGCGCAAGGCGATGACCTCCAGGTAATCGGTCACCTCCACGCAGCCGACGAAGCGCAGCCAGCGCCCCCTTTCGGGCATGTGATGCACGAAACACGACGCCAGCCCCACCAACGCCCCCCCGTCGCGGAGCGCGATCACGTGCAGGTCGCCGGGCCGGTAGCTCTGCCACCAGGTATACTGCCACTCCCAGGTCAGAAAGATGTAATTCGCGCGGCTTTGCTCAAGCAGCCGGTTCCATTCGGGTTTCAGTTCATCGAAAAGGCTTTCGTCTGTATAAACATGAATATCCACGATACACCTGCACAGGAGAGAAGAAAGACCGCGTAAACCAGGGTTCTTGGGGAATTCGCGGGGTTTCCGGGGCACGCCGGCCGGGGCGTCCCGGTGGGATGCTCTCAAAATATGGCGTCGAATTCTTGTTCGTCCTGCGAATTCCTGAAGACCATCAATTAGTATAACTCGTGCGGTTGTAGGAGGCGAACTCTTTAATGTATTTCTTACATTTATGCGCCGGCGGCCATCGCTTCCAACGCGCGCTGCACGCGCTCGTCGATTGCGCCGGGCGGCAGCAGCGCAATCTCCTTGAGCGACCGGGTTTCCTGCCACCGCCTCATCATCTCGTAGCCCAGGAAATAACCGGTCTGGCTGTGTCCATCGACTTGGCGCCAGGAGCCGAAGAAGCGATTCACCGGCTCGTCGCGCTCGACCGCCCGCAAGAAATGGGTGGCGAGCCGCGCCTGGTTAGCCCGGCACCAGGCTAGCCAAGCGCCCTCGTGATAGGCTTGCTCGCGCCACAGCGCCGCGCCGGCGACCCGGTGT
Organism: Anaerolineae bacterium; assembly: GCA_016927535.1. Classification (GTDB taxonomy): domain Bacteria; phylum Chloroflexota; class Anaerolineae; order Aggregatilineales; family JAFGMM01; genus JAFGMM01. Next base: position 12,262 of record JAFGMM010000158.1, read on the forward strand.
TCGCAGTATTGTGCGAAGCCTTCCTCGTAAAGCTGCCAGAAAGCGCCCCGGTCGTCGTCCGGCGGCAGCCCGGCGCGCGCACGCCATTCAAAGTGGAGCAGGTGGCTTATCTCATGCGCTGCCAGCGGTACGAGCCTATCGGTCCCCGACCATTGGCACTCGGCGATATTCTCCAGGCCGAACAGGCAAGCCCACATATCCCTGAACCGGGTCGCCCACCCCGCGCCGAGGCCGATCCCAACGTAGATGACGAAATGGACATCGAAGTCCAGGCCCAGCACCGCCCGCGCCTTGCGATAGACCGGCTCCAGATTGACGAGCAGATTTTGCCGCGCTTCGATCATAGCGGGCCGGCGCTCCGGCAGAAAGGGAAAGACATGCTCCCGCGCCACGTCACGCCAGCCGATGCCCTGGGCTTCATAGTCCTGCTGCTGCATGGCGAGCAGGTCGGGCCACTGCGCCATGTACTCATCTGCCCAGCGCTCGATCTGCACATCGAGCGGCTGCGTCTTGACCCTTTCCCAGAAGCGCACGAACGCGGGGAAGGTGTCCGTGATCCGGCACCCGGCGTCTCCCCTCGAATCGTTCACTCCTTCGCCAGCGCTCCATCCAGGCCCAGTGTCTCCGCGATGCCTTGCATCGCCTCCAGCACCACGCCGACATGCTCCCACAAATCGACGCCCAGTTCGGCGGCGCCCTCTTCGATTTCCTCGCGGTTCACCGCCGCCGCAAACGACCGGTCCTTCCACTTGTTTTTGACCGATTTCACTTTCACGTCGCGGATATCTTTGCTGGGGCGCACGAGCGCGGTCGCGCTGATGAGGCCGGTCAGTTCATCCACCGCGTAGAGCGCCCGGTCGCGCAGCGTTTCGCGCGGGACCCCGGTATCGAAGCCGTGGCTCAAGATGGTGCGGACGTCTTCCTCGCTCACGCCGCGCGCGCGCAGGATCGCTGCGCCCTTTGCCGGGTGCTCGTCTAGGGTGGGGTGAATCTCCCAGTCGAAATCGTGCAGCAGCCCCACCAGCCCCCAGGCGTCTTCATCTTCGCCGAAGCGCCGCGCATAGGCGCGCATCCCGGCCTCGACGGCCAGCATGTGTTTACGCAGCCCGTCGCCTTTCACATATTCGCAGACGATCTCCCAGGCTTCCTCTCGATTCATGACGGGAATGATCCTTTCAATGCAATGCAATAGTCCTGCCCGGATTATAGCGAAACAAGGACCGCGCCGGCACCGGGCGACAGAACGATTGAGTGATTTTTTGAGGTTTGCTGCTACAATGGCTATGTGGTATGGTTAGGTTCTATTGTAATGTGAGAAACTCTCCATGGATGATTCGGAAGAAGCCAAATTGGACGCTTTACTGGCAAGACGTTTTCGGGGTACGCGCCGCCGCCGGCCCTTTTCTCCCCTGAGTCCCCGTAAGGCGGTCACCGACAACTTGCGCCACGAGCGTCTGATCCGCTGGGCCGAGCAGGAATGGCAGACACGCTACGACGACCGGCCCTTTATGACCATCTGGTCGTCGCCGGACTGCGCCAACCGGATCGCCCACGACCGGGTGAAGCCGGATCGCCGGCTGCGCGGCAAGGCGCGCTACCGGGGCGTTGAACAAATCGCCTGCCCCGAAATCGCCAGCATCAGCGAAATCGATCACACCAGCCGCAAGGCCACGCTCGGCGCCACGTCCGGCGCTTTCGTCTTCCACTTCGAGACGGAAGAAAACGATCCGTTCGACGTGCTGTTGGTTTGCGCCTACGTGGACGAAGAAACGCGCGACATGATCGCGGTCGCGCTGGCGCCGCCCGACCGCCTGCAAGCCTGGTCCGGCTTCGAGAACATCTGCGCCGATGCCGTGCGTCCGCGCATCCGGCGGCGGCGCGAAGTGTACATCGTCGGCGGGGCCGACGCCTTCTTCACGCCCGAAGTCGAATGGGACGACGTGATCCTCCCGCAAGCGCTCAAAGACGATCTGCTCAACGATATGAACGCTTTCTTCGAGGAAGGCGTGCACATTTACCGGCAGTTGCAGCTTATCCCTTTCCGCAAGCTGCTGCTGGTGGGGGTGCCCGGCACCGGCAAGACGATGCTGTGCGCGGCGCTCTCCAAGCTCGCCATCGGTCAGGGACGGGTGGTGGTCTACGTCTCCGGCTCTGACATGTACGGTGCGACCTTCGAGAAAATCCACCGCGCGCTCTATGTGGTCAGCGAGGCCAAGCAGGAGGTGCTGTTGATCGTTGAGGAGATCGACGCCTACCTGCACGCCGACGACAAAGCGCGTGTGCTCAACGTACTCGACGGCGTGGAATCGCCCAACAACCCCAGGGGCGTGCTCATGGTTGCCACCACCAACTACCCGGAAATCATCGACGAACGCATTGCCAAGCGACCGGGCCGCGTGGACCGCATCTTTGCCATCCCGCCCATCCAGGACGAAGACCAGGCGCTGCGGATGCTCAGGCGCTACATGGGCGACCAGTGGCGCGAGGAACACGCGGTAGTGGTGCCCCGGCTGGTGAACCGGCCCGGCGCATTCGTCCGCGAGGTGGCGCTGCACGCGCGCATGCTGGCCGCGCACGAGCGCGAAACCGAGGTCGCGCTGCGCTTCCTCAAGACCTCGGTCGAGACGCTCTCGCGCCAGATCGAGGCCGGGGCCGACTTTCTGCCGCGCCGCCCGGTCGGCTTCGTGCAGGATTCGAACAGCAATCACCGGCGGCTGCGCCGCCGCCTTGTGCCGGACGAGATGTTCGACACCGACCCGTGGTAAGCGGCGCCTACCGTATGCCATAACATAACGTCAATCCTGGGGGGCATGGCATCCGGGGGGAGGCCATGCCCCGTTTTATTTCGCACGGCCCAACACATCCTGCTGCATCGCCAGCAGTTCGCGTATGCCTTTATCGGCAAGGTCCAGCAGCGTGTTGAGCATAGCGCGGTCGAAGGCCGCACCCTCTGCCGTGCCCTGTACCTCGACGTATTTGCCGCCGGCAGCGACCACGTTGAAGTCTACGTCGGCGTGCTCGTCTTCGCCGTAGTCGAGATCGAGCAGCGGCGCGCCGTCCACCACGCCCACGCTCACTGCCGCGACCGGCGCAAGCCACACGCCGTCGTCGATGACTTCTTGGTCGATCAGCTTTTCCAATGCCAGCGCCAACGCCACGTAGCCGCCGGTAATCGACGCGGTGCGCGTGCCGCCGTCGGCCTGGAGCACGTCGCAGTCGATGATGATCTGCCGTTCGCCCAGCGCTGCCAGGTTCACCGAAGCGCGCAGGCTTCGCCCGATGAGGCGTTGGATCTCGGTCCCGCGCGAACTGGGTCCGCGCTGGCCGCGCGTGTGGGTGGCGCGCGGCAGCATGGCATATTCGGCGGTGACCCAGCCCTGCCCGCCGCCTTGATCCTTCAACCAGCGCGGCAGGTTTTCGTCTACCGTCGCCGTGCAGAGTACGCGCGTATCGCCGGCGGCGATGAGTACGGCGCCTTCGGCGTGGCGGGTGTAGCCGGTCGTGAAGGTTACGGGGCGTAGCTGGTCGCCGGCGCGTCCGTCGGTGCGCATGGGAAGACCTCCTGGTTATCATGTGATAGGTCTAACTTTACCGGGTTCCGTGCTAAACTAACAGCGTCAAACTGCGGATGAGGGCAAACAAGATGTGGGAACCGATCAAAGACCTGCCGGAAAATTGGCGCGACCTGGCGAGCGACGCGCTTGCATCGTTGGCGCGCGTGTGGGACGAGCAGGCGGAGGAACTACGCGGCTCCCAGGCTTACCAGAACTTCATGGATCGGATGCGCCGCCGTATCGCCATCGAGACTGGTATCATCGAGCGCTTGTATTACATTGACCGGGGCATCACAGAAACTCTTATTGAACATGGCATCCTTGAGGCGCTCATTCCGCATGGCGCGACTGATCGCCCTGCCGCCGAGGTTGTAGTGCTGGTACGCGACCACGAAGATGTGCTTGAGGGATTGTTCAAGTTTGTCAGCGGGCAGCGCCCTCTTTCTACGTCGTATATCAAAGAACTGCACCAGGCATTGACCAGGCACCAAGAAATCACCACGGCTTTAGACCCGTTCGACAATCTCGTAACCGTCAAGTTGTTGCGCGGCGAGTGGAAAAAGTGGCCCAATAATCCGACTCGCCCCGATGGAATGATATATCAATACTGCCCGCCGGAGCAGACCGCGCCGCAGATGGAACAGTTGGTTCGGTGGCACCTTGAGCACGAGGCGGCGGGGGTTTCGCCCGAAGTCGAGGCGGCGTGGCTGCACCATCGCTTTACGCAGATTCACCCGTTCCAGGACGGCAATGGGCGTGTGGCGCGAATGTTGGCGAGCCTGGTGTTTATCAAGGCGGGGTGGTTCCCGTTGGTGGTGACGCGCGACGACCGGGTGGAGTATATCGAGGCGCTGGAGGCGGCGGACACGGGGGATTTGGAGATGCTGGTGAGGTTGTTTGTGCGGGCGCAAAAAAAGGAGTTCGTTAAAGCGTTGAGTTTGTCGAGAGAAGTATTGGAAGATTATAGGTCTGTGCAAGAAATACTTTCGGCGGCAGTGGAAAAATTACAAAAATACCGCGAGACGGGAACCGGAGAAGCGCACGCAAGGGTTGAAGCATTCGCCAGGGTTTTGTCCGATATTGCTTTTAGGAGATTTGGAGAAGTTAAAAGCGAGGTTGAACGTTCTCTCCAAAACGTAGTCGCAGATTTTAAAGTCTCGCTCACAAAGAGAGATTCCCAAAGTGAACCTATGCCTCAATATTTTATTACAAAGATCGGTCAACTTCTTAATTATTCTCCTAATCTAAATTTTTACGCGATTTTGTTGGCTTTCACAATAACGATAGGAAAAATCCATACAACGTTTCTGGTTTCGTTCCACGTGTTTGGGCCTGAACACCGAGGCGTGATGGCATGTTCTGCTGGTATATATCGCCGTGCGTATACGGTCGGCGATAATTTTACAGATCAAGACCTGCAACCCTTGTCTCAAAATCTTTTCCAATTCTCCTACCTTGACGATCCTGCCAAACTACAAGACCGTTTCCACCCCTGGCTCGAAGAAATCATCATTGCCGGCCTGGACTACTGGCGCAAAGGGCTATAACAAAACCTCCCGGAGAACTCCTCAGTTCTCCGGGAAGCTGTGTGCTACTTCAACGCCTCCAATCTGCCCGCCACCGACTCGCGCTCGGCCTTCAGGTCGTTCAGGCGGGCGCGCGTGCGCTCCACGACCTCCGGCTTGGCCTTGGTCACAAAGTTGGCGTTGGCAAGCTGCGCCTCGGTGCGCGCGACGTGCGCTTCAATCGCCTCCAGCGCCTTCGCCAGCCGGGCGCGCTCGGCGTCGATGTCGATCATCCCCGCCAGCGGCAGGAAGCACGTCACCTCGCCGGACACCACCGCCGCCGCTTGATCGGGCGCTGCTGCGCTGCCGTCCATCATGCTGAGATCGGTCACGTTCGCCAGCCGGCGGAACATCTCGCGGTTCGATTCGATCAAGGGCGCGCTGCCGTCGGCGCGGAAGATCGCCGTGATGCCCTGGCTGGGCGCCACGTCGAATTCTTTGCGCGCGTTGCGGATGCCCCGGATCAGGTCGATGAGCATGTTCATCTGCGCTTCGGCGGCCTCGTCGATGAACGACTCGTCGGCCTGCGGCCACCGCGCCAGCATGATCGTCTCGCCTTCGTGCGGGAGGTGCTGCCAGACCGCCTCGGTGATGTAAGGGATGAAGGGGTGCAGCATGCGCAGGCAGGTTTCCAGCACATGTACCAACACCTGCCGCGTCCGCTGTTTGGCGTCTTCCTGGCCTTCGGCGTAGAGCGTCGTCTTGCTGATCTCGATGTACCAGTCCGCGAACTCGCCCCACAGGAAGTCGTAAAGCTGCCGCCCCGCCTCGCCGTAGAGGTAGCCGTCGAAGAGGCGCTGCACCGATTGCGTCAGGCGTGCCAGCCGGCTCATGATCCAGCGCTCCGGCAGGGACAGGGCGCGCCGCGCGGCTGCATCAGGTGCGCCGGCGGGCGTCTCGCCCGGCAGGTTGGCGGTGATGAAGCGCGCCATCTGCCAGATTTTGTTGCCGAAGTTGCGCATCGCCTCGATGCGTTTGATGTCCAGGTTCATATCGTTGCCGGGCGTCGAGCCGGTCACCAGCGTGAAGCGCAGCGCGTCGGTGCCGTATTCGTCCATGACCTCGATGGGGTCTACTACATTGTTGTAGGTCTTGCTCATCTTGCGCCCGTCGGCGTCTCTGACAAGGCCGTGCAAGTATACCGTATGGAACGGAATATCGTTGGTGAACCACAGGCCCATCATAATCATGCGCGCCACCCAGAAGAACAAGATGTCGTAGCCGGTTTCCATGATGGAGGTTGGATAGTAGCGCTTAAGGTCGGGCGTTTCGTCCGGCCAGCCCAGCGTGCTGAAGGGCCACAGCCCGCTTGAGAACCAGGTATCGAGCACGTCGGGGTCTTGCTCAAGGCGGGCGCTGCCGCAGTGCGCGCATGTGGTCGGGTCTTCGCGCAGTACGGTGATCTCGCCGCAGTCGGCGCAGTGCCACGCCGGGATGCGGTGCCCCCACCAAAGCTGCCGGCTGATGCACCAGTCCTCGATGTTCTCCAGCCAGTTGAAGTACACTTTCTCGAAGTGCTCCGGCACGATCTTGATGCGCCCGTCGCGCACCGCTTCGACGGCCCTTTCTGCCAGCGGCTTGATCTTCACAAACCACTGCGTGCTCACCATCGGCTCGATTAACTCGCCGCCGCGCTGCGCCACCGGCACGCTGTGAGTATACGGCTCGGTCTTTATCACCATCCCGGCGGCTTCCATGTCGGCCCACAGCCGCGCGCGCGCCTCGAAACGGTCCAGCCCGGCGTAGGGGCCGGCGTTCGCGTTGAGCGTCACGTCCTTGTTTAAAATGCTCACCACCTCCAGGCCGTGCCGCTCGCCGATTTCGTAGTCGGCAGGGTCGTGGCCGGGCGTGATCTTCAGCGCGCCGGTACCGAATTCGATGTCCACGTACTCGTCGGCGATGACCGGGATGGGCCGGTTGAGCATGGGCACCAGGCAGGTCTTGCCGATGTACTGCTTATAGCGCGGATCTGCCGGGTGCACCGCCACCGCTGTATCGCCGAGGATCGTCTCCGGGCGAGTGGTTGCCACCGGCAGCCCGTTCTCGATCGGCTCGCCCGCGATAGGGTAGCGGAAGTAGTACAGCACATCCTGCTGCTCGATGCGCTCCACTTCGAGATCGGACACGGCGGTCTGTAGGCCCGGCGACCAGTTAATCAGGCGCGGCCCGCGATAGATCAGCCCGTCGTCCCGCAGCCGCACGAACGCCTCGCGCACCGCCCGGCTCAGGCCGTCGTCGAGCGTGAAGCGCTCGCGGTCCCAGTCGCAGCTTGCGCCCAGCCGCCGGAGCTGCTCGTAGATGCGCCCGCCTTTCTCGGCCTTCCACTGCCAGGTACGGCGCAGAAATTCCGCGCGCCCCACTCCTTCGCGGCTGGCGCCTTCCTCGCGGAGCATATTCTCCACCTGGAGCTGCGTAGCGATGCCGGCGTGGTCGCTGCCGGGCACCCACAGCGCCGCGCGCCCGCGCATACGCTCGTAGCGGATCATCAAATCCTCCAGCGTCACAAACATCGCGTGGCCCTGGTGGAGCGCGCCGGTCACGTTGGGCGGCGGGATGCTGATGACGAACGGCTCGGCGTCCGGGCCGGCAATCTCCGGCTTGAACCAACCGTTCGACTCCCACCATACATAGAGGCGCGGTTCGGCCTCGTTAAAGTCAAAAGTTTGCGACATTTCTTTGGGTTTATGTTTGTGCTCGTGTATAGGTTTCATCGTTCTCCACTATCCAATTTCGTAATAACCGAAGGTTGAAGCTTGGCTCACCTCCGTGTCATCGCGGGGTGAGCGGTATGCCATACACCGGCCGGCCCGGTAACGTCGCTTATGTCGTCCTCGACCATGTTTGCTCACCTCCTCCTTTGAAAATAAGCTTTTACCTCACCCCCGCCGCGCTTCGCGCGTTTTCCCCCTCTCCATCCAATGGAGAGGGGGATAAGAGGGGGTGAGGTATTTTCATCCTCTTGTGGTGCTGCACCGCAACATGGGAAAC
>JAFGMM010000159.1 GCA_016927535.1 Anaerolineae bacterium
AAGCCCCTCGCCCCTCGTGGGAGAGGGGTTTGGGGAGAGGGGGAACAGGCGCACAAACGGTCAAAATTCTTAAGTTGATGTGCATGGAGTTACGCTTTTTGTGACCCCTACCAGGTAAACCGTTGCGTCTTGTGTGATGCGCGCTCTGCGGTTAACAACGCCAACCCGTCACGCTAACACATAACACATTAAAAGCATTATACTACTAAATGTGCAGCCCAAATTTTAGAAAGAGATGAGCAATGACGATTCCAGACGAAACACTTGCACGCCCGGCTTACCGTCACGTGCGCTGTCCGGCCGGCGGTACGGTCGGCGACGCCATCGCTGCGCTGCGCGCTGCCGGTGGGGAGGCGTGGCTGCCCATCGTTATCGACTTCGGCGGTGGGCGCTACGGCCTGACCCAGGTGCAAAGCCTGGCGCGGCGCGCCGGCCTGATCAGCGCCGGCCTGCCGTACCGCGCGCCGCCCATCGAGGCGCAGCTTGATACGCTGGCGCAGGATGACACCCCGCTCGCCGAAATCGCGCCGGACGCCGTGCTCGACACGGTGGAGCAGGACAGCATCTCGGAGGAAGACGCTTTGACGCGGGCCGCCCGGTCGCCGGGGCGCGCGCTGGCCGTGACGAGGGGGGGAGAGCTGGCGGGTATCCTGGTCGTGCGCCGGACCCGTCACGGCTTCCGCAGGGCCAATGAGTAATGAGTGATGATTAGGCGTTCAAAAATTTTTTGAATCGGAGCGCCGGTAGTAGTATAAGGGCGTGGGCGCTTAACCGCTATGACTGCGATGGGGGATCATGCCCGGCTCGACTCTGACTCTCTGGCACGCTTGGCAAGGCGAAGCGCGGGCGGCGCTCGACCGGTGGGTGCAGGCATACACGGCCGGCGTGCGCGTCGAGACGACCTACATCCCGCTCAACGACCTGGGCGCGCGCTTCGCGGCGGCGACCGATGCCGGGACCGGGCCGGACTGCGTGATCGGGCCGCCGGAGTGGTTGGGCCGCTGGGCGCTTGAGGGGTTGGTACGGCCGCTCGGCGACGTGCTCGACGAGGCGGCGCGCCGGTGTGCGCACCGGGTGGCCTGGGACGCAGTGACGTTCGAGGGGGCGGTGTATGCGGTGCCGCTGGTGTGCAGCACGCTCGCGCTCTATTACGACCGCGCGCGGCTTCCCGCCCCGCCGGCGACTTTCGAGGCGATGCTCCAGGCCGCCGCAGCCGGCGGCCTGGTCTTCGACCGGGGCGTGCAGTGGGCGGTCGGCTACCTGCACGCGCTGGACGGTGCGCTGATGGATGCACGCGGCAGCCCGGCATTGCAGAGCGCGGCGGGCGCAGCGTGGCTCGCGCGCTTGGCCGAGATGTACCGCACGCCCGGCGTGATAACCGACCCGACCGGCAGCGCCTTTGCCGGGGGGCGGGCGGCGATGGCGGTCGATGGGCCGTGGCGTCTGGCGGTGTATCGCGCGGCGCTGGGCGACCGGCTGGGCGTGGCGCTGCTTCCCGCGTTGGGCGGCAAACCGGCGGCGCCCTGGGTGCGCGCCGAGAACGCCTATATCAGCCGGGCCATCGGCGGCGACCGGCCGGCGGCGGTGATGCGCTTCCTGTCGCATATTCTGAGCAGCGCAGGCGACATGCCCGGCGTGACCGGTGCGCTGCCGGTGAGCCTGGACGCTGTGCCGGGCGGCGATGCGCTGCTGGCCGGGTTCATGGCGCAGGCGGCGCAGGGCGTGCCCTTCCCGAACCGCCCCGAATTGGAGGCATACTGGGCGCCGGTGCAGCGCGCCATCGATGCGGTAGTGGTGCACAGCGCCGACCCGGCGGCGGCGCTTGACGAGGCGGCGGCGGCGGTCCAGGCGCAGGTCGCCGGGATCCGCGCGAACCTGCCCGATTCCGTATATCCGTCGTTTGCGGCGCCGGCCACGAGGAGGTCGATGGTGGTCGAAGGACCGATTTTCCCGTTTATACTACAAGGCGAGATCAAGTTCGAGGCGCAGACCGCCCATCCCCAGCTTGGCTGCGCGTGGCAGGGCGTCGCGGGTACGATGCGCTCGATGGACGGGCAGCCGATGACGCGGGTCATTATGGTGCACGTGCGGGGCAGCGGGCTGAGCGTGTTCGTGGTCGCGGGCACTGCCGAGGACCACGGGCCGGGCGGCTGGGAGGTGACGGTAGGCAGCGAGGCCGCGCCTGATACCTACCACGTGACCTTGATGCATACCAATGGCGAACTACTTTCTGAGACGTTCCGGGTGCGCTTCCCCGGTAGCTGCGAGGGCAACCTGGCGCGGCTGGACTTCGTGCAGGTGAAGCCGTTATAGCCGTTATAATGTAGAGATTGTGTCGATGATCGCGCCGGGCCATTGACATAGAAGCACTAAATCTGATATTTTTGTAGTGTTAACTTATTCCGTTAAATGAGGGAGATCGGGAAATCAAATGAAAAAAGCCAGCTTTTTAAGCGTTGTCGGTGTGACATTGTTGGGGTTGGCGCTGGTTTTTGTCTTACCGCCCCAAGCTACCACTGCACAGCCGGCCGCGCCCAGCGAGGGCTGCGCGGCGATCAACGGCTATGAGGGTTATTATACTGCGGGCTTCGTGATGCCGGCTTACGAATACGCGGCCGGCGAAACGATTGTTCTGTTCGCGGAACTGGATAATGCGACCTGGGCTAATTTCCAGATGGAAATGCCGTCGGGCACGGCCCAGAGCGGCGTGATCAGCTTGGTAGACCCCGGCACTACCGAGGGAGAAGTTGTTTACGAGCTGCCGGCCGACGGCACGTTTGATATTAAGGTCAACGTAGCCACCGACGATACTGTTTTATTCGGTTTCGAGTGTGAATCGGCCTGGCTCGATTCGGACGAGGAAGAGGAAGGCGTGTCGCCGGTGCCGCGCTGGATCGACAACCCGCTGGTGCTCCGCGCCGGCCTGCGCGACTTCGCCAGCTATTCGCACATCGACGACCCGAACCTGCAAGGCGGCTTCTTCATCGTCAGCGATATGGGCGGCGGCGTGCTGGAATATGGCTACTGGAAGCCCAAACTCGGCTACGTGATCCTGGGCTGGTCGTGGCTGGACGGCGGCAACCGGGTCTTCGGCGCTGCACCCGATTCGCCGCTCACCACCGAGCAGTTAGAGCTTGTGGTACGTATCCACGAGCCGCACCTCGACGAGAACTGGTAAGATAAGCCGATTATCGGGTATAAGAGGGAGACCCAAACGGGTCTCCTTTTGTTTTGTTGGGTTGGTTGCAGCCGATGAGCGAAGCGCCGGACTTTCTCACCCACTACTACGAACGCGCCAAAGGCCCGTTTTTGAATCTCTCGGATTTGCCGCGGGAGAAGGCCGAGCAGGTTTTGGACGGCATCCGCCGGGCCGGCCGGTCGTTCGCCAGCCGGCGCGCCGCCGACTACCTGGAGGTGCGCCGGGCGCTGGAGGACCGGGTGCGGCGCTTGTTCATCGAGAAGGGCGGGCGGCCCAGGCGCGCACGCCCGCATTACATGATCCTGGGGGCGTGTCCCTGGCTCGAAGCGTGGTATATTGAAGGGTGTGCGCTCTGCATTCCGCTTGCGCGCTTCAGCGCCGATATCGTGAGCTTCACTTATGGCGATACCTTCCCGGCCATGCGCCTGGCCGACGGCCGGCCGTACCGGGGGCAGGTCTATACCCTGGATGAGCTAACCGGCTTGGTGCGCCGCTGCGGGCTGCCGCAGGACTGGAACGCCGACGGCAGCCACGGGCCGGAGCGCTACATTGAGGCGCAGGTGTGGGATGACGAGCCGCTGCGGGCATTCCTGGTAAAGTAAATGCGCGGCGACGGCCTGGAGAGGGCGTATGGTGAAGTTGAGCTACCGCACGTGTTTCGCATTCAGCACGCTGATCCTCGCGCTCACGTGTTTGTGCTGCGCGGTGCAAGGGCTGCTGCTGGTGGTTGACCGCACCGCGCCGCCCGCCGACCCCGCCGCGCTCGCCCGTGCCCTGGACAAGCGCCTGATGCAGACCCGGCAGGCGCACGAGCAAATCACGGCGCTGTGGCAACAGCTTCAGGCCGGCCAGCCGGCCGCCTGCACCGCGCCGCCGGTCGTCATCCCGGCGATTTTTGTGCTGCGCCCCGCCGAAGCAGACAACGCGCCGAGTCTGGGCGATGCGGCCAGGCAGCTTAACCGCGCTATCGACCGGATTGCGTGGGCGGTCGAGGCGTGGTCGGCCGGCTGCGCGGCTGGCTCGGCGCAGGCGGCGGCGCGCGGGCTAGATTATCTCAACGAGGCGGGCCGGGCGCTCGACGAAGCTCAAGCGCTGCTGAACGCTGCGCCGCGCTAGCCGGGGCATACCCGGTAGGCTTGGTTGGTTTGCGCGCCGGAGATTATAATCGCCCTGCAAAGCAAAGGAGGACCTATCCATGAAAACAGTTGTGTGCTTCGGCGAAATCATGATGCGTCTGACGCCGCCCGGTTTCTTGCGCTTTGTGCAGGTGAACCGCTTCGACGTGAGCTTCGGCGGCGCCGAAGCCAACGTCGCGGCGGCGCTGGCAAGTTACGGCGTGCCGGCGCAGTTTGTGACGCGGCTGCCGGCGCACGCCATCGGCGATCTGTGCATCCGCTCTTTGCGCGAGCACGGCGTCGGCGTCGCGCACATCGTCCGGGGCGGCGACCGGCTGGGCGTTTACTACTACGAGTTGGGCGCGGCGCAGCGCGGCAGCCAGGTCATCTACGACCGGACCGGCTCGTCCGCTGCTACCATCCAGCCGGGAATGATCGACTGGGACGCGGCCTTCGAGGGCGCGGGGTGGTTCCACTGGACCGGCATCACGCCCGCGATATCGGAGAGCGCGGCGGCGGCCTGCCTGGAGGCGGCGAAGATCGCAAAGGCGAAGGGGCTGACCGTCTCGTGCGATATGAACTACCGCGCCAAACTGTGGAAGTGGGGCAAAGCGCCCGGCGAGGTCATGCCGGAGTTGGTGAGCCTGTGCGACGTGGCAATCGGCAACGAGGAGGACGCCGAGAAGGTCTTCGGCATCCGCGCGCCCGGCGTCGATGTGGCCGGCGGCCGAGTCGAGGCCGAGTCGTATACTTACGTGTGCAGCAAGCTGGCGGAGCGCTTCCCCAATCTGCATACCATCGCCGTCACGCTGCGCGGGTCGCTCTCGGCGAGCCATAACCGATGGAGCGCGATCCTGTGGCACAAGGGCGAGATTTTCACCGCGCCGACCTACGATATTACGCCCATCGTGGACCGGGTGGGCGGCGGCGACAGCTTTATGGGCGGCCTGGTCTACGGCCTGCACACCTACGAGGACAAGGGCACTGCGCTGCGCTTTGCGGTGGCGGCGTCGTGTCTCAAGCACAGCATCTATGGTGATTTCAATGTAGTCACCATAGCGGAGGTCGAGAAGCTGATGGGCGGCGATGTGTCCGGGCGCGTGAGCCGCTAGTTAATACCTCACCTTTGAGTTGATAAAGTCGTATTTATGTGATAGCCTTAAGCCGGTTTTACTCTACTGTCGCGCCACAAGGGGGAATATTGCATGGGCGGACTGATTCTACGTCTCGTCGTGAACGCGGTAGCCATTATGGTTACGGCGTACATCCTGCCGGGCATCACCATCACCGACACCGGGCTTGTGCCGATGCTGATTCTTGCGCTCATCATCGCCGTCGTCAACGCCGTCATCAAGCCGATCTTGATGGTTCTGTCGTGCCCGTTTGTGATTGTTACGCTGGGTTTGTTCGTGTTGGTCATCAACGGCCTGGCGCTTGCCATCGTTGGCGCGCTGGTGCCCAATCTCATCGCCATCGACAACTTCGGCTGGGCTATCCTGGGCGGCATCGTCATGGCGATTGTCAGCGCCGTGTTGGAGGGAATCCTCGGCCTGAACAAGCGCGAGGAAGAAGGCAAAGACGAAGATTAAAGTCGAGACCGTAGAGGTCATGTTCACCACAGCGACACGGGGAGCACAGAGCTTTTTAGAGAATCTCTGCGCCCGCTGTGTCGCTGTGGTGAATCTCTAAAACGCCGCTACAAGCCCGTCCTTGCGCGGGTCGCTGCCGCCGAACAGCACGCCCGTGTCGGCGGCGCGCCGGATGATTTGCCCGCTGCCGAACAGCGCCCGCGCCCGGCCCGATATCGGGCGCACGCGGTGACCCAATTCCGCCAGCCGCGCCATTGTCTTGACCGGGATGCCCTCCTCCAGGCCGAGTATACTGTTGCTCGCGCCGTCCATCAGGCAGAAGCGCGGGCGGTCGAGCGCCTCCTGCGGGTTCAGGTCGTCGTCCACCATCGTACTGATGACCTGGAAGTGTCCCTGCGGCTGCATAAAGCCGCCCATCACGCCAAAGCTGGCCCACAGCGCGCCGTCTTTGAGCGCCATACCGGGGATGATGGTATGGTAGGGACGCTTTCCCGGCGCAATGCAGTTGGGATGCGCCGGGTCCAGGCTGAAGCCGGCGCCCCGGCACTGCAAAAAGACGCCGGTCCCCCTGGCGACGATGCCCGTACCGAAGCCGGCATAGAGGCTGTTGATGAACGAGCAGGCGTTGCCCTGCCCATCGACCACGCTCAGGTACACCGTATCGGGGCCGGCCGGCGGCCCGCCGTGCGCGGGCGGCTGCATGGCGCGGTCCGGCGCGACGAGTGCGCGGCGCTGCGCGGCGTAACCCTTGCTCAGCAAGAAGTCGATTGGTGCGGGGTCGGTCGCCATATCCGCGACGTAATAGCGCGCGTCCCCAAAGGCGAGCCGCATCGCTTCGACCATCAGGTGCATGCGTCCGGGCGCGTCCCACGCCAGCGCGCCCAGGTCCCAACCCTCCGCGACGTTCAGCGCGATCAGCGCGGTGATGCCTTGGCCGTTGGGCGGGCATTCGTAGACCGTGACGCCGCGATAGTCGGTCGCTATCGGTGTGTCCCAGGTCGAGCGGTGGTTCTTCAGGTCGGCGTGCGTCATCACGCCGCCGAGCGCTTGCAGCGTGCTTACGATGGCGTCGGCGATTGGGCCGGTGTAGAAGGCGTCGGGGCCGCCGTCGGCGATGGCCTGCAAGGTGGACGCCAGGCCGGGCAGCTTTACCACCTGTCCGACTTGCGGCGCCTGGTCGCCGGGCAGGTAGTCCCCGGTGTTGGGGCTGCTGCGCAGGAAGTCCGCGCTCGCCTGCCACCCCGCGCCGAACACCGGCGATACCGGGAAGCCGTCACGTGCGTAGTGGATGGCATCGGTCAGCACCTCCGCGAGCGTCATGCTGCCGTGGCGCTTGAGCAGGTCGTGCCAGCCCATCACCGCGCCCGGCACGGTGGCCGCGTGCGGGCTGCGCCCGTCGATGTCGGCCTGCCCTTTAAAATGGTCTAGGGTGAGCGCGCCGGGCGCGCGCCCGCTGCCGTTCAGCGCGGCGACCGCGCCGGTCCGGGCATCGAAGAAGAGCGCGAAGCAGTCGCCGCCGACGCCGGTCGAGGCGGGCGCGGTGACGTTGAGCACGGCGGCGGCGGCGATGGCGGCGTCGGCGGCGTTGCCGCCCTGCCGCAGAACGTTCAGCCCGGCCTGTGCTGCCAGCGGGTTGCTCGCCGCGACCATGCCGCGCCGCGCCGCGACCATCGAGCGGCGGGAGTTAAAGTCGAATGACATCGGTTTCATCGTTCAAGCCTTTTGGATGCAGAGAAATGCAATGGCTCAGATGATACCGTGTGTTTCGAGCTTGTTCACCACGGGCGGTTATCGCGCGCCTACGGTGATCATGACCTCTTTCAACTCGCCGCCGCGCACGATGCGGACTGCCGTCTCATGGCCGGCCTGGTCGCCGCCGAGCAGCATGAGCAGGTCGTCCATATGCTCCACCGGCTCGCCGCCGAACGCCACGATGATATCGCCGATGAGCAAGCCGCCCGTGTCGGCGGGGCTGCCCGGCTCCACCGAGACCAACAGCAGGCCGGCCTCCTGTTCGAGCGTCTTCGCCAGCGCTTCCGGCAGGCGCACCGGCTGCATGCCCACGCCCAGGTAGCCGCGCTTGACATGTCCGTGTTCCAGCAGCGCCGCCGTGATCCGTTTGAGCGTGGCGACCGGTATCGCCAGGCTGGCGTCGCGCAGCAGCCCGGACGTGTTCAGGCCGATGATTTGCCCGGCGGCGTCGATGAGCGGGCCGCCGGAGAAGCCGGGGTACATGGTCACGTCGGTCTGGATGTAGCGATCGATGCGCCCGCCGGCCGGCGTGCGCCAGCTCCCGCCCAGTGTGTAGATCATGCCCAGCGTGGCCTGCATGTCGTGGTAGGGCCGGCCGGCTGCGATGACCAGGCTGCCCACGCGCAGCGCCTCGTCGCCGGCCCAGGCCGGCGGGGTCAGGTCTTGGGTCTCGGCTTTGAGCAGGGCGAGGTCGGTTGTGGGGTCGCGGCCCACCAGCGCCGCCGCGACTTTCGCGCCGCCCGGCAGACCCACGTAAATATCTTCGTCGCGCCGCACCACATGGTCGGCGGTGACGACGAGACCCTCCGCCGACCAGACAACGCCGGTGGCGGGCAGGCGGCGGCGCGCTTCGACCCGGACCGTGCTCGCGCCGGCGGTCTCGACGCTTTTGACCAACGCTTCGGATAGGTTCTGTAGTTCGGTCATGGCTCTTTTCTCCCGGTCAATTGTACGCTGAGATGGTTATAATACAAGAGGGCGAGGATGAACATCGGTTGTCTGGTCAGGATATGCCCGGAAAAAAGGGTAGGGGTCGGGTTTGCGCTGGCTTCCGCTGCATCCCAAGCCCAAGCATACGATGTGTTGTGTTAGATGCCCAAGCGCGAAAGGTGGTTCATTCATGAGCAAGCTGACCAGGAACGTGTGCTATTATGGAGAGGATGCGCCTTTACCCGAATCGGTTGTGCTCCACGCCGGGCCGTTGTCGATGGTGTACGAAAACGGCGAGTTGCGCGATATCCGGCTTGGCGAGCACGAGATTTTGCGCCGCGTGTACGTCGCTGTGCGCGACCCCAACTGGGGGACGGTCGCGCCGCAGCTTTCTAATGTCGAGATGGATATCCACGCGGATTCGTTCGCCGTTCGCTACGAAGCCGAGAACAAGCAAGGCGACATTGATTTTTTCTGGGTCGGGGCGATCACCGGCGCGGCGGACGGGACGATTACGTTTAAGATGGCGGGCGCGGCGCGTGCGACCTTTAAGCGCAACCGGATCGGCTTCTGCATCCTGCACCCGATGCAGCTTGCCGGGCGGCCCTGCACCGTGACACATGTCGATGGTTCGACCGCCGAGGGTGTTTTCCCCGGGTATATTGCGCCCCACCAACCGTTTAAGAACCTGCGCGCCATCGCGCATGAAGTGGTCCCCGGCGTCCGGGCCGAGGTGCTGATGGAGGGCGATACCTTCGAGATGGAGGATCAGCGTAACTGGACCGACGCCTCCTACAAGACTTACTGTACGCCGCTTGAGCTTCCCTTCCCGGCGACGGTTAAGAAAGGAACTAAGATCGCGCAGTCGGTCACGCTCAAGCTGAGCGGCGCGGTGCCGGCGTCTACCGGCGCGGCGGATGGCCTGATCACGTTCGAGGTGAGCAGCCGGGTCACAGGGCCGGTGCCGCGTATTGGACTGGGCATCGCCAGCCACGGCCGGCCGCTCTCGGAGGCGGAGGCGGAGGCGCTGCAACGGCTCAGCCTCAACCACCTGCGCGTGGATGTACGGCTGAATGCGCCGGACGCTGCGAAGACGCTGCGGCGCGCCGCCCGGGAGGCCGGCATGCTCGATATCGAGCTGGAGGTCGCCCTGCACCTGACCAACAACGCCGAGAGCGAGCTAAAGGCTTTCCGCGCGCTGTTGGACAGGATCATGCCGCCGGTCGGCGTGTGGCTGATCTTCCACGTAGACGAGCCATCGACCACCGAGATGTGGGTTAAGCTGGCGCGTAAGTACCTGACCGATTACAACGTCGAGGCGCAGTTCGGCGCCGGCACCGACGCTTTCTTCACGGAGTTGAACCGGGACCGCCCGCCGGCGCATGTCCTGGACCTGGTGACTTATTCGATTAACCCGCAGGTGCATGCTTCCGATAACGCCTCGCTGGTGGAGACGCTGGCGGCGCAGGCGGTCACGCTGCGCAGCGCGCGGCAGTTCAGCGGCAGCGCAAAGGTGATCGTCAGTCCGGTCACGCTTAAGATGCGCTTCAACCCAGCGGCTACCGGCCCGGAGCCGAGATCGGGACCTGGCGAACTCCCCCCGCAGGTAGACCCGCGCCAGATGTCGTTGTTCGGCGCCGGTTGGACCGCCGGGAGTCTCAAGTACCTGGCGGAGGGCGGCGCGTACAGCGTCACATTCTACGAGACGACCGGCTGGCGCGGCGTGATGGAGACCGAGGCCGGCTCGCCGCTGCCGGACAAGTTCCCGTCCCGGCCCGGCGCGGTCTTTCCGTTGTATTATGTGCTGGCCGATGTCGGGGCGTTTGCCAGCGGCGCGGTGATGGCGAGCCGGTCGAGCGACCCGCTCCGGGTTGACGGGCTGGCGCTGCGCTACGGTAAGAGCCTCCGCGTGATCCTGGCGAACTATACGCCGGAGACCCAGCGCGTCATCGTCCGGGGGCTGCGGGATACGGCGTCGATCCGGTCGCTGGACGAGACCAATGTCGAGGACGCCGTGTCTGACTTCGAGGCTTATCATCTGCAGACGGTCAAGATGCGCCGGCTCAGCGGCGACATCCTGGAGCTTGACCTGATGCCTTTCGCCGTGACGCGCATCGACAGCGAGTTTAGTTAAACGGCCGGCGGCGCGGTTTCCCCGGCAGCCGGCAGCCAGATGCGGAAGGTCGCGCCGCCGGCCTCGCCGGGGCTTACCAGGTCCAGGTGACCGCGATGGCGCTCGACGATGGCTTGGGCGATTGCCAGTCCCAGCCCGGTGCCGGGGATGTGCCCCGACCCGGCGATGCCGCCCCGGTAGAAGCGCTCGAACACTCTTTCTCGTTCGCCGGGTGGAATGCCGGGACCGGTATCGCGCACCACGAGGACGGCCCAGGGTTTCCCGTCTTCGGTCTGTGTGTCCAGCGACAGGGTGACTTGGCCGCCGGCCGGCGTGAAAGTGATGGCGTTTTCGGTCAGTTCGCCCAATGCCTGCGCCAGCCGGTCGAAGTCGCCCTGTACGGTGAGGGATGCGCCGGGCGTAGTCGTCGATAGGGTGAGGCCGGCGGCTCTGGCGCGGTCGCCGTATTCGAGCGCCACGCTTTCAATGACATCGGCCAACGCGACCGGCCGGCCGGCGATGGCGGCGCTGGTGAGCGCCGTGATCTCCAAGATGTCCTGCACCAGGGAGACCAGGCGATTGGCCTGGTCGTTTAACACCTGGAGGTACTGCCCGGCTTTGGAGGGCTGTTTAAGGAGAAGCTGGGTGTAGAGCTGTAGGGTGGTGACGGGGGTGCGGAATTGGTGCGAGACGTTTTGTATGAAGGCGTCCTTCATGCGTTCCATCTCTTTGAAGGCGCTGACGTCGTGTATGCTGCACACCAAGCCGACGACCCGATTACCCTCGATAACCGGTGCGATGGCGGCTTC
The DNA here is from genome assembly GCA_016927535.1 of Anaerolineae bacterium. Taxonomy (GTDB): domain Bacteria; phylum Chloroflexota; class Anaerolineae; order Aggregatilineales; family JAFGMM01; genus JAFGMM01. The sequence continues at coordinate 11,508 of JAFGMM010000159.1, forward strand.
GGCGTCGAAGGTCGATCTATCTTTGCGGCAGGCAGTGAAGGTGACCCGACCCGCCCGTTTTTGCCGGACGACTTCTTGCAGGGTGCTTTCACGGGCCTCGGTCTTAGATGCTTCGACCAGTGTGTTAAGAGGTTTGCCGAAAACTTCGTCGCTGTGCGCGTAGCCGAAGACATCGCAAAACGCCTGGTTCGCCATCTGAACCGTGCCGTCGGGCCATAGAAGCAGAATGGCGTCCGGGCTGCCGTTCAGGATGATTTCGGTGCGGTCTTTGATGCGCCGCAGTTCAGCGGTGCGCCGCTCGACCATGCGCTCCAGGTTTGCACTGTAGGTTTGCAGTTCCCGGTACAGCCGGGCGTTCTGGATGGCGACGGCGGCCTGGTCGGTGAAGGCGCGGAGTTGTTCGGCGTGGGCGGGGGTGAAGGCGCCGGGTGTGGCGCTGTCGAGGGTGAGGAAGCCGATAGCTTGATCTTCCCAGCAGATCGGCGTGCCCAGGTAAGCGCGCGCCCAGCGTATCTCCGGGATGTCGATCCAGTCCGGGCTGTTCCGGGTATCCGGGATGATGGACGGCTGCCGGGTGGCGACCATCCGGCGCAGGGTGGGCGTATCGTGGATGCGAAAGCGCAGGTTGTGCACGTCTTTGTCCAGGCCGCGCTCGGCGAAGCCCCGGCAGCGCACGACGCGCGCGGCGCTGCCTTCGATGAACAGGATGCTGGCGGCGTCGTGCGGGACGACGCGCCCGACGTTGGTCAGGATGCGGTCTAGCACTTCGCTCAGGTCGAGCGTGCGGCTGATGGCGGCGGCGGTGTCGCGCAGGGCTTCGACCAGGGCGTGCTGTTCGCGTTCGACCTGGAACAGCCGGCAGCGTTCGACGGCGACGGCGGCTTTGGTGGCGAACATCTCGGCTAACCAGACGTCGTCTTGGTCGAAAACGCGCTTCTCCGAGTCGGCGCCCAGCCATAGAATGCCTGCAACCTGGTCTTGTGGGAGCAGCGGAACAGCCAGCATGGTGATAGCGTCTGCGTCGGCATACTTGGGTATACAGCCCTCCCAACGCGCTACGATCAGGGGTTGCCCGGCTTCAAGCAGCTTGTTGAGATTTTCTTGTTGATCGCCGGCCGGGATGATATCGTCGGTATGAGCCTCGGCCATGCCGACGGCCTCGACGATGCGCAGCGAACGGGTCGCCGGCTCGTAGAGCGTGATGATGCCGTGTTCGGCGTCCAGCAGGCTCATCGCCGCTTCGATGATGCGGCGCAGCACGACCGGCATCTCGACCTCGGCGCCGATTTCCAGCAGGACTTCATGCAGCGCTTGCAGGGCGCGTGAGCGCTTGATGAAGGCCTCTTCGGTGTGCTTGCGCTTGGTGATATCCTTGGCGACGATGATAATCTTTCCCTCGCCGATCCGCGCGTAATCGATCAGGAACCATTCGCCCTGGGAATACTTGGTTGTGGGGTGTATCTCCTCCCGCACCGTCTGGCCGGTCTCTAGGGCCTTGCGTGCGTTGGCGAGGATCTGCGGTTCGCCACTGTAGAGGGTTTCCAAGTCGGCGCCAATAAAGGCGCCCATGCTCCCGCCGGTGGCCTCCAGGGCGGCTTTGTTTGCCTGGGTCAGGATGAGGCGACCATCGGGCTGTTGCTCCCAGATGGTCGCCGGGTCGGGGATCGACTCAAAGGTGCTACGGAAAATCGTCTCGCTTTCGCGCAGCTTTTTCTCGGCTTTGTGCTTGTAGAGCGCCATCTCGATGGTGGAGCGGAGGTCGCGCTCGTTGAAGGGTTTGACGATGTAGCCGAAAGGTTCGGCTGCTTTGGCGCGCTGCAAGTGCTCGTCGTCGGCGTAAGCGGTGAGGAAAATAACCGGGACATCGAACCCGTCGCGGATGAATTCGGCGGCTTCAATGCCGTCCATTTCCCCTTTGAGCACGATATCCATGATGATTAAATCCGGTTGCAAAGCGCGGGTTTGTTCGATGGCCGCCGCGCCCGAACTGGCCCGGCCCAGAACCGTGTAACCTAACCGTCTGAGGGTAAGTTGGATATCTTTGGCGATGACGCCTTCGTCTTCTACAATGAGGATGCTGCCCTTTCCCATGGTGCCGTCCCTGCTAGCTCGATCTTGTAAATGTAATCTTAAAGGCGGTTCCATCGCTTGTATCTAGCTCCACAATACCGTTCAGTTGATCGACCAGCGTCATGACGAGTTGTAAGCCCAGGGTTTCGGTGTTTCGAAAGTCGATATCGTTTGAGAAAGCGCCGCCGCTGTCATAAACGGTTAAGATTAGCTCCTTTCCTTGAGACGTGAAGCCGACGCGGACTTCGCCGCGTTGCGCATCGCCAAAGGCGTGCTTGAGCGCGTTGGATACCAGTTCGTTGACGATCAGCCCGCAGGGGATCGCCATGTCGATATCCAGGCTGATGTCGGCGATATCCATAACCAGGTCGATGTGGTGCGCCCGGTAGAAGCGGAAAAGATCGGTTGCCAGGCTGTGGACGTACTCGGCGAAGTCAATCTGGGCGAGATTGGCGGAGCAATACAGTTTTTCGTGAATAAGCGCCATTGACCGGATGCGGCTCTGGCTCTCGACCAGCGCCCCGGCGGTCTGCGGGTCTTTTATGAAGTTGGCCTGCAAGTTGAGAAGGCTGGAGATGACTTGCAGGTTATTTTTAACCCGGTGATGCACTTCTTTCAAGAGCACTTCTTTTTCTCGGAGGGAGGTTTCCAGGTACTCGGTGTAGACCTGGAGCGCGTCGCGCAGCCAGGTCTGCTGGAGGGCCACCGCCAGCGAATCGGCGACCTCGCGCGCGATTTCGATATCTTGGGGCGCGAAGGGGCCAGGTTTAGCTTTCCCGACGCTGAGCGCGCCGACCGGCCCACCCTGTACCATGAGCGGAACCCAGATACACGCGCGCATCCCGGCGGCATGGATTGCCCGTTCAGGAGGGTTTTTCTGTGGCAAGGCTTCGATATCTTCAATGACCTGGATGTGACCTTGCAAGAATCGCGTGTCGAAAAGCGGCAGCGCCAGCGGGAAATGTGCGCCGGCTTGCAGCGCGCTGCCTTTGGCGGCGAGCACCGATGCTGTGTTGGTCTCGAAATCGAAGTCGAAGACGCCGCTCTCCTGGCAGGGGATCAATTCACAGAGCCGGTCGAGCGCCGCCTGTGCGATTTGTGCCGTCGGTTGGCTTTCCAGGATTGCCTGCGCGATTTCGTACAGAATTTTCAGGCGTGCGGCGTAGCGGCGCAGTTCATTTTCGGCCTGCTTTTGGTCGGTGATATCGCGCGTGATGCTCCCGATCATGAATCCCGCCGTCGTCTGGATGGGAAAGGTCATGGTTTGCATGAACCGGCGCGCGCCGTCTGGACGTTGAATCGCGTGCTCTAGGGATTGATTAAACCACGGGGCTTGCTGCGTCTTTAAAGCGTCCAATATCCGGGTTTTGGCGGCTTCATAGGCGCTCAGGGTTTTCTCCTCGTCAGGCGCGATGGCGAACTGCGTATCCCAGACGGGGCGCCCCAGGGCAGCGCTTCGTTTAAGCCCTGTGATCTGCTCCTGTCCCCGGTTCCATTCGATCACCAGGCCCTGCTCGTCTGTAACGACGATGCCGTCATTCGATTGTTCGATGATATCGTGAAATTTCTTCTCCGCTTCCAGCTCGGCGACGCGCCGGCGGAGTTCGGATATTTCCAGGAGGAGTTCTTCTCGGCTCTTGTGCGAGTCTTGCATGCCTATTATTCTAGGTTCCTCCAGCCATTGTAACCGTATGGTTTGGACTCGAGGTACTTATCCACATGATAGTATACCATGCAATAGGATACTGTAACAAGCGTGCAATTATTAGAATAAACAAATTAATTCGACTGAATAGAGGCCTGCGAATCTATTTTGGCAATTCCGGCGGCGTATTGAGATATTCTTTATGAGAGCAGTTTAATTGTGCCGGGTGCCCGGACCGGCGGGAGTCATGGATGCCTGAGTTTAATTCTATCGAAGCGGTGCGCGACGCTCTGGCCGGACAGCAGTACATCGCCACCGACGAAATCGCCACGGTGGTCTTCCTGGCGCAGAGGCTCGGCAAGCCCGTCCTCACCGAAGGGCCGGCGGGCGTCGGCAAGACCGAACTGAGCAAGGCGTGGGCCGGCGCCGCCGGGCGCGAGTTGGTGCGCTTGCAGTGCTACGAGGGGCTGGACGAGAGCAAAGCGCTGTATGAATGGGAGTACGCCAAGCAGATGCTTTACACGCAGCTTCTACGCGACAAGCTCTCCGACGTTCTCGCCGACGCCGGGTCGCTGCGCGAGGCCGCCGACCGGCTGGGCGCGGAGGAAGACGTGTTCTTCTCGGAGCGCTTCCTGCTGCCGCGCCCGCTGCTGCGCGCCATCAACAGCGACCGTCCGACCGTCCTGCTCGTGGACGAAATCGACCGGGCCGACGCCGAGTTCGAAGCTTTTTTGTTGGAGATTCTGAGCGATTTCCAGGTCAGCATCCCGGAGCTTGGCACCATCACCGCCCGCCAGCACCCGTTGGTTTTTCTCACCAGCAACAACACCCGCGAATTGAGCGAGGCGCTCAAGCGGCGCTGCCTGTATATCTACATCGACTACCCCGGCACGAGCGAAGAACTGCGCATCGTGCGGTTGAAGGTGCCGGAGCTTACGCCGCAGCTCGCGCGCCAGGCGGTCGAGGTGGTGCAGCAGCTTCGCCGCCTGGACTTGAAGAAGAACCCCAGCGTCAGCGAAACGCTGGACTGGGCGCGTGCGCTGGTCGCACTCAACGCCCGGTCGCTCGACCGGGACGTGCTGGATAATACGCTCACGGTCTTGCTCAAGTACGAGTCCGATATCGCCCGCGCCCGGCGCTGGCTGAATTGAGGAATTTCTGTGTTGGTCAAAATGATGCTGTACTCCCCCTCTCCCCTAAATCCCCTCTCCCACAAGGGGCGAGGGGACTTTTCCCCGCC
>JAFGMM010000160.1 GCA_016927535.1 Anaerolineae bacterium
CACGAGTCTGACTCCCCTCGCCCCTTGAGGGAGAGGGGTCGGGGGAGAGGGGGAAAAAGCGCTTAAGTTGATGCATATGGGGCAGGTCTGAGACCTGCCCCTACGAATCGCGGCGGCGGCGGAGCGTCGAACCCGCCCAGGGAATCGCGCATCAAATGCGAACTCCGCGCAGGTCGTCTGTTTACCCCGCGAATTCCTGAAGGCCCCAAACCCGGTATGAACAAGTCTAGTGTTGGTATCTAATGAAATCTGTAAGAGTCCAAGCTATCGCATCTGGGCATGTGTGAGTATAATGTAACCGGATAACTGAAGCTGAGTTTTTTGTGGATTGTGAGTGTAACGCATGGCCGAACCGACAACTGCTGAAGAAGCCGAAACTGCTCAGAATGACGGCGACGCGCTGGCCCAGGCACACGCGCTGTTAAATGCGCTGCGCGAGCAGGCCGCCGCCAACGCGCCGGGCCTGGTCGATGGACTGGCGCAGCTTGGCGCGCTGCTCGACGCAAGCGCGGACCAGGCGGCCCAGGCGGTGCGCGAGGAAAACACCGCGTTCATCTCGATCATGGCGCACGAACTGCGCATCCCCCTGACCAGTATTCGCGGTTATATCGACATGATGGCGAAGGGGCACACCGGCCCGCTGAACGACATGCAAAAGCAGTTCGCGGACGTGATCCAGAACAACACCCTGCGCATGCAGCAGTTGGTCGATGACGTGAACACCGTCAGCAAGATTAGGGGCGGCCGGCTGAAGCCGGAAATCGGCATGGACATGTACAAGAACCTGGTGATGGGCGTCGAAAAGGAAACGCGCGCGCTCGCCGAGGCGCGCGGGCACACCGTCACTTACCAGACGCCGGATGGCCTGCCATTCCTCAAACTCGACGCGGCGAAGATGAAAGATGCGCTGGTCCGGTTGGTGCAGAACGCGCTGCTGTATACGCCGCCCGGCGCCGGGCCGATCACCGTCACCGGGACGCCGGAGGCGGGCGGGGTGCGGGTCGTGATTCAAGACCACGGCATCGGTATGTCGGAAAAAGACCTGGCGAAGCTCGATGTGCCGTTCGAGCGCGGCGACGACGACCTGGTGCGCCAGCACAAGGGCCACGGCCTGGGCTTCGTCATTGCCCGGAGCTACATCGAGATGATGGGCGGCTCGATCACGGTCGAGAGCGCGCCGGGCGCCGGTACGATGGTCAGTGTGATGATACCGGGGATTGGTTAAGTTAGGGTGACCACCGAACCGATTGCAGAAACCGATGTGCTCGACCAACTGCTGAGTCGCGCCCACGCGCTGGTCGAAGAGCTGCGCGCGCGCGGCGGCGGCGAGGATGCCGTGCTGGACGAACTCGGCTCCGTCCTGGCGGCCATCGGCGCCGAGCGCGAGCACCTGCAAGCCGAACTCCAGGCGGCGCACGCGCTGCGCCAGTCGAGCGGCGAGCTGATGAACACCTTCCGAAACGAACTGCTTTCGCCGATGGAGGCGGTCAAGAGCTACGTCGAGATCATGCTGCACACGCTGCCCGACCCGCTGAGCCGCAAACAGATGCGGCTGTTGAACAGCATTGTTAAGTACGTGGAGCAAGAGACCGAACTGGTGCGCAACTTCTCCGATATCGTCCACATCCGCGAGGGCTTCGTGCGGGTCGTGCCGTACCCGGTGCGGCTCAAGGATGTGATGCGAAGCGTCCAGATCAACACCGAGGATTACGTCCATGACCGCTCGCACGAGTTGACGGTCCACATCCCGGACGATTTGCCGGCGCTCTGGGCGGACGCGCACCGCCTGGAACAGGTGATGACGCATCTGCTGAAGAACGCCTGCCAGTATTCGCCTGACGAGTCTAAGATCAACGTGTATGCGGCGGCGGTGGACGGCGGCGTGCGCATTACGGTCATGGATACCGGCGTGGGGATGTCGCACGCGCAGCTCGGTCGCCTGGGCGAGCCGTTCTACCGGGGGTATAATCCTAATGTGCTGGCACAGCCGGGCGCGGGCCTGGGCTTCCACATTGCGCGGCGACTGGTGCGCATGATGGGCGGCGAGATTACCGTGCTCAGCGAGCTTAACGAAGGGACGACCATCAGTTTTACTTTGCCTACTGCCGACAACCCACCCAAGACCCATGAGTTTTCAGTTTCCGCGTAAGTCCTATGTCGCAAACCGGTCACGCGACCGGGTGTATGCCCTCATCGACGAACTCAAAGCCAATACAACCGGCGTGCAAACCGCTACGCTCGATGAGTTGAGCGCGGCGCTCGACGCCCTATCTGACGAGCGCTCTGAGTTGATGGTGGAGTTCGTTCACGAACACAACAACGCTTTTGGCCTCATCAAAGGCTACCACACGCTCTTGGGCGATATCGACACGGAGACCCTGACCCCGTTCCAGCGCGACGCGCTGGATATCATCGGTAAACAGATCGAGCGGCTCGACGACCTGTTGAAAGACTCTTATGACCTGGCGCGGGTGCGCGAGGGCCAGCTTGAATTGACCCCGGCGCGCGTGCGGCTGGCGGAGGTGCTGGCGGGCGTGCAGACCGGGAGCGCGCGCATCCAGAAGCACTGGGATGCGCTGCGCTTCGATATCCCCGGCGATCTGCCCGACCTGTGGGCCGACCCAGACCGGCTGGCGCAAGCGATCACGCTGCTGGTCGTCAAGGTGGCCGGCTCTTGCCCATCCGATGACGCGATCACGGTGCGCGCGGCGGCGACGCCGGGCGGCGTGCGGGTGAGCGTCGGCGGTCTGGACGACAATATCGAGACGGCGCAGGACGCCGCCCAGTTGGGATGCTGCTACACGGCGTTCACGCTGGCGCTGCACCTGGTCGATTGCATGGGCGGCGCGGTCACGGTGGAGCAGACGCCGGCCGGCGAGCGCGCGTTTTGCTTCACGCTGCCTGCCGCCCCGCCGGGCTAGTGCAGCGCGGCGGAAGTAAGCCGCCGGTTTTCCCCTCACCCCCTAGCCCCCTCTCCCACAAGGGGAGAGGGGGAATCAGAGCCGCTGCA
>JAFGMM010000020.1 GCA_016927535.1 Anaerolineae bacterium
GGACGGCCTGCGCCGCTACCGGGTGCACGACCTGGCATATGATTTCGCCCGTGCGCTGCTCCAGGAGGATGGCGGACTGGAGGCTGCCCAGGCGCTCGCGCTAAACGCCTGCCTGATCTACGCCGACCGCTACGCGCTCGAAGACCGGCCGGCTCACGACCGCCTGGATGCAGAACGGGAGAACCTGTTAGGGGCCGCCGGGTGGGCCGCCGGGCGGCAGCAGTGGGAAGCCATCAACCAACTGGCGCTTGATCTGTGGCACAAAAGCGAGTTCATGAATATGCGCGGCTACGCGCGCGAGGCTATGCAGCTATTGACTCTGGGCATGCAGGCCGCCCGCGCGCTAAACCGGCGGCTCGACGAGGCCATCCACCGGGGGCACCTGGGCACCGCTTACCGGCACCTGGGCCGGCTGGAAGAAGCGCAAGACTACCATCGAGAAGCGCTGAAGGTCGCGCAGGAACTCGGCGACCGCTACCAGGAAAGCTTTTGGCTGGGCGCCGTGGGGGCGACCTACGCAGCTATGGGGCGCGACTACGAGGCGGTCACGTACTCCTGGGAAGCCCTGGAGATTGCGCGGGAAATCGGCGACCGGCGCGGGGAAGGGCGCTACCTGGGCAACCTGGGCGCTTCCTACCGGCGGCAGGGCCGGCTGGATGAGGCGGTCGATTACCTCCGGGCAGCGTTGGACATCACGTACGAAATCGGCGACCGGCGCCGGGAAGGCAATCATATGAGCGCCCTGGCCCGCGCCTACATGGACCTGGGGCGGATGGACGAAGCGATTGCCTGCTACCAACAGGCGCTCGCCATCGCGCAGGAGATCGGCGACCGGCGCCGGGTGGCGATCCGTTTGAGCGAACTGGGCACGATTTGCCGCCGGTTGGGGCAGTTGAACGAGGCCATTAATTATCTCAACCGGGCGCTGGAGATTATGCAGGAAACCGGCGACCGGCGGAGCGAAGGGAACTGCCTGGGCGACCTGGGCCTGGTCTACCACCAATGGCGGCTGTCAGAAAAGGCGGCGCAGTATTTGCAGCAAGCGCTCGCCATCGCCCGCCAGGTGGGCGACCGGCGCAGAGAGGGCGTCCACATCGGCAACCTGGGCATGGTCTACGCGGACCGTGGGCAAATCGACCGGGCGATAGAATGCTACCAACAAGCTTTGGAGATCGCGCGCGAGACCCGGGACCGCCGGAGAGAGGGCTACCAGTTGGGCAAATTGGGCGAAGCCGCCTTGCGGCAAGGCGACCTGGGCCGCGCCGATGCGCTGATCCAACAAGCTCTCGCCATTCACCGCAAGATCGGGGAAAAGTATGGCATCGCGTTCTGGCTGTACGACTTAGGAAATATGACGGCAAGCCGGGCCGGACAGGCCGCTGGCGAACCGGCACAGACGCTTTTTCGACAGGCCCATACTTACTACCAGGAGTGCCTCGACATTCGCCGGGCGATCAAAGACCCGCGCATCGCCGAGACCCGAATCGCCCTAGACGCCGTTCTTACGCACCTGGTCGCATCCCCTGAAGTCAATTGACCGGGGTGGGCTTAGTCGTCCTCACCTTCACCCTCATCCTCGCCTGACGCCCGGTGGCAGGTCAGGCAGATGTCGTTCGTGTAATCCGCGTGGCTCGCCGGGGCCGGGACGACCTTCCCGCCGGGGTCGTGGCACAGCAGACAATCCTCGCGGTCTTCTAACTCGTGCGGGACCGGCGGGGAACCGGTCTCACCCGGAGACGCCGCCGGCGGCTCAGACTCGGGGGACTGGTGGCAACCCGTGCACATGTCGCTCGTGTAATCCGCGTGGTTTTCCGGGAAGGGCACGATCTGGTCTGGACCGTGGCAGCGCAAACAGTCGCCGACCGGCGGGTGCGGGATCGAAGGAATCCCCTCCGGGGCGGGCGCGGGAGTCGGCACGACCAACGCTTGAATCGCCGCCACGTCAAAGTCAACGAATTTCCAATCGCGCCCGTGGCACATGCTGTTACTGCAAAAGCCGCTGTTATCGCTCCCGCCGGGGTTGTTAATCGTGTGGCACTCGGTGCAGCTTTCGCCGTAGAGATAGGGGTGTTTCGCCATCCAGAGCGTATCTTTGTGCGATTCGGGCAGGACCGGCACCTCTAGGCTGACCGCCGGCAGGGGTTGGCCCGGCTCGGCTACCTGCGGCACGTAGTGGCAGAGATTGCACTGCAACCGGATGGCCTGGTTATCTTCGTCAAGGTGTTTACCGTCGTGACAGCGATAGCAGCCGGGGAAATCGCCGTGACCGATATTGTTAGGATAGGTATCCCAATAGACTTCCATGTAAGGGAAGTGCGTCTGGCTGTAGACCGTTTTCAGTCCTTCTACCGCCGTGTTGATGTCCGCCTCGCGCCCGGCGTAAACACCGGGATACTCATCGCGGTAAAAGTCTACCAGCCCTTCGATGGCCGCCGCCGCTTCTTCCGCTGTGTCATACTGGTCGCCGAACAGCTTCATCCCCTGGTCTTTGATGTAAGGCAGATCGGAAGGAACCATGCCGCTCGCCATCGCATCGTTCAACACGTCGGACGGGTTAGGGACGACGTGGGTAGCGCGGTTATGGCAGTCCATGCAGTCCATGCGCCGCTTCTCGGCCTGGTCGATTTCCTCCTGCGTCAAGCCGGCATCGACGGCGAGGTATTCTTTCACTTCACCGTCGATTTCAGCCTGAACCCAGGGGATATCCTGGCGCGCATAGTCTGTAGCGATATAGTAGACCGGGTTCTGAATATGCCAGTGAATACCCGGCCCGTAGTCTTCCGGCATTTGTTCGCCGCTGCCGACCCGGAGCGGCAGCACGACCTGCGTCAGGCTGTTGGTTTCATCCTGGGCGTAGTCATATATCGTCGTGATGCGCACCGGGTAAAATATCTTCGGCCAGTGACACTGCTCACAAACGACCTGGGCCGGCCGGAGTGTAGTCGGTGGGGAGGCGAGCGGGCGTTCGTACAACTCCAGCGGGTAATACCAGAGATACCGGACGCTGCGAAGCTTATTGGCGAACTTGTTGATGATCCCCGGACCGATATGGCACGTGCCACAGTCGGTATGGGCATGCGGGGAGGTCTGGTGTGTGGTCGCTTCGGGGTTCATTACGTCGTGGCAGGAGATGCAAAATCCTGTAGACTCGGTGACGTGAACCAGTTCATATACCCCGATAAAGAAAACGAACAGGAACCCCCCCACTCCTACGACGATCAGAAGCAGCCTCACAGCCCGTAGGTGTCTCACTCTGCTTATGGCGTTCTTTAAGAAAGTCATTTTTTAATTCCGGGTTACCGAGGGAGGTAATGGCGTAATTAGATTTATACTGAGTAACAACGCGGTATTTCATGAGTGTAGAATAAAAGAAACGAAAATTATAGGCCGGTTGTCAGAAAAAAAGGTGACGAACGTCGCATGATAGAACTACTTCTACGACTGGTGATGGCACTGTTCACGATTCTTTTTGCCGGCGCCACCGGCTCACTTACATTGAGCGAAGCGCAGGTAAACGATCTGCTCACATCGCAAGTGGAGCACACCTACATCGACCTGATTCCCAACGCTTTTTACCTGAGCACCCAGGTCACCATAGGAGGCCGGCGCCTGTCCGTCGGCGCGACCGCGCCGGCCTGGGTGCAAGACGGCGCGCTGCGCGTCTATGTCTCGCAGACATGGATAGGCAGCCGGCCCGCGCCGGAAGCCGCCGCGCGGATTCTGAACGAGTCGGTTATCCCGCGAATCAACGCAATGATCGGCGACATGTCGCCGGATTGCGTCGTCATCACCGATGTCGCCATCACCGACACGAGCCTGACCGTATACTTCACGCTGCAACCTTGAGCTATTCCGGCCCGGTATAATCCGTCGATACCGGCACCTCGTATACCGAGTCGGAGCCGGAAAAACTCAGCGTGAATGTCTGCGTGTCTATGGTGCGCACGGCAACGCCCGATATCGACGGCAGGTACTTAAAGCTGGGGTGGACGAACAGCATCACGTTGATGCCCACCAGGTCGTCTTTATTGCCGAGCGTGGAGAAAAGCACACTCACCACATCCCAGAAGCCGACCCCGAATTCTTTCAGGCGCTCCGACGCCCCCTGGAGCGCGGCAGGGGTAAAGTTTTGCGTCTCAACAAGGTTAATCAATTCACTGCGAACGTTTTCAGCGACCTGATCGACGACGTTACGGACCACGCGCCAGGGCATGCCGTCATGCTCCATCGCAACGACGACCACGCCCAAAATCTGGAAGCGGCTGTCGGTGTCGAGATTTGAGTACACGACCTGCCCCATCTGCGGAGGAATGTCGCGTGTCTCCCCTGCTGCTATTCCCTTTGCCCACTGGTCATCCAGGTAGCCACTCCACCTGACGACGGTCGAGCCGGCCGCGCCGAACTGCGATTTGAACGACAGCACGACAAAGTAAGGCTCGTTGCCCGGATCAAGCAGACTGTCACCCTGCGCCTCCACGAGGCGCAGTTGTTCCAGGCGCACGGTGAAACGGCTCGACGCGGGCGCTGTGGTCCAACGGATGCCGGACACTTTGCCGGCGATCCCGTTTTTGTAAACCTCCCGGCGCGTGTAATCGGACGGGCCGTCGAGCCGGGGAACCTGGGCCGAGGTCGCGCCGTCCGGGATTTGCACTTCCAAAATGTCGTCGTTAGTCTCAAAATTCTTTTTGTCGTACAGCCAGATGGTTGTACCGGGCGGCCCGTGCAGGCCGAGGCTGCGAATTTCGTCGTTCCACCCATAGTCGCCCAGGTCTGCGATGTCCCCGTCGCCCGGCGTGAACACGCGATAGCTACCCGTAAAGTCGTCGCCGGCCCAGGTTTCGAGATAGATATCCTGCGCGCGGGCAATCGAAACGGCGCCGCTCAGCAACCCCGGCAGGGCCAACAACATCAGAATACGCGCCTTGTTAAACATAGATTTTCCTTTTTCATCCTCCCGCTCAAGCCACCGGACACCGGTCGATCAGGGCAGCCAGGAGTTTTTCCAGGTTGGTGTACGAATAATGGCAGCGGGCAACGGCATAATTGTGCTCGACCATTTCGGTCACACGGTCAGGGTTGCTCAACAGGTCCCGCGTCTGCCGAACCGTGTCCTGGGTGATGTAGTCTTCAAACTCGACGACCTCGAACCCCTTCGGGCGGATATCCACCTGGTAGACTTCATAGGCATTCATCACAATCGGTTTCCGGTGGTAAATGGCCTCCAAGAAAGCATTGCCAAAACCTTCGATGGCCGAAGGATAAGTTACCAGGTCTGCCGACCGGTAAGCATCGGCGAGCGAATAAACCTTCTGACCGTTCGGGGTCTGCCCGCGCTCGTCCGAAAAGATGTGCGCGGCGAACCGAAACTTGATGTCCAAACGCTTGATATACTCTTGAAGATAGGCAAAATAAGCGGAGCCTTCGTCGCCGGCGGCGTGAGAAATCACCAGCACGCAGGGCAGCTCCAGCCACTTCACCAACTCGACGGCCCGCTCGATCCGCTTACGCGGGACGACGCGCGTCGGTTGGAGTATCAGGTATTCGCCGGGATCAAGGTCCAAAGCGCCCCACAGGTCGTCGGTATAGCCATCCGGTCCGGGCGGCGGCGTGTCGAAGTCCATCACGTTAGGCACAATCATCGAACTGACCCCGGTACGTAAGGCCAACTGGCGTTGGGCCAACGAATTAATGACGGCGTGTGTGATCGAGCGAAGGGTTGCAGGAAAAGCCGCCTGCAAGTAGTCGGCGGCGGCGCCGGTCAAAAAGCGCGTCCGTTCCCAGTAGAAATCGTGGTGGTGGCCGATGGTCGGCATATTGGTTTCGGCGATCAACTCCGCCAGAGCCAGGCCAAGCGGGATGTTCATCGGAATCGCCATGGCGTTTTCGATGACCAACAGATTGATATCAAACCGGCGCACAAACTCATGCAGGTGCGCCTTCAAATGATTTTTGATATCCTCAACTTTCCGAGAAGTCTCAGGTGAGCGCGCAAAGCTGCCGAACAAAGCAGCGCTCAGCGCTTCGATGACCGGGTGGCTAAAATGCGCCTCGACCACGACGTAAGAACGGTCGCCGGGCCATTCCGACTCGCCGGCGAAGAAAAAACTCTCGTGCCCAAACCCATTAAGAATCTTCACCCACTTGGCGGTCTCCAAAGAAACACCGTCCGTCCCGGCCAAGCGGGTTGAGACAAAACCGATGCGCCGCGCGCTGTCTGTCATGATAATAACCTCCGGGTAAAATAGGTCGGTGCACTGTACCATTAACTTAGATGCATCTCGACCAGTTGTCAATCTATCCCTAAACGAAAACTTCCGGGAAACTCGATGCTTCCCGGAAGCCCTGCACTTATTCGCTTACTACGCTTCTACCTTACGCGCTTACTTGCCGCCCTTGCCGCTGCCCTGACCTGGGCCGCCGGCATCGGTGGGCTTGCCGGCGTCTTCAGGCTTGCCGCCTTCCGGTTGACCGGGGCTTTCCGGATTCCCGGCATCTTCGGGTTTGCCGGCATCCTCAGGTTTACCGGCGTCTTCCGGCCTACCGGCGTCTTCGGGAGCAGCGGTGCGCGTGGACATCTGCATGGCGGTAGGCGCGAGGTCGCTTGGATGCATACCGTACTGCTGCGCGATCTCGCCCCAGCCCAGACCCTCCGCTTTGAGCGCGAGCAAGCCGGCGACATCGGCGCCGTCGATCTGGTCGGCCAACCACAGCGCAAAGGCAATCTCGCCAAAGCCGAAGCCCTCATCGTACCAGCCCATGATGGTCTCGTAATCGACGCCGAACTTGTCTTCCAGCACCAGCGCCACCGGGGATACAAACTCGTCTTCGCAAGCGTTCCCGATGCCGTCGCCGTCGGTGTCCATCTGACCGGGATTGGCGACCAGCGGGCAGTTATCCTCTTCGTCGGCGATCCCGTCGCCGTCGGTGTCCGCCGAGCCGGTGTCGCAGGCGTCGCCCACACCGTCGGCGTCGGCGTCTTCCTGGCCGGGATTGGCGTCCAGCGGGCAGTTATCTACTTCATTAGCGACGCCGTCGCCGTCAACGTCGTCGCTGGCAGCCAGGCTGTCGGCTAAAACCGTCCCATCGTCCGCCAGCGTGCCGGCGACGATCACGTAATCACCTTCGCTCAGAGTCGAGAGATCGAAGCCCGCCGGTGGGACGACCGTAAAGCCGTCCACGACGAGGGTTTCCGCGCCGATGCTTTCGACCACGCCGGCGATTTCGACGGGCAGACCCGGCACTTCGCCGTCGTCGTCCTGCGCCAGACCGACCGGGGCAAAGACCGACATAAGGCTCACGCACAAGACGGCGGCAATCCCCAACATCCTCACAGACCGCGAATACTTTGACTGAAACATCGTTTGCTCCTTTCCAGGGCTAAATTTGAACTCGCTTCGCCCGTTAAACCGCCGAAGTCGCCCGAATGTCGCATAGTACCCTGGTGCTATTTCGGTGACATTGGCGCGCGTTGTGCGGTTTGACTGGTGAACGCGCCCGTTTAGTTACAGGATGGCAGGCTTGACCACGGCTTATATCGCTAAATACGTTAAAATAGATTCGGATGATGGAGACCACAAGGGCGTTTTTGCCATGACACCTGACATTCGCCGGGCAATCGAGCGCGCCCAAAAGGGCGACACGGCGGCTGTGGCAGCGCTCTACCAGACATTTGCCCCGGCGATCTACCGTTACATCGCCTATCGCGTCTCGGCAGACGCCGACGCCGAAGACCTGACCGCAGAAGTCTTCCTCAAGATGGTCGAGGGGCTGCCGCGCTATCGCATCACCGACGCCCCTTTTGAAGCCTGGTTATATCGAATCGCCGCCGCGCGCATCATCGACTTCCGCCGCCGCCAGACCCGGCGCCCGCAGGTCCCGCTTTCCGAGCACATGACCGACTCGACGCCCACACCTGAGGCCCAGGTACAGCACAACCAAGAATTCCGGGCGCTGCGCGCAGCGCTGGCGCAGCTCAACGACGAACACCAGACCATCCTGATTCTGCGCTTCGTCGAGCGCAAAAGTCACGAGGAAACCGCCGCGATAATGGGTAAGAGCGTTTCTGCGGTCAAGAGCGCGCAGCACCGCGCCCTTTCGAAGCTGGCCGAGTGGTTTGGCGCTGAGCAGAAAGCGCGGCATTACCTGCGCGGCGGCGCATGATGTCAGACGGTTTAGAGTGAGTATGCAAACATGAGTCGGAAGCACAACAACCCCCAGTATGATCCCAACACCCTGGCCGACAAGCTCGACGCCGCGGTGCCGCCCGGTCGCGCCGGGGCGCCCGCACGGCACGACGACCCATTGATCGATGCGGCGGCGCGGCTGGCTTCATCGCAGCACCCGCAGCTATCGCCCGAAGCGCTCCGGCGCATCCAGGCGCAGGTGCTCGCGGCCCACGACCGCCGCCCCCGGCGCAGCCGGCGCCTACAGCGCGCAGCGTTCGCATTCGCCGCCGGCCTGGCAGCGGTAATCGTGCTGGCGGCCGGCTTCGTGCCCGCCGTCGCTGCGAGCGTCCCCGGCGATGCGCTGTACCCGGTCAAGCTGGGCGTCGAGCAGGTCGAGATCGCGCTGGCGCCGTCCACGGCGGCGCAGGCGTCGGTTCACCTCACCCACGCCGAGCGCCGCGTCGTGGAGGCGCGGGCTTTATTTGCGCGCGGCGAGTTTGCCGAATCCCCGGTCAACGCCGCGTTGGACGAGATGGCAGCCGCCGCAGCCATCATCAATACCGATCCGGTCATCGACGCGGCGCGCCGGGAGGCAATGCTCATGCGCACAATCAACGTCACGGCGATGCTAAACGGCGCGCTGCACGAAGCGGCGCAGCAAGGCCGCTTCGCCCAGGCGACCATCGAGCCGCTGATACTGAGCGCGGCGGCGACCCAGGCGAGCGGCGCGCTGCTGCTTCCACCGCCGCCCATGCCCACCCTTACGCCCACGTTCACCGCTACGAACACGCGCGCGCCGACATCCACATCGACATCGACGCCCGGCGCTACGCCGTTCTACACGGCTACCGCTACCCAAACTCCGGCGCCGGTCGAGCGCGGCGGCTTCCCGGTCGCGGTGGTCATCGACGGCGTGATCGAGGCGGTGCATGCCGGCGGCCTGACAATAAGCGGGACCACTTACCCGGTCGCCGGGAGCGTTGACCTGCGCGCCTTCGGCGTCGGCGCGCCCGTGCGGGCCACGGTGATGCTGAGCGAAGACAACACCATCACCGCCGTACAACCCGGCACAGCCGCCGGCGCTGCCGGCGGGCACCCGGTGGGCGAGGCCATCGCTAAGGCGGCGGGCGTCCCTTACCGGGAGGTGATGCTGCTCCGGTACGCGAACGGCCTCGGCTTCGACGACATCGCGCGCGTGTACCTGGTGGCGGCTGAGACCGGCGCCGCCTCGTCGAACCTCGTCGGCCAGCTTGCGCAGGGCAAAGGCTGGGATGAAATCCTGCAAGCCAACAACGCAGCGCCGGCGGCCTTCGCCGGCGGTCGAGTCATCGACGCCGGCGCAGCCGCCACGCCCGACACGCCAACGCCTATCCCGCTGCCCCCCACACCGACCAGCGAATCCCTTCCTACCACCACGCCAGCCGGCGGCGAATCACCGGGGCAACAAGGACCGGGCGACGGCGCGCCGGACGGCCCAGAACCGGGCAACGAATCGCCGGGCCAACAAGGGCCGGGCGGCGACGATGCATCCGGACAGCAAGAGCCGGGCGGCGGTGAATCGCCAGGGCAGCCGGGCAGCGGCGGGAAAGGCGACCATTAAAGCGTTAAAAGCAAGTGACACCCGGCTGCACAGCCTGTATAATATTGTTTCTCATATACTTAACCTTTTTGTCGCTTTGAAGGAGGAGAGACAATGCGATTCGCCAAGCGCTTCGGTTTCATGCTGCTGATTATGAGCATGGCGCTGACCACGCTCGCCTTGCCCGGCGCTGCGCTGGCCCAGGAGGATGCAGCGTTCACCTGCCCTGCCACGGGCGGCACGCTCATTACCACCATCACCGACGACCCGGTAAGCCTCAACGGTATCTACGCCAACGACGGCGCGTCGGTCTCGGTGCTTTCATGGGTGTTCAACCCGCTGACGCTGGGCGGCGAGAACTGGGGGACCAACATCACCGGTGACCTGGCGGAAAGCTGGGAGATCAGCGAGGACGGCCTGACCTGGACCTTCCACCTGCACCAGGGCGTCAAATGGCACGACGGCGAAGAACTCACCGCCGACGATGTGGTCTTCTCGTTCAACCTGATCCAGACTTCCGAGGAAGAAATCGCGCCGTTCCGCCCGCGCTTCTTGCAAAACGGCGAGCCGATCCAGTTCGATGCCGCCGATGATTACACCGTCGTCGCAACCCTGCAAGAGCCGAACGCCTCGTTCTTCACCGATATCAGCGTGCCCATCGTGCCGCGCCACGTGCTGGAAGGCCAGGACCTGCGCGAGGGTCCCTTCAACCGCGCGCCCATCGGCACCGGGCCGTTCAAAGTCGTTGAGTGGGTCACCGGCGAGAGCATCACGCTGGAGGCCTTCGACGATTACTTCCGGGGCCGCCCCTGCCTGGACCGCGTGATCTTCAAGATCATCCCGGACGAAGACTCGCAGGTCAACGCGCTGCTCACCGGTGAGATCGACCTCATCCTCAACGTTCCCGGCGCGCAGGTCGCCCGCTTCGAGAACAACCCCGACTACAACCTCATCATCGCCGAGTACGACTCGCTGTTCCAGATTTTCTTTAACCTGGAGCGCGAGCAGTTCAAAGACCCGCAGGTGCGCAAGGCGTTGATGATCGCCATCGACCGCCAGGCGCTCATCGACACGGTGCGCCAGGGCTACGGCGTGGTGCATAACTCGCACTTCGATCACGTCGTGCCCTTCTTCGAGCCGGACAAGCTCGGCGGCTACGACTATAATCCCGAACTGGCCGGCCAGATGCTCGACGACCTGGGCATCACCGACAGCGACGGCGACGGCATCCGTGACAAGGACAGCGAGCCGTGGGTAGTTAACCTGCTCTCGTTCGCAGGCGGCTTCCGCGACTACGCCGACTACGGGCAGGTGGTGCAGGCATACTGGCAAGATATCGGCATCCAGGTCGAGCTTGAACTGCGCGACCTGGCGACGATGGTCGAGCAAATCTACCAGGAGCGCATCGTCGATAAGCCCTTCGACCTGCTCACCTCCGGCTGGGGCGTTATCGGGCCGGAGCCGAACAGCTACGCCAACTTCTACATGTGGACCGACGCGCTCGGTCCCAACATCGAAAATTACCGGAATGAGAAGGTAAACGAACTGTTCGAGCAGGCGCGCGTTACGACCGACTTCGATGCGCGCATGGCGATCTACGAGGAGATCGAGGCGATCTTGTGGGACGAACTGCCCACGCTCCCGCTCTACCACGAGACGCGCCCGGCGGTCATGAGCAGCCTCTTTGTGATCGACGACGCGGTGTTCGACAGCTCAATCGGCACCAGCTTCGTCCACCCAGAGCGCATCTATATGACCGAGTAAACCGTCAGTCAGTTATCACCACGGAGGGCATGGAGTTCACCAAGAATCTGTCTGAACTCTCCGTGCCCTCCGTGTACTCCGTGGTAAAAATCCTTTCCTCGACGCAGGCGAAAACGCTATGACCCGTTACTTGATCCGCCGGACGCTCCAGATCATCCCGCTCATGATTGCGATCTCCATCGTGTCGTTTTTGATTATCAAAGCCGCGCCCGGCGACCCGCTCATGGTTTACATCGACCCGAACAAGCCGCCGCCCAGCGCAGAAGACCTGGCGCGGCTGCGCGCCGAACTGGGCCTCGACCAACCGCTGCACATCCAATACCTGCGCTGGTTGGGCGATGTCGTCTTAAAAGGCAACCTGGGATTCTCGCTCTCGGCGCGCCGCCCGGTCGTCGATGAGATCGGCGCGCGCCTGCCCAATACCATCTTGCTGGGCGGCGTGGCGCTGGTCGTGGCGCTCGTCATCGCGGCGCCGGTCGGGATTGCGACGGCGGTGTATCGCTACAGCTTCTTCGATTACATCATCACCACGCTCAGTTTCATCGGCATCAGCATGCCGGGCTTCTTTCTGGCGCTGCTGCTGATGCAGGTCTTCGCGGTGAACCTGCGCTGGCTGCCCACGACCGGCATGCGCGACGTGCGCCGGGACTACGAAGGCTTCCAGGCCGTGCTCGACGTGAGCCGGCACCTGGTTTTGCCGGTCGTCGCGCTCAGCACCGCGTCGCTGGCGCGGTGGGTGCGCTACCAGCGCTCCAGCGTGCTGGATGTGCTCTCGCAGGACTACATCCGCACCGCCCGCGCGAAGGGCGCGCGCGAAGGGCGCGTGCTGCGCGTCCACGCGCTGCGCAACGCCCTGATCCCGATGGTGACGCTGGTGGGTCTGTCCATCCCGCAGATCGTCTCCGGCTCTTTCATCACCGAGTTCGTGTTCGGCTGGCCGGGGATGGGGCTGCTGGGCGTCAACGCAGCGCTCAAGCGCGATTTCCCGGTCATCATGGGCGTGACCATGCTCTCGGCGATTTTTATTGTGCTGGGCAACTTTCTCGCCGATATTATGTATCACTGGGTAGACCCCCGGATTCGCTATGGATGAACTCACCGTACCGGTGCGCACCGCCGAAGACAATCCGTGGCGCATGACATGGCGCCAATTCCGGCGGCACCGTCTGGCGCTTGCCAGCCTGGTCCTGCTCGCCTTCTTAGGCGTCGCCGCCTTGTTCGCCGCCCAGATCGCGCCCTACAACCCCAACGACATCGACCCGCGCAACCCCGACGTGGCGCGCGGCTACCCGCAGCCCCCTTCATCGGCGCACGTTATGGGCACCGACGACTTTAACCGCGACCTGTTCTCACGCGCGCTGTACGGTATGCAAATCTCGATGGGCGTCGGCCTGTTCGCTATGGTCATCGGCGTGAGCCTGGGCGTGGTGGTGGGCGCGACCGCCGGCTACATGGGCGGCCTGGTCGATAACACGCTCATGCGTCTGGTCGACGTCTTTCTCTCGGTGCCGAGCTTCGTACTGTTCCTGGCGCTCAATGCGCTGCTTGCGCCGGGACTGTGGACCATCATCCTGATCCTGGGGATGTTCAGTTGGATGGAGGTAGCGCGGCTGGTGCGCGCCGAGTTCCTCTCGCTAAAAGAGCGCGATTTCGTGCTCGCCGCGCGCGCGATGGGCGTCTCACCCTGGCGCATGGTCACCCGGCACCTGCTGCCGAACGCGATGGCTCCCATCATCGTCGCAGCGACGCTCGCCATCCCTGCCGCCATTCTTTCCGAATCGGCGCTCAGCTTCATTGGGTTGGGCGTGCCGCCGCCCGACGCCAGCCTGGGCAGTATGCTACAAGACGCCAAAGCCTGGCTCATCGACGCCTGGTGGATGTGGCTCATCCCCGGCTTGCTCATCAGCCTGATCGTGCTGGCGTTTAATTTCGTGGGCGACGGGCTGCGCGACGCGCTCGACCCGACGCTGTACCGGCGCTGACTCTGCTCTACCGGGTTATCGCGGGAAGAACCTGGTAGTGGTAACTCTTTGACCGATAACCTCACCCCCCGCCCCCTCTCCATTGCATGGAGAGGGGGAGAAGAACGTGATTCGACGCCTCTAGTTCCCCCTCTCCACGGTGTGGAGAGGGGGTTAGGGGGTGAGGTAGACCAGGTCATCAGTCAACATGTCACCATCACCAAGAATCTTAACCACGAATAGCACGAATAATCACGAATCTTTTTCGCCATTCGTGCGCATTCGTGTTTATTCGTGGTTTAATTCTTTTTCTCCTTGCGTCGTGCGCCGGCGCTGCCGGCTCACCGGTGGGCAGCGCCACGCTTCGACCGGGGTTTCACGGCGCAGCGGGATAAACTCCGGCAGAATGCCGCACGCGAAGCACTGTTCGCGGCAGTCGGCCCGCGTCTCCGCGCGCTGCGCCATAAGGTAATCCTCGACCAGGTACGCTTTCTTCACACCGGGGCTGATGTGGTCCCACGGGAACACTTCATCGAGTGCGCGCTGCCGGTAGAGGTAGAAGCCGGGGTCCAATCCTACCGCCTCGAACGCCTCCGCCCAAGCGCCCGGCTTGTGGCAATCCTGCCAGGCGTCGAAGCGCGCGCCGCGCCGCCATGCTTCTTCAATCACCGCACCCACGCGCCGGTCGCCCCGGCTGAGAAACGCTTCGAGCCGCGTTTCGTCGTAATCGTTCCAGCTAAGCTTGAGGCCAGGGCCGTGCAGCTCGCGCCGCAAAAGCGCCTGCTTCGCCTCGACATCTTCGCGCGCTGCCAGCGGCACCCACTGAAACGGCGTATGCGGCTTGGGCACGAACGTACTCACCCCGACGTTGACCTGCGCCTTCTTGCCGTGGAAAGGCCGGGCCTGCGCCAGCACCGCGCGCGCCAGTTCGGCAATCGCCCGGACGTCTTCCTCGGTCTCGCCGGCGTGCCCGATCATGAAGTACAGCTTGATGGTGCGCCAGCCGCGCGCAAAGATTTCGCGCGCGGTTTCGAGAACTTCGGCATCGGGTACATACTTGTTGATGACACTGCGCATATGTTCCGTGGCGGCCTCCGGCGCGAGCGTGAACCCGCCGCGCCGCGAATCCGCCAGCCCGTCCATTAACTCGGCAGAGGTCGTTTCGATGCGCAGACTCGGCAGGCTGATGCTGAGGTTGCGGTCGCGGAAGCGCGCGCCGATCTCATCGACCAGCCGGTGTACATCCCGGTAATCCGACGACGACAGGCTGAGCAGGCCGATCTCCTCGAAACCGGTCGCGCGGACAATCGCCTCCACCGCCTCGATGATCTGCTCGACCGGGCGCTCGCGCACCGGGCGGTTTACCATCCCGGCGTGGCAGAAGCGGCAGCCGCGCGTACAACCGCGCATGATCTCGATGGGCGCGCGGTTGTGCACAATGTCGATGTTCGGCGCCAGCAGGCGGGTCGGCGGCGGCGGCAGGATGGGCACGATCCGCTTCACCACCCGTACCGGCGCTCCGGGAATGTTGGGAGCGACAGCCTGCACCCTGCCGTCGGCGTGGTAAGCCACGTCGTAAAAGCGCGGCACGTACACGCCGCCGATTTGCGCCAGGGCGCGCAGTTGTTCACTCCGGTTTCTGCCCTTGCTCTTGGCTACACAAAGCGCGTCGACGATCTCCAGGATGACCTCCTCGCCTTCGCCAATCACAAAGGCGTCGATGAAGTCAGCCACCGGCTCCGGGTTGAAAGTCGCGTGCCCGCCGGCGATCACCAGCGGCATCGACTCGTCGCGCGCCTCGGCGCGGACCGGCAGCCCGGCCAGGTCGAGCAGAGCCAGTGCGTTCGTATAAAGCGACTCGTAAGGTAGACTGACGCCGATCAGGTCAAAGTCGGCCAGCGCGTGTTTGCTCTCCAGCGCGTAGAGCGGCAGGCCGGCCCGGCGCATCGCGTCTTCCATGTCGGACCAGGGACAGAACACGCGCTCGGCCAGCAAGCCGGGTCGCTTGTTGATGATGTCGTACAGCACCATCAAGCCCAGGTTCGACATACCCAGGTCGTAGATATCGGGAAAGGCCAGCGCCACCCGGAAAGCTGCGCCCTCCCAATCTTTCGTTATTTGGTTATACTCGCCGCCAACATAGCGCCCCGGTTTGGCGACTGTGGGCAGGATGCGATGCAACTGGCGCTCGATCTGTTCAGGCGATAAAGTCATGGTGTTGTCACGTAATATGATTGTGTTTGTCCCAATTATAGCGAAGGTGTGCCGTAATGAAAACGCGGAATCTGCTTTTAGTGCTCGGCTTTCTATCGCTGGCAGCGCTCGGCTGCAACCTGACCCAATACCGCCCCACGCCGCCGCCGCCCACGGTTGGCGCGGGCGAGTGGGTGAACCCCTACCTGCGCGCGGCGCTCGCAAACGCAACGGCGGCGCAGGTGCAGGCGCTCGATCCTAACGCGCCGGGCGCGTATACGCCGATGGGCACATTGACCGGCGCGGCGCTGGAAAAACTCATGACCGCGCTGAATGTCTCGGTGCAGACGCAGGCGCGCGATCCCAACTGCCCCGACCACCTGCGCATGATCTTCATCTGGCCGGATGCGTCGCAGCGTATGCTCAGCGCATGCCTGGACGGTGCGGTGATCCTGCGCGGCGTGCCCGGCGCCGAGAACCTGGACATCCCGATGTACGGCGCGGCGTCGGATGCGCTGGCGCCCTATCTCCCGGCGGCGCTCCAAGAACGGCTCAGTTTCTAAACCGCAAATTACGCGAATAACACGAATGAAAGATAAAAAAAGGAGAAACCTCTACATGATCGACACATTTCACAAGCCCGGACGCTGGCTGCGCGTCAACATCCACACGCACACCACCAACTCAGACGGCGGGTACACGCCCCAGCAGGCCGTCGCCCACTACCGGGACACGCTCAAGTACCACGCGATCTTCATCACCGACCACCGCAAAGCAACGCCGCTCGACGGCCTCACCGCTCCCGGCGACGATTTCTGTGTCATTCCCGGCGTGGAAACCGACGGCACCGACCCGGAGACCGGCCTGTATCACCTGCTGGCGCTCGGCGTGACCGTCGATCAAGGGTTCGCCCAAGAGAACACACCTTTGCAAGCCGCCGTCGATTGGGTCAACGCACAGGGCGGGCTGGCGGTCTTCGCGCATCCGTACTGGACGGGCCAGCGCCACGACGCGCTGACGCGGGTCGAAGGCGCGGCCGGCCTGGAAGTGTACAATCACGTCTGCCTGATGGACACCGGCAAAGCGCTCTCTCCCTCGCATTGGGACGCGCTGCTTACCTCCGGGCAGCGTGCGTGGGGCTTCGCCAGCGACGACACCCACTTCAGGCCGGGGCTCGGCTACGGCGGCGGCGGGTGGATCATGGTACGCGCCGCCGAAAACACCCCCGGCGCGATCCTCGCCGCGATCAAAGCCGGCGACTTCTACGCCAGCACCGGCCCGGACTTCATCGACATCACGCGCAGCGGCGGCACGCTGACCGTCAAATGTTCGCCGGTCGCGCGCATTGCCTTCACGGGGCAAATGTACTTCGGCAAGGCCTTCTTTCCGCCCAATGGGGCCGAACACCTCACCGAGGCTACTCACACCATCAAAAAAGAAAACTTCGTGCGCGTCACGCTCACCGGCGCGGACGGCTCGGCGGCGTGGAGCCAGCCGCTTTTCCTCAACAGGTGATATGGGATACCCATGATCGAAATCAAGCCTTTGACGCGCATCGAGTGGGAAGACCTGGAACAGGTCATGCCCGGCTACACTTCGACCGAGAAGTACGCGGTCGCCAAGACCGAGACGCCGCAGCGTACGGTCATCACCATCGAGCAGGTAGCGCTCGACAAGCCGTATCTCCGGCGCTGGGATTACCGCGCGGAATCCGATATCGACTACTTGCAGCAAATCCTGCGCGAAGGGCTGTCGCTGGGCGCATATAACGGCGACGACCTGGCCGGCCTTGCCATCGCCGAGCGGCACGACTGGCATCGCACGCTCTGGATTTGGGAGTTCGGCGTCGCGCCGGCGTACCGGCGGCAGGGCCTGGGGATGCGGCTGATGAGCGCGCTCGCGGCAAAAGCTGCCGGCGCCGGGCTGCGCATCATGGTCGCCGAGACGCAGAACACCAACGCGCCCGCCATCCGGTTTTACCGCGCCGCCGGCTTCGAGATCGATGCGCTCGACCTGTCGTACTACACGAACCACGACGTGGACGGCGGCGAAGTCGCTATTTTCATGAAGAGAAAGCTTTGATCGGATTTTTTACCACAGAGACACAGAGAGCGCAGGAGTCTTGAGAAAAGCCGTAACTGTTCACCTTGCCTCCTGTGAGTTACGTTTTTCGTAGCTCCGACGGCTAAAGCCGTCGGCTATCGTGACCAACCGCTGCATTTTGCGCGGATTAGCCCACGGCTTTAGCCGTGGGAACCCGCGAGGTGAACAGTTACGAAAAGCCTTTGTGTCTCTGTGGTGAATACAAACCAGAGAGAAACCGCTTATATGAACATCACTACACCCGAATGGGTCAAAGACGCGACCTTTTATCAAATCTTCCCGGACCGCTTCGCCAAGAGCGACAAAGTACCCAAGCCCTCGAATCTCCAGCCCTGGGGCGCTGCGCCGACTCAGCACGGCTTCCAGGGCGGCGATTTGATCGGTGTCATCGAACACCTGGACTACCTGCTTGAGATGGGCTTCGACGCGATTTACTTTACCCCGGTCTTCCAATCGGCCTCGAATCACCGCTACCACACTCACGACTATCTGCGCGTTGATCCCATCCTGGGCGGCGACGCGGCGCTGCGCGCGCTGCTCGACGCGGCGCACGCGCGCGGCATAAAGATTGTATTGGACGGCGTATTCAACCACGCCAGCCGGGGCTTTTTCCAGTTCAACCACCTGCTGGAGTGCGGCGCGGAATCGCCCTACACCGACTGGTTTATCGTCCGAAAGTGGCCGTTGAATGCCTACGATCCCAAAGCAAAAAAGCTCAACTACCAAGCCTGGTGGAACCTGCCCGCGCTGCCCGAATTCAATACCGACGCGCCCGCCGTGCGCGAGTTCCTTTGGCAGGTCGCCGAGCACTGGGTCCGGTTCGGCATCGACGGCTGGCGGCTGGACGTGCCGATGGAAATCGACGACGACGCCTTCTGGCAGGAATTCCGGCGGCGCGTGAAGGCCATCAACCCGGAGGCGTACATCGTCGGCGAAATCTGGGACCCCGCGCAGCGCTGGCTCCAGGGCGATCAGTTCGACGCGGTGATGAACTAC
>JAFGMM010000161.1 GCA_016927535.1 Anaerolineae bacterium
CGTGGGGTGCACGTCGCGCACCTCGAAGCCGGCGCGCTCGCGCGTCAGACCGCCCGGCCCCAGCGCCGAAAGCGTGCGCTTGTGCGTCAATTCGGCCAGCGGGTTGGTCTGGTCCATGAACTGCGAAAGCTGGCTGGAACCGAAGAACTCGCGGATGGCAGCGACGATGGGACGGATGTTCACCAGGTTCACGGGTGTCAGCTCGTTGCTCTCGCGGATCGACATGCGCTCGCGGACCACGCGCTCGGTGCGGCGCAGGCCGATGCGCAGCTTGTTTTGAATCAATTCGCCGACCGTCTTCACGCGGCGGTTGCCCAGGTGATCCACGTCGTCGGGGTCGGCCATGTTGTTATTGATCTGGATCATGCGCTCGACGAGTTTCACCAGGTCGAAAGCGGTGATAGTGCGGTGGGTACGCGGCACGATATCGTCGATACGCAAGCGCTGGTTCAGTTTGTAGCGCCCGACACGCTCCAGGTCGTAGCGGCGCTGATCGAAAAGCTGCTGCTCCAGGTACTCGCGCGCGTTGTCGAGGGTGGGCGGGTCGCCGGGGCGCATGCGCTTGTAAAACTCCAGGAGGGCAATTTCGGCGATGCCCAACGTGCCGCGCTGGAGGGTGCTCCAATCAGGCTCCTGCTTCAGCGTTGCCTCGATGTAAGGATGGTCGGGATTATTGTCAACATCCTTGTACAGCGCCAGCAATTCTCCCGAAGTGCCTTCGCGGATCACCGGGATATCGTCCCGGTCACCGACGAAGCCGTCCTTGACCGCCGCGAGCGCCCGCAGCAGCACGGTCACCGGCACGGTGCGCTTACGGTTAAACTTGATGGTGATGTAGTCCGACTTGCGGGTCTCGAACTCCATCCACGCGCCGCGATCCGGGATGAGCTTGGCCGTCGCCAGGCGCCGGCCGGTCACACGGTCCTCCTCGGCGGCAAAGTAGACGCCAGGCGAGCGGATCAACTGGCTGACAACCACGCGCTCGGTGCCGTTGATGATGAACGTACCGTTTTCGGTCATCAGCGGGAAATCGCCCAAGAAAATGTCCTGGGTCTGCACCTCATCGCCCGCCTCGCGGTTAATCAGCGCCACCCGCACATAGAGCGGCGCAGCAAAGGTCATATCGCGCTCAAGACAAATTTCCTCGTCGTACTTCGGCTCCTCGAACCAGTATTCCAATCCAAACTGCTGTGCCTCTGGACCGGAGCCGGGGAAATAAAGCTTTAGATCGCCGTTAAAACTTTCGATAGGTGATATTTCGTCGAAAAGCTCCTTAAGACCCTCTTCTATAAACCATCTAAACGAATTGAGCTGCACTTCGATGAGGGAAGGAAGTTCATGCACCTCGCCGGCGCGCGCATAATTTTTGATTCTCGCTATTTGTTGCATTTATACTCCCCGCGTTAACCGCCACCAAACCTGCCGAAACGGCAAAACACGCAAAGAAATACCCTCCCTTCCTACGCCTGCTGTTCCAGGAAGCGGGTATTCTCTGTGCACTTTGCGTGAAACCTCACTATATCACACTACATTTTTATCTGTCAAGTTTTTCGCGCACAAAAACAAACGCCTCAACCTACCGGACTTGAGGCGCAGGAGTTAAGAAAAAATGAAGACAAGCAAAAAACAGTGCATACACCATGCCCCGTCTTTGCCTGTCGTGCGCTCAATCAGTCGTTACGTCGCTGTCGCCGGCGCATCCGCCGTATGGCTTTCTTCTTCGCCAGGCGGCGCGCTTCACTCTTGCTCACAAACCAACGCTTGCGACGTATGGTCGTCAGGACGCCGGCTTTGGTCACTTCCTTGCGAAAGCGTTTTAGAAGCTGGTCCTGCGATTCGTTTGAACGAAGCTCAACATAGGGCACGCTGCATTCACCTCCTTTTCTTTACGGATCAATCGATGATTATACCCCTGTTTCGTCGTTTTCCAAGTCCACAGGAGCGGTCTTTTCTTCAATCGCAATTTCGACCTCTTCAACCGCGTCGAGAATCTCATCCTCCGCGACCGGTTCGACCGGTTCGACCGGCTCGACGTCCAGCTCGACCGGCTCGACCGGTTCAACGTCCGGCTCGACCGGTTCAACGTCCAGCTCGACCGGCTCGACCGGTTCAACGTCCGGCTCGATCACACCTTTCTGGATGTCACTGCCGCGCTGCGTAAAACCGACCCGGCGTTTTTCCGGCTCCAGGCGCGCGATCCGCAACTGCAAACAGTCGCCCTTCTTGACGTAAGAATACGGCTCTTGCAGCGTGCCGTCGCCCATCTCGGTCAGGTGCAGCAGCCCCTCCAGCCCGTCGTCGGTGACGATGAACGCGCCGAAATCGACCACGTTGGTCACGGTGCCCGTCACCATTTGTCCCTCAAAGTAGCGGTCCAGAGCATTCTTCCAGGGGTCGGGCAGCAGACGCTTGCGGCTCAGCGCGATCCGGTTGCGGTCGCGGTCCAACTCCAGCACATATACCTCGATCTCCTGGCCCACCTCGACCACTTCGCCGGGATGCTCGACCCGGTGCCAGGCCAGCTCGGAAACGTGAATCAACCCGTCGGCGCCGCCCAGATCGACGAACGCGCCGAAATCGCGGATGCCGGTCACGGTGCCTTTCACCACATCGCCCTCGACCAACTCGGTCATCAGGCGCGCTTTCTGCTGCGCACGCCATTCGCGCTGCGCTTCGCGCTCCGAGAAGATCAGGCGCCGGCGCCGCTGATCGACCTCGATCACTTTGACGCCCAGGGTGCGCCCGCGCAGTTCGTTGAACACCTCGCGCTTGTTCGGCCCGTTCATCTGGGCGCTCATCGTCATCAAGTGCGACTGCGGCACAAAGCCCTCGAGCCGCCCCCAATTGACCAGGATGCCGCCCTTGTTGTAGCCGGTGACCGTCACCTCGGTGATATCCTGGCTTTCGAGCAGCTTGTCGGCGCGCTCCCAGTCATACTGTTGCAGGCCCAGGTTGATCGAAACCAGCAAATTACCGTCGTTGTCGCGCGGGTTGAGCACATAGACCGGCACGGTCTGGCCCTCGCGCAAGTTGGCGCGCATATCCGCGTCCAGGCGTTCCAGGTCATTCACCGGGACGACGCCGTCGCGCTTAGCGCCCATATCGACCAGGATTTCGTTGGGCTTGATCTGCAAGATGACCGCCTCGCGGATGTCGCCGCGCTGCAACGGGCTGTAATCAAACGAACTTTCGAGCAATTCCAAGAAGTTTACGTCCTCCGCTGGTTCTTCCTGAGATGCTCTTTTGCCGTTCGGTTCATCGATATTCATTACTTCCACTACTCCAATTCTTGGGTAAGGGTCTTACCGACCCTTATTGTAAGCACTTCATGTGTAAACCGCCGCCTCTCCAGGCCCGCCGTCGCAGTTCAGATCACGCTCTACGCGATCGAGCCAGCGCATCTCGGCCTTACACATCTCCTGCGCATAGGCAATCACCAGGTTGTGATGCCCGTTGACCCGTTGACCGGGCTGCGCCTTCAATTCTTCCAGACTCTTATAAAGCGTTTCGGTTTCCTTTCGCCGCCTTTCCAAGTGCTGCTTAAAATCTTCCGGCTCCAAATTCTGGGCCAATAACACCTTAAGCAAAAATTCCCGCGTAATTTTATCCGGTTCGGACGGCTCGCGCAGCCACGCCCAAAGCTCCTCACGCCCCGGCCTCGTAATCGAATAAACTTTCTTGGCCGGCCTGCCATCCTGTTGTACCACATTTACCGTCACCGCGCCTTCATTAAGCAAACGGTGAAGAGTGGGATACACGGCGCCGTAACCAGGGCTTGCAATCATGCTCATGGTCTCGCACAACCGCTTTCTGATATCGTAGCCGGTCATAGGAGCTTCCAAGAGCAAACCCAGGATCAAGTGACGGTGAGACATGGTCGCACTTGCAAAATATCGCCTTATTTTGTCCTAAATTATATCTCAAACTGATATAGGGGTCAACGGGAGAGACGTTAAAGTTTCATAAGGAAGGGATTGTGACGCCGTTCCTCGCCGATGGTCGTACCGGGCAGATGCCCCGGCATCACGGCAAAGTCGTCGTCCAACGCAAACAGCCGACTATAGATCGAACGAATGAGCGTTTCATAATCGCCGCCGGGCAGGTCGGTGCGGCCAATCGAGCGGGCAAACAGACAGTCGCCGCTGAAG
Organism: Anaerolineae bacterium; assembly: GCA_016927535.1. Taxonomy (GTDB): domain Bacteria; phylum Chloroflexota; class Anaerolineae; order Aggregatilineales; family JAFGMM01; genus JAFGMM01. Next base: position 4,149 of record JAFGMM010000161.1, read on the forward strand.
ACCTTCCTTTCATCCGCCAGCACGTAGCTGACATGGCCCGGCGAATGGCCCGGCGTGTACAGCACCTTGAGCTTAATCGCTCCCACCTTGATAACATCCCCATCGCCGACAAACCCATCCGGGTCGGCGACGGGCGAAAGATTCAGCCCGAACAACTGCCCCTGGATGTGCATGCCTTGCAGCAGCGCCAAGTCGTCTTTATGGAGCTTGAAAGGCGCGCCGGTGGCGTCTCGCAGCGGGCCGGCGGCCAGCACATGGTCAAAATGGGCGTGGGTGGCGAGAATTTGTTTGATCTTCCAACCGGCTTCGTCGGCGGTCTTTTTGATACGCCGCGCATCGTCCGCCGGGTCGATTACCACCGCGTGCTTGCCCTTGGTATCGCCGATCAAATAACACGCGGTTTGTGCGATGCCCAGCACCAGCGTGTTGACTTCAATCGCCATATCGACTACCTTCTTCTGGTGATTTCCCGCTGCATATTCTATCCGGGTTACTACTCAGGCTGGGGGCAACAGTAGAAGTAGAAGTTGAGGCCATTGAGCGTGGGAGCAGCCCCTGCAAAACCAATCCGA
>JAFGMM010000162.1 GCA_016927535.1 Anaerolineae bacterium
ACATCTGGGGGTTTCTCCCCCTCTCCACCATGTGGAGAGGGGGCTGGGGGGTGAGGTGAGTCTAAAACATTTTCTGAAGGTCTATAGAAGCAAAACTGTAATCAGACTCAACAGGAGCAGGCGTTTATGGCTATGATGGACCTTTCCGGCGAAACAATCGGCGGCTATTTTCTTGAATCGCGCATCGGGCAGGGCGGTATGGCGGCGGTTTACCGGGCCGTGCAAAAATCGGTAGACCGGGTCGTAGCCGTAAAAGTATTGGCGTCTGCGCTGGCGGCAGACCCAAGTTTTGCGGAACGCTTCGAGCGCGAGGCCCGCGTGATCGCCAAGCTGGAACACCCCTACATCGTGCCGCTTATCGATTATGGCACCGATCAAGAGTGCGCCTACATGGTCATGCGTTATTTGGAGGGAGGCACACTTGCCGAGCGCATGGCGCGCGAGCAGCTCACGCTCGCCGAAATCGACCGGCTGTTGGCGCAGGTATGCAGTGCCCTAGACTACGCACACGAGCGCGATATCATTCACCGTGATATCAAACCCAACAATATCTTGTTAGATCAAATCGACAACGCCTATCTGGCCGACTTCGGCATCGCTAAGATGGTGGCGAGCACGTCGTTGACCAGCATGGGGATACTGATCGGCACCCCGACTTATATGGCGCCGGAGCAGGGTCAGGGTCTTCAGGTAGACGCCCGCACCGACGTCTACGCGCTGGGGGTAACGCTTTACGCCCTGCTGACGGGCCGGGCGCCTTTTGAAGCCGAGAGCACACCCGCGCTGCTGCACCAACATAGCTTTAAAGCGCCGCCGCCGCCGCGCAGTCTTGCGCCCGACCTACCCGACGCCGTTGAAGCAGTGGTCTTAAAAGCGCTGGCAAAAGACCCCAATGCCCGCTATCAGTCGGCGGGCGAGCTTGCCGCCGCGTTTACCGGCGCCGTCAAACCGGTGGACGACGCCCGAACGATTGTTTTCGACGAACCGGGCAAGACATCGACGCCGCCGGCCTCCAAACCCCCAACCCAGCCGCCGATTATCGAGACCCGAACGTTTGGCGAATCGCCCACTCCGCCGCAGCGCGCCGGCGGCCGGGTGTGGCTCATGCTCGGAATCCTGGGAGTGGTGGCAATTGCCGCGCTGGTTATCTTCATCCTGGCGACTCGCGGCAGCACGCCGCAAGAAATCACCGTGCTTTCCACCGCAACGCTTACAGCACCGACCACCCAAACAGCTATCGCCCCGGCGACCTCGACCCAAGCGCCCGGCGAGACGCCGGGCGAGACGCTCACCGCTACGGCTGAGAGCGGCCCCGAATCGACTGCAACCGGCGCACCGGAGGCGTCGCCGACCGACCGGGCCGGAACGCCGGCATCGACGCCGGCGCAAGCGGCCACGGCGGAACCGAGCGCCGCCGCGCTTGCCGAGACGGCAACCGGGATCCCGGCAACCGCAACCGCCACGGCGACGGCGACGCCATCGCATACCGAAGCGCCGACCGGTACGGCGACGCCTACACTTACCCATACGGCCACGGCGACGCCCTCCGAGACGGCGACGATCACGGCGTCTCCCACGGTTACATTTACTCCTACCGCATCCCCTACCGCAACCCTGACGCCGACGCCTACCCCCACACCGACGCCCACGACCGCCCCGACCGCTACGCCGATTTTACCCGTGGTCTGCGACGGCGCGCCCCCGGCGCGGATGCAAAGCGGTTACGCCGGGCACAACGCACCCGGCAACCTGGATGCTACGGTCGTCCGGCAGACGCCGGGCGGTAAATATGTCGGCGACCTGGGACCGCGCGAAACCTTCGACGTGATCGGCGGGCCGGAGTGCGCATCGATAGGCGAGGTTATGTATACTTGGTGGCAAATCGAGGTGCACGGGCGCGCGCTTACCGGCTGGATTCCCGAAGGCATAACGGGCGATTATTGGGTCGAACCGGTATGCGCGCCGGCGCCTGAGGCGCGTATGCGCGTGGGATATCAGGGGCGCACCAACCCAAACGACTTTAGCACGACCATGTTCCGCGACAAACCGGCGGGTAAGTATCTGGGCGAGCTTAGCGCCGGCGCCACCTTTGACGTTTTGGCCGGTCCGCAGTGCGCGCGCCTGGGCAACGTCGTTTATACCTGGTGGTTCGTGCGCGTGCACGACCAGAACGTCGCGGGGTGGCTCCCGGAGGGCGTCACAGGGGGCTATTGGATTGAGCCGCTCGATCTGCCTAACGAGCAGTAAGGCGACACAAAGCCGTTCATCGACATTGATAGAAAGGAGGCTGTGGATAGGGCACACACACATCATCTAAAACGGCAGCCGAGAAATTTCATCCGTTGAGAATCAGTAGGAGAGTAAAACATGGCAGGAAAAATCCAGGCGCGCTATGACGAATTGGACGACGTTGCCAACCATTTCGCGCAGGAAGCCGCCGAAGTGGAGCAAATGCAGCAGCGGGTGCGCAGCGCAATCGCCAATCTCCAAGACGGCGGTTGGATTGGCGACGCCGCCGATGCGTTTTATGCCGAAATGGAAGACGAAGTGCTTCCGGCTGTGCAGCGCCTCGCCGAAGCGCTTGAGGAGGCAAACAGCACGGTGAAGAAAATCAGCACCATTCTTTCAAACGCCGAACAAGAAGCGGCGGCTATCGTCAGCCGAGAAACCTAACAGACCGTTTGAGAAGTTTAAAAGTGGCGAAACGCCCCAAAAGACACTTCTTACGAACCGATAGCCTACGGCTAAAGCCGTGGAAGCACTTTTTAAACGGTTTCTAAAAACACGGTCCTGTGATCAATCATTCAGGAGGCGACCATGCCGGATGTTCAACTTGATTATGCACTGATGGAAGAAATGCAGTCTGTCTTTCAAGACAGCGTTCAAACGCTTGAAGATGTTCAGGGCGCGATGCAGAGCATCGCTTCGACGCTTGAAGACGGCGCGCTGTTAGGGCAGGGCGGTGAGGCGCTGGTGGATGCCATTGCCAGCGTGCTCAACCCGGCGCTTGCCAAGCTCCAAGAAAAATTCGAGGAGCTTGTCCAGGATATTGCAGGCGCAATCCAAGAATTCCAAGAATACGACCAAACCGCCGCCAGCGGCTTCAACGATTAGCGCGGAAGGGAGTAAACGATGTCATCTATTTTTAGCTGTGTGATGGATCAGGTGATGGAAGTGCTTGGACAGGTAACCGAACAAGCCAACCAGGCACAAGAGGTATCCGACAGCATTAACAGCGGCGTGTCTTCGCTCATCGGCGGCGGCATGTGGGCCGGCCAGAGCGCCGAAGCTTTCAACGAAGAAATTATGACGCGCCTGCTGCCGGAAATCGCCGCGCTCATCGCGTCGATTGGGGGCTTCAGCGGCAACATTAGCTCGGCGCTGGATGTGATTCAGCAAGGCGACAGTGAGGCATCAGGCGCGGCGAATGCGCTGGGCGATGTCTTCGAGTCGATTTACTGAGCGCAGCCGGCAGCGAGCGAAGGAGATATCAATGGCAGATTTTACGATGGACTACGACGCGGTCGAGGAAATGGCCGACGGGTTCGGCACCGCCAGCCAGACCCTCGAAGCGGTCAGTATTGCACTGCAAGCCGCGATTGCCATCCTGGAGGCCACCGCGCTGGTTGGATCGGCCGGCAGCGCGGCGCTTGCGGCCTACCTGGAAAATATTAAACCCAATGTCGATAAGCTGGCCGAGACGACCGACGAACTCAGCCAGGATTTGCGGAACGCGGTTTCCATCATCCGCGACGGCGATACAACCGTATCGAGCCGGTTCGCCTCGACCGCGCCTAGCTAAAGATCGGTGGGTCCCGGCAGAGCAGAGGTGTGGGGCGGGGCAACGCCTCGCATCATGCACATCAACTTAAGAATTTTGACCGTTTGTGCGCCTGTTCCCCCTCTCCCCAAACCCCTCTCCCACGAGGGGCGAGGGGCTTA
>JAFGMM010000163.1 GCA_016927535.1 Anaerolineae bacterium
GAGTTATTGAACCTGTCGCCAGAGGTCTATCGCACCCTGGTTTCTGAAATTCCGAAATCTATGGTTTCATTACGCGAATGATGAGGTATTACCCATTTAATTATTCAATCTCCATGAAACCGGCCCCTACAATTCACCGGCAGCATCATTTCATCGAGCCGCTGGGGCATCCTGCCGGCTGATATGCTGATATAATGAGGGCGATTCGTTTGTGCACGGAGGGTTTCATGTGGAAAGGGCTGCATGTGTCTTCAAAAACTGACCCCACCTCCACCGCTTATACTGCCGATCTCGTGCAAGCCACCATGCAAACGCTCATACTCGCCATCGCGGGCATTAGCCTGGTCAGTTATGTTATCGTCAATGTTTCCGAACTATGGGACGCGGCGCCCGAAGTGACGGTCATCCTGCTGGTGGCCGGCGCGTTCTCGACCCTGGCCTACCGCCTCATCACAAAGCAGATGTGGGTCGCACTGTCGGTCTGGCTCGCCGGGCTGACGGTCGCCATTACGCTGGCCGTCTACCTGTTCAGGCTGCCTGAGATTACTTTCTTCTACGCGCTGCTCCCCCTCCTCGCCGCCGTCGTCATGGGCTGGCCGGCCGGCGCGATTGCGGAGGGATGCGTGATCGCGCTTGTGTGGCTGCTGGGGCAAAGCGACGTGCTCGCGCTGTCCACGGCGATGAGCCTGGTCGTCGTCGCCAGCGGCGCCGTCACCGGGACGGTCGGCTGGGCGATCACCTACATGCTGCTCGATCTGACGCAGTGGTTCTCGTTCAACTACCGGCAGGCGCATTTGCGCATGGAAGAAGCGCGCGACCAAAAGCTGGAGCTTAAGCAAATTCAAGGCGACCTGGTTCAGGCCAACCAGCAGCTCGCCAGGCTGTCCAAGCAGTTGAAGACCATGTACCAGGTGGCCGAGGAGGCGCGCCGCGCCAAAGAAGAATTTGTCGCCAACGTGAGCCACGAACTGCGCACGCCGTTGAACATGATTATCGGCTTCAGCGAAATGATTACCCAGTCACCGGAGGTGTACAACGTTGCGCTCCCGCCAACCCTCCTCACCGATATCGCCGCCGTCCAGCGCAACAGCCAACACCTCGCCAAGCTGGTAGATGACGTGCTGGACCTGGGGCAGGTCGAGGCCGGGCGCATGGTGTTGAGCAAAGAGTGGGTATCCTTAAGCGAAGTCCTGGCGGACGCAACCTCAATCGTCCAGGCTCTCTATGACGGCAAAGGGCTGTATTTAGAAACCGAGGTCGCGCCCGGCCTGCCCACCATCTTCTGCGACAGCACCCGCATCCGGCAGGTCGTGATTAATCTCCTCAGCAACGCCAGCCGCTTTACCGAACACGGCGGAGTGCGCGTGCGTGCGTGGCGCGAGCAGAACAGCGTCGTCGTCAGCGTCGCCGATACCGGCCCCGGCATTGCGCCGCAAGACCAGGAAAAGGTCTTTGAACCGTTCCAGCAGGTCGATAGCTCGATCCGCCGCCGGTACGGGGGCAGCGGCTTAGGCCTGAGCATCAGCAAGCAGTTTGTCGAGATGCACGACGGCAAAATGTGGCTGGAAAGCCCGACCAGCGAGGGCACCGGGACGGTTTTCTACTTCAGCCTGCCGCTCAGCACGCCGCCGCCATCCACCGGCGACCGGGTGATGAAGTGGTTCCATCCCTACTGGCAGTATGAAACGCGCGACCGCCCCATGCGGGCCCCGGTCCCCAAGTTCGTCCCCCGCTACGTCGTGGTCGAAGAAGAAGAAACGCTCCAATCGCTGCTCAAGCGCTACGCAAACAACGGCGACATCGAAGTGATATCGGTGCCCAATGTCGAAGACGGCGTTCAAGAGTTATACCGGTCGCCGGCCCAGGCGATGATCGTGAACGCGCCGCTTGCGCAGCCGGCGCCGCCGCCTAATATGCCCTACGACACACCGGTCATCACCTGCCAAGTGCCGGGGATCAGCCAAGCCGCCGAACGGCTGGGCGTGGCGCGCTACCTGGTCAAGCCGGTGAGCCGCGAGGCTCTGCTTGCGGCGCTGGATGCCGTCGGCCCGGTTAAAAGCGTGCTGCTGGTCGATGACAACGCCGAAGTACTACAACTCTTCGGGCGTATGCTATCCTCCGCCCAACATAAGTATCGCATCCTGCAAGCGACCAGCGGCAAGCGGGCGCTGAGTCTGCTACGCGAGCGCCGCCCCGACGTGATGCTGCTCGATCTCATCATACCGGGGATGGACGGGTTTCAGGTATTGCAAGAAAAAAGCCAGGACCCCGCCATACGGGAGATCCCGGTCATCGTGGTCTCGTCCAAAGACCCCGCCGGCGAACCCATCATCAGCAACGCGCTGACGGTCACGCGCAGCGGCGGTCTATCGACGCGCGACATCGTGGTATGCATCCGGTCGCTTAGCGCGATTCTGTCTCCATCAGCGCGACCTGACGGTCGAGCGCAGCCAGAAAAGTCTGCCTGGTAAGCGGCTTCCGAATAAAACTGCTCGCGCCCAGCGAAAGCGCCAGGGTTTCCTGGGCCAGCACCGTGCAAACCACCACCGGAATATCAAGAGTCGTGGGATGCTGGCGCAGCCGCGCCAACACCTTCCACCCATCCTCCTGGGGCATCATCACGTCCAGCACGATGATCTGAGGCGCAAGCTTTTCCGCCACGTCGAAGACCTGGGCGGGGTCGCGCACACCGGTGAGATGGTAGCGCGTGTTGGTGGTGTAGCGCTGCAACATTTGCAGGGTGTCGGCATTGTCGTCGATCATCAATACCGGCACCTGCCCCACCGCCGGGATGGTCAACACGGTGACGAATGAAGCATCGTCCTCATCCACGCGCAGCCGCCCACCGCACAAATCGACCAGTTGGTAGGCCGTATCCAGGTTGCTGATGCTCTCGTCCGGCAAGACCTGCGCGTCGGCGCACGACCTGACGCTCCGCACCTCGATCTCCACCCCCCAACGCAGCGACTCGACCGATACCGACACCCGCTTGCAGCAGACCTGGGACAGCGCAGCGCTCAGCAAGCTAAGCAAAATCTGATCCACCACGACCGCGTGCGCGGCAAGCCGGGCGAGGTCGTCGGCGAGGTGCATCTCCAGGCCCACGCCGCGCGGCTCGGCCAGCGGTCGGACCATCTCCAGCAGCGCCGGCAGCGCTTGGCGCAAATCGGTAGGCTCTTCGGGAGATGTATTCCTCAACCAAGCCAGTTCTTCGGTCAAGGCGGAGGTGGTCTCGCGCGGTTGTGGAACCGCCACGCTCCCATCAAACCGGGCGCTCAGGCCAAGCTGCTCGTAGAGCTGGTCGGAAAGCACCTCAAACGCCGCGCGCAGCTCGCGCCGGAGCTGCCGGGCGCTGATCCCCAGTTGGTCGGCGGCCATCTCCTGGTTGAGCTGCTGGACATAGCAAAAAGAAAGCGCGTCGTAAATCCGCCAGGCCCGCGATTGGGCCGACTCGTCATCGCCGGGCTTGAGCGCGTTAACGGCGTCGATTAAAATATTTCTGATGGCCGAAGCCGCGTCAAAGCGGTCGGCGACGCCGAACAGGCCGGCGAGAGGATTTTGGCGCAGATGAACAGGATCATAAAGATTGTTTAAAGCATCGCGGAGAAACCCGGTGAATTCTTCGCGTGTTATTGTCCGCTTTTTGTCCACTTTATGACCGCATTCTGTCCCCAAGCGATTTTGGTAGTGGGTTATTATAAGACTGAGTAAAGTCACTGTCAACGCCCGTCATTTTTATTTTTTCAACCGATTGTTAAAACAACCGACGCAATGCGTAAAACTGCAATGATCTTGCAGTATGATTAGGCTAAGGAGGTAAAGGCATCGGTCGATTGATTAAACCCATATACGGGCGTCGCTGTGTACCAGCCCCAATAGCTAACCTTAATCAGCCAGACATGTAAGGAGAAGAGCAATGAAAAAGCTGAGCAGACGAGAGTTTTTGCGCGTAGGCGCAACCGTCGCGGCGGGCGCAACCCTGGCCCCCTATATTGCCCAGGCCGACGAGGCGGTCGTATCGAACGCCCCGGCAGCCCGGCAAGGCGTCACGATCCAATACTGGCCCTCGTGGAGCAACTTCCCGCCCGCGTGGGAGAAGATGGTCGAAACCGATGAGTACAAAGAGTTCGTCGGCGACAACACGGTCGAAGTCAAGACCGGCACGCCGTGGGAAGCGGTGCTGACCGCCATCGCTGCCGGCACGCCTCCAGACGCCGTCTCGAACTACCAATACCTGGACTTGATGGCGCGCGGTGTGCTGCGCCCAATCGATGACTGGGTAGCGGCCAGCGAATACTTCAAGAAAGAACTCTACTTTGAGGGTAGCTGGAACGACGGCTTCTACCAGGGCGTGATGTACGGCGCGCCGGGCATCGAAGGCTTCCTGCGCTACGGCTTGAACTACAACGCCAAGATGGTCGAAGACGCCGGCCTCGATCCTGACAACCCGCCGCAGACCTGGGAAGGGTGCCTGGAATGGCACGAGGCGCTGACCAAGTTCGACGACGCCGGCAACTTGACCCAGATGGGCCTCGACCCCTACGACGCCATGGGCGGGCAGATTGCCATCCAAGACGGGTTCTACCCGCCGGTCTCCTGGGGTTGGAAGTGGTTCGATGCCGATGCCGGCACGTTCAACATAGCTAACGATATGATGATCGAAGCCTTCGACGTCATGGGCGAGTTCTACCGCATCGCCGGGCCGGACAACGTCGCGGGCATCCGCAGCGTCGAGGGCCAGGGCGGCTGGGGCGGCTCGTTCAATGCCAGCGTGCAGGCCATGATTATCGAGGGCTACTGGCACCCCGGCGAGACCATCATCCAGAAGCCGGAAGTCGGCCAGTACAACCGCGCCACCTGGGCGCCCGTGCCGACCGCGCGCGAAGGCGCGAAGGTCCAGGGCACCGGCGGGCACTACGTCGTCTTCTTCAAGGACGCCGCCAATACCGAGCCGATGTTCAAGATCGCCGAGTTCTTCCAGACCGATACGGCCTGCCAGATTCTCTTCGAGGATGTGGGCTGGCTGCCGGCGCGCATTCCTTTCATCGAGAAGACCGATCCCTCGGCGTTCCCCGGCCTCGAGTTCTACTTCGACAGCGTGACCGAAGCCACCGAGTGGTCATCGCCGGCGCGCTGCCCGATCACTGCATACGTGTCGCAGCAATACCAGGAACTGCGCGAAAAGGTCTTCCGCGACGAACTGTCGGCGGCAGACGCAGCAGCCGAGTTCCAGACCCGGTGCGAAGACGAATACAAGATGGCCGGTTTCTAATATATCTTGGCGGGGAGAATGCTCTCCCGGCCGGCAGTGGGGGTGTCTGGCCCATAAAGGGCCGGACACCCGACTCTACCAGGTCGTTTGAGTTAGACGGGGGAACCGAACCGTGTCTGCTATGACTTTACAGCGCTGGGGTTTGCGCCCCAAATACCGCAACCTTTTGCTGGGCCTCATCTTCATCTCGCCGTGGTTGATCGGCTTTATCGTATTCACCATTTACCCGCTGATCTCCTCGCTCTACTACAGCCTCCATCGCTATGACTTGCTGCGCCCGCCAGTATTTCTCGGATTGGACAACTACATAACCTTCTTCACCGACAAATCTCACACCCCCGTTGTAGTTTACAACACACTTTACTATGTGGTGCTGAGCGCGCCGCTGGGCGTGGTTTCGGCGTTTTTGCTGGCCGGCCTGCTCAATACTCAGATCAAGGGCCGGTCTGTCTTCCGGGCGATCTTTTTCTTCCCGGCCATCGTGCCGGCCATCGTGACCGCCCAGATTTGGCGCTTTTTGCTCAACGTCCAATACGGCGCCGTCAACGGCGCACTGCAAGGGTTGGGGTTATCGACCATTCCGTTCCTTTCCAATCCAGACCTATCGAAACCTTCGCTGATTTTGATTCATATGTGGGCACAGGGCAACGCGATGCTGATTTTTCTGGCGACCCTCCAGGATGTTCCGCGTTCGCTATACGAAGCCGCCACGGTGGACGGCGCCAATGGATGGCACAAATTCCGATATATTACCATCCCCATGTGTTCGCCCGTCATCCTATTCAACCTGATTATGGCTTTCATCGGCGGGTTCCAGAACTTCACCCTGCCCTGGCTGATCAGCGGCGGCACTGGCGGGCCGAACCAGTCAACCGAGTTCTATTCCATACATCTTTACCGTAGAGCCTTCCAGAATTTGCACATGGGTTACGCCTCGGCAATGGCGTGGATTCTGTTCGTGGTCATCGTGGCGTTCACCGTCATCCTATTCCGATCATCCGGGCGCTGGGTCTATTACGGCGGCGCAGCCGAGTAAAAAGAGGAAAGAAAATGGCCGATAGAACACAAGACACCGCCCTATATTCCTCTACTCAAATCCTCCGCCGGACACAGCGGCGGCACCTCACCCCAGCCGGACTGTTCGGCCAGGTTATCAAGTATGTGCTGTTGATCGTCCTGGCGATCAGCTTTGCGCTGCCGTTCTATTGGATGGCGTCCTCGGCGCTCAAGGATGACTCACAAATCTACTCCGTCCCGCCCAAATGGATTCCGAACCCCGCCCATTGGAACAATTTCTGGGATGCGTGGAACGTCCGCAACTTTAGCCAGTTCTCGATCAATACTATCTTCCAATACGCCATCCCCTCGACCATCGGCACCGTCCTATCATCGGCCTTCATCGCCTATGGGTTTGCGCGTATCCGGTGGCCGGGCCGGGATACGCTTTTCTTCATCTGCATCATGACGATGATGGTACCGTTCCAGGTTTTGATGGTGCCGCTGTTCATCATCTTCAAAGAACTGAACTGGATCAATTCCTACCGTCCGCTGGTGGTGCCGGCGTTCCTGGGCAGCCCCTTCTTCATCTTCATGCTGCGCCAGTTCTTCATGACCATTCCGCAGGAGTTGTCGGATGCCGCCCGCATCGACGGCGCCAGCGAGTTCGGCATCCTGTTCCGCGTCATTTTACCGCTGTCAAGGCCGGCGCTGACCGTGGTCGCGCTCTTCACCTTCATCGGGGCATGGAATGATTATCTGGGCCCCCTGATCTACATCAATAAAATGGAGATGATGCCCATCGCGCTCGGCGTTCAGGAGCTACAGCGCGCCGTGAACGAAACCGGCACCAACCCGATGGTCTACCCGCACTTGATGGCGGTCAGCACCATCATTACCGTGCCTATCGTCATCTTCTTCTTCCTGGCCCAACGCACCTTCATCGAAGGGATCTCGCTCACCGGGTTGAAGGGTTAATTAACGCCCTGGCCCCAATACTTTTCATCTTCGGTTAAGATTTCCCTCTCTACCCCGCTGCGCAGCGCCCCACAAGAGAGCAGAGACGCTGCGCAGCGGGGTGCGGGAGGAAGCACGCGCCGAGCTTACCACCGGGACCGCACACTCTCCCAGATAATTGAACTTCATCCGTCGGTTGGGGTATGATAGAGTCCATAAAGGTTACCTTGCCAGCGCCGGGTTCGCAGATCCTACCGGCCGGAACTGAGCAATGCCGACAAATCTTCCCCCCGAATATTTTGATATCGAGGAGCGCTATCGCGCTGCCCAATCGACCGAGGAGAAAATTGCCTGCATCGAGGAAATGCTCAGCGTCATCCCCAAGCACAAGGGCACCGACAAGCTGCGAGCCGACCTGCGCCGGCGGCTGTCCAAGTTCAAGAGCACATCCGAAGCGCGCAAAGATGCCGGCAAACAGACCTCGCCTTATCATGTCGAGCGCGAGGGCGCAGGGCAGATCGCGGTTGTCGGGCCGGCCAACGTGGGCAAATCCAGCCTGGTCGGGGCGCTGACCAATGCCAAGCCCGAAGTCGCCGACTATCCCTATACCACCAGCCGGCCTATCCCCGGCATGATGCCCTTCGAGAACGTCCAGATTCAACTCATCGATACGCCGCCGCTGAGCAAGGAATACGAAGAACCGCAGTTGATGGACCTCATCCGAAGGGTGGACCTTATCCTCCTGCTCGTCGATCTGCAAGCCTACCCTATCCAACAGATCGAAGACTCGGTCGCGCTGCTGGAAGAACACCGCATCGTCCCGATCGACCGGCGCGACCACTACCCGGAACACCGGCGTCTCGTCTTCAAACCATTGCTGGTGCTGGTCAACAAAACCGATGACGAACGGCTAGACGCCGATTTCGAGGCGCTCTGCGAATTGCTCGGCAAGACGACCTGTCCACTACTGCCCATATCCGCCGTGACCGGTCGCAACTTCGACCGCCTCAAGCCGGCGGTATTCGAGCGGCTGGGGGTCATGCGTATCTATTCCAAGCCTCCCGGCAAAGAAGCCGATCTCAGCGCGCCGTTTGTATTAAAGCAAGGCGGCACGGTCGAGGAGTTCGCGGCCAAAGTGCACCGCGATTTCGTCGATAGGCTGAAGTCGGCGCGCATCTGGGGCAGCGGCGTCTACGACGCGCAGATGGTGGGGCGCGACCATATCTTACACGACGGCGACGTGGTAGAATTGCGGATATAAACCAAGGGTATCGTTGCACGACGAGCCAGGCGCCCGCGCACGGCCTCTCGGAAGCAGCCGTCGGAGCGCGCCGGCTTACGGGTAAAGATCGGAGGCTGAACCATGACAATGACCGAGCGAGTCGCGCGGCTGCGGCAGCAAAGCCTAGACGCGACGCCCATCCTCTCGCCGGAGCGGGCCGAACTGGTGACCCGCTTCTATCAAGAGCAGCCCGGCAAACTCGCGCCGCCGGTGGAGCGGGCGCGCTGCTTCGCTTATCTGATGGAGCATAAGGCAATCTGCATCAACGACGGCGAACTGATCGTCGGCGAGAAAGGCCCGGCGCCGAAGGCAACGCCTACCTACCCTGAGCTGTGCTGCCATTCGCTGCAAGACCTGGAAATCTTGGACTCGCGGGAAAAGATCTCCTTCAAGGTCAGCCCGGAGACATCCGCGCTGTACGAGCAGCACATCATCCCCTTCTGGCAAGGGAAAACCATGCGTGAACTCATTTGGCAGGCAATGACGCCGGAGTGGATCGACGCCTACGAAGCCGGCATTTTCACCGAGTTCATGGAGCAGCGCTCGCCGGGCCACACCGTGCTCGACGATAAGATTTACCACAAGGGCATGCAGGATTTCATCGCCGAGATTGACGCATCGCTGGCGGCGCTCGACTTCTTCGACGATCCCGACGCCTACCGGAAGCAGGAGCAGCTTAAGGCCATGCGCATCGCTGCGCAGGCGGTCATCCGCTTCGCCGAGCGCCACGCTGAACAGGCGCGCGCATTGGCGGCGCAGGAAACCGATCCGCAGCGCAAGGCCGAGCTTGAGCGCATCGCGGCGGTGTGCTCGCACGTGCCGGCGCACGCCCCGCGCGACTTCTGGGAGGCGCTGCAAGCGTATTGGTTCGTGCACCTGGGCGTCACCACCGAGCTAAACCCCTGGGACGCTTTCTGTCCCGGTCACCTCGACCAGCACCTTTACCCGTTTTATAAGAAGGGCATCGAGGACGGGACACTCACGCGCGAGCAGGCCGAGGAACTGCTGCAATGCTTCTGGGTCAAGTTCAACAACCAGCCGGCCCCGCCGAAGGTGGGCGTGACCGCCGCCGAGAGCAGCACCTACACCGACTTCGCGCAGATCAACACCGGCGGCGTCTGGCCGGACGGCTCCGACGCGGTGAACGACGTCACCTACCTGATGCTCGACGTAATCGAAGAAATGCGCCTCTTGCAGCCCAGTTCGTCGATCCAGGTGAGCAAGAAGAACCCGGACCGCTTCATCAAGCGGGCGGCGCGCATCATCCGCACCGGCTTCGGCCAGCCGTCGGTTTTCAACGCCGACCTGATCGTTCAAGAGTTGATCCGCCAGGGCAAGTCGGTGATCGACGCGCGGCAAGGCGGCACGAGCGGCTGCGTGGAAACCGGCGCGTTCGGCAAAGAAAACTACAACCTCACCGGCTATTTCAACATGCCCAAGGTGCTGGAGATCACGCTGCACAACGGCGTCGATCCGCGCACCGGCAAGCGAATCGGCCTGGCGACCGGCGACCCGACGCGGTTCGAGACCTTCGATGAGCTGTTCGCCGCCTACGAGAAGCAGCTTAACCACTTCATCGATATCAAGATACGCGGCAACAACGTCATCGAGCGCCTGTATGCCGAGTACATACCCGCGCCGTTTCTCTCGCTGCTGATTAGCGACTGCATCGCCAACGGCAAGGACTATCACGACGGCGGCGCGCGCTACAACACTTCGTACATCCAGGGTGTGGGCCTGGGCACCATGACCGACGCGATGACCGCGCTGAGATATCACGTCTTCGACCGGAAGACCCTGGCGATGGGCGATCTGCTGGCGATGCTGGCGGACGACTTCGCCGCGCACGAGCGCGAGCGGCTGATGCTGGTCAACAAAACGCCCCGGTACGGCAACGACGACGACTACGCCGACGCGGTCATGGTCCGGCTGTTCGAGGCGTATTTCGACGCCATCGACGGGCGGCCCAACACCAAAGACGGGCGCTACAGCATCAACCTGCTGCCGACCACCTGTCACGTGTATTTCGGCGCAGTGTGCGGCGCGACGCCCGACGGTCGCCGGGCGTGGACGCCGCTTTCGGAGGGTATCTCGCCGGTGCAGGGCGCCGACCGCCACGGCCCGACCGCGGTTATCAAGTCGGCGGCGAAGATGGACCACGCGCGCACCGGCGGCACACTGCTGAACCAGAAATTCACGCCGCAAGTGCTGGCGGGCGAAGACGGGCTTGACAAGCTGGCGCAGTTGGTGCGCACCTACTTCAGGCTCGACGGGCACCATGTCCAGTTCAACGTAATCGACGCGGCGACGCTGCGCGATGCCCAGACCCACCCGGAGCAGCACCGCGGCTTGATCGTGCGGGTGGCCGGCTACAGCGACTATTTCTGTGACCTGGGCAAGGCGCTGCAAGACGAGATCATCGCCCGCACCGAACACCGGCAACTCGGTTAATCGCACAACGGCCCCTCGCAAACGCCGCCGTTGCGGGGGGTCTCTCATTCAAGTTTTTTAACGAGAATCTAACTTTAAGGCCTTTTTTCCCCACCCAATCCTACCTCAGTACCTATTGTGCTTCCCGGCTTTTTCGATTAAGATAAAGTAGATAATGCATTAAGGATGAACCATGCACCCTTTGTATTAAGATATCATCTGGTCGGCTTCCTCTGACATCCAAACGCGACAGTCTTAGAGCCAGTCGATACCTGTGTGACACTTTTAGATGACCTGACGACCCGACTAGGAGAACCGAAATGGCCTCGAGCGCCAAATTGGAAGCCCGTATATCAGAACTAGAAACCCAACTCCGCGAAGCGCACAGCGCCAATGCCACCATTCTAAACACCATATCGGACCTGGTTATAGTGCTCGACCGGCAGGGGCGCGTCGTCCACTTCAACCGGGCATGCGAGGAAACCAGCGGGTACACCTCTGACGAACTTAAAGGCCAGACGTTCTGGGACTGGCTGGTTCCCCCGGAGGAGCGCGAAAGTCTTCAAAGCGCCTTCGGCCGGCTCAGCGCCAGTATGTTCCCCCAACAATACGAGAGTTACTGGTTGAGAAAAGGCGGCGACCGCGCGCTGATTACCTGGTCGAACGCAGCCATTGTCAACGAAACAGGCGAAGTAAAACTTATCGTCAGCGCCGGCGCCGACATCACTGAACAAAGACAAACCGAAAAGCGCTTGCGAGAAAATATTGAACTCGTCTACCACCTCAAGTCGTTAATCGACAACACCAACGATTTCATCGGCACCAGCGACCTGGAAGGCAATATCCTTTACACAAACCCGATGGGGCTGGCGATGCTCGGGCTGCCAAAAGACGCCGACCCGACGGCGGCTCACATCTCCGATTACCACCCGCCGGAATGGGCGCAAAAAATCGGCGCGGAGTTCGTGCCTGTCGTCATGGAGAAAGGGCTTTGGACGGGCGAACTTGAGCTGCAACACGCCGACGGATCGACCATACCGGCTTCCGGCGTCATTGTGCTAACCCGCGACGAGACCGGTCAGCCAATCGGTCTTGGCGCCATCTACCGCGACATCCGGTCACAGAAGAGCGTCGAGGTCGAACGTCTCCATCTCCAGCAAGCGATCATCGAAGCCCAAGAACGCGCCATCCGCGAGCTTTCCTCGCCCATCATCCCGGTGATGGAGGGCGTCATCGTCATGCCGCTGATCGGCAGCATCGACAGCGGGCGCGCCCGCGAGATCACCCGCGCGCTGCTGGCCGGCGTCAGCGAGCACCGCGCCAAGGTCGTCATCCTCGACATTACCGGCGTAGCGGTGGTAGACAGCGGCGTCGCCGATCACTTGAACAAGACAATCATGGCCGCGCGGCTCAAAGGCGCCCGCACCATCATCACCGGCATCTCCGATGCCGTAGCCGAGACCATCGTGGACCTGGGCATCGACTGGAGCCACGTGGACACCCTGCGCGATTTGCAGACCGGACTGGTAACCGCGCTTAAACAGCTAGGCATTAAATTAAATATGTGACACAAAAGAAATTATGGATACGGGAAGCATTCAAAAACTGGAAAACATGTTACTGGTCGCGGTACCGCGCGATTTGATGGACACGGACGTATTGAACCTGCGCCGGCAAGTCTTGCAAGACATCCGCCGCCACGGCTCGCGCTGGGTCCTGCTGGACTTCTCGCGCGTGGATATCTGTGACAGCTTCTTTGGCCGGTTCATCCAAAGCACCGCACAAATGGCCGAACTCATGGGCGCCGAAGTCATCATATCAGGGCTGCAAGACGCCGTTGTCGAGACGATGATCGAACTGGGCATGACGCTGTCTAACCTGACCGCCGTGCTCGACATCGACGATGCGCTCGCATTCAGCCGCACCGCCCACAAACGATCAAACGGCGCTCCACACGCTGCCAACGCCGAAGACTTCGACGCGCTGCTTGATCTCGACGGAGGCGCGGTATGGTGACGACGCAGACAGTCACGTCGCAGCGCATCAAAATCAACGATTTCTCCGACGTCGTGCAAGCCCGCCGGGTGGCCCTCGATGCCGCGATTGCGATAGGGTTTCCCATACCGGATGCGACCAAAATTGCCGTGGTGGTCTCGGAATTGGGGCGTAATATTGTGCTGTACGCCGGCAAAGGAGAAATTTCTTTGTTCCCCAGCCCCAGCGAGCACCGTTTCAAGCTCATCGCCCAGGATCAAGGACCCGGCATCGAAAACATCGACCTGGCCTTGACCGAAGGCTACACGACCTCCAAAGGGCTGGGCCTGGGGCTTTCAGGCGCCAAGCGTATTATGGATGAGTTTGAAGTCTGGTCGGTGGTCGGCGTCGGCACGCGCATCACAGCGGCGAAATATTTGTGACGACGGGCGATCCGACAAGTTATCGTGTTTTTGGATCCCTGTCGATTTCCATCGACGTAAAAACGCCTGGGCCATTAGCATACGCCAAGCCCAGGCAGAGCGAAAAACTTACTTAACCATCAACCAACCGAAGTAACACCGCACGATCTCAAACAGCAACTCTGAGATGTTCGATAACCGTGACACGTAAACTAAACCCCTCCAATCGCCGTAGATTCTACTCGGCTGTAGGGCAAAAGCGCCATTCACCATCGCCGTAAGCATGAAGGATCAGAGGGAAATCGATAAACTTGGCGACACTGGAAGTAATAGTAGAAGAATTAAACATGAACTTTCCTCCGCTTACCGTGATATAGCTGTACGAGACTTTAAAGTCCCCAGTGAAAGTAACTTCTGCCATTTGCTCGCTAATATTGACGTTTGCTTCAACCTCGTCAAAGTCTACACTGTCGTAACCGGATTCCGGTAAAGCGACGCCGCCTTCGGGCCAATGGCCTGCTTCGACCGCTTCGTCACAGTAAAGCGGTATCAACTCCTCAACGTCGCCGGTGTTAAACACGCGGTCAATCCAGAAAAGCGCCATTGCCGCCGGGTCGCTCATATCGACGTCTGGTTCGGGCACATCCCAGAAAGTGTCTTCCGTGGGCGCAGCCGCCAACTCAGCCGCTACATCCCACACGCGCGCCGTACCGTCCTGGCTCGCAGCGACGATAGCACGGCCATCGGGGCTATAACTGATGGTGTTTATGGCGCCGCCCATATGCTCGCTGAACTGGAGCAGCCGGCCGCCAGTCTTTGCATCCCACAGGCGCACCGTGCCATCTGCGCCCCCGGTGGCAATCGTCTGTCCATCGGGGCTGTAGCAAGCATCCGTGACCGGGGCCATGTGCCCGATCAACTGGAACAACTCCTCGCCGGTCTCCACGTCCCACACCCGCGCTCGATGGCTCCTGCTCCCGGTAACAACCGTCTGTCCATCAGGACTGAAACTGACCGTGCGCGGCTGGTGCTCGTTAATCAGCAGTGGCTCCTCGCCGACTTTGTGTTGGCCGATTTGAAGCAACGCCTCCCCTGATTCCGCATCCCATATACG
This sequence comes from Anaerolineae bacterium, assembly GCA_016927535.1. GTDB lineage: Bacteria > Chloroflexota > Anaerolineae > Aggregatilineales > JAFGMM01 > JAFGMM01. The sequence continues at coordinate 14,448 of JAFGMM010000163.1, forward strand.
CACAGTGTTTCTCCAAAGACTGATCTCGTCCACGGCGCTCACCAGACGCATGTTGCCGTCAAAACCGGCAGTAGCGATCATCTGCCCATCGGGGCTATAGCTCGCCTGGTGTACGCGCCCCTCGTGTCCGGCAGGCTGTAACAGTTTTTCCCCTGTCGCGGCATCCCACACGATGACAACGCCGTCGGAGCCTGTCGTCACAATCGTCTTCCCATCCGGGCTGTAACCGACGCCGATGACGCTGCCCTCGTGTCCGACAAGACGCAGCAGCTCCTTGCCTGTTGCAACATCCCATATCCGCGCAGTCTCGTCCCAACTGCCTGTAACGATCGTCTGTCCGTCAGGACCGTAGCCGGCGTCGGTCACCCGATCTTCATGATCTGCAAATTGCAGCAGCTTTTCCCCGGTCGCGGCGTCCCACACGATCGCCGTCTTGTCGGCGCTTGTGGTAACAATCGTCCGGCCATCAGGGCTATAACTCGCGCTAGTCATGATCTTGTCAGCCTCATGGCCGTCTAGCACGCCGACATACAGACCTTCCTGAGTCGCGCCCGGAAGCACCCCGGCAAACAAAAAGACTAAAATGGTGAACACACCCAACTTTCTCACGGCTAAAACCTCCTTCGTCTAGCTAAAAAACAACAACTCTGAGATATTCCGATACTCAATGGTACGATAAGCTTCTCCTTTACTCTAGACAATCAGTATCAATAGTCTACTATTAAACCTCTAGTCATGAGAAGTCTTCGTCGATGAATTATCGACTATCGATCTAACATATTTCCTTCCACAAAATAATAAACCTTTTTCAGTTGTCTAAATCACAAAAACAGCCGGTTGAAAAATCGCCAGCTATGAACTGTAAAATTTTTCATGGTATACTAATATAAGTTTTTCGGTGGACTGGCTGAGGGGGGCATAGAAGCATGGGCAATAAGGCTTTTGGGGAGTTCGTGCGGTCTCTGCGCGAACAAAGAATGTTTGAAGACGGCGACCGGCTGCGCCAGTGGACACAAGAAAAGTTAGCCGAGGAAAGTGAGTTTGTTGCCACCGCGCAAATCGCACGCATCGAGCAAGGCAAGGTCGAGAATCTCAGACCTTTTCTCGAGCCGCTCGCGCGGGCTTTCGGGCTAAGCGAAGGGCAGAAAGAACACTTTTACGCTGCGGCAGGATATGTTTATGTCAATGAACGAGAACCGGACCGGGACGAAATTAGAGAATACTTTCAGGAGCTTCAATTTCCGGCCTTTGCCCGGACCCCTCTCTGGGATTTCATAGCTTTTAATAGTTATCACTGTGTGCTCTGGGGTTACACACCCGAAAAGCTGCACGAACTAAACTCAGGCAAGCTCGGCCCTAACCTTCTGCGTGTTCTTTTCGATCCATGTTTTGAGAACGAGCAGTACGTAGGCGGCCCAGAACGATGGCTGGCCAACGTCAGACGTTCGATCCAGGCGTTTCGCTTTGAGAGCTTCCGCCACGCGAATAGCCCGCGCTACCGCCAGATCATAGGGGCAATGATGAGCCGCTACCGAGATTTTGCGATCCAGTGGCAATTGACCGAGCCTTTGACTCAAGATCAATCCGGTCACGTTACCAGGCCCTTCGCTACCATTTTTCATCCCGAATTCGGCCCGATGACCTTTTTGTCGCTGCGGACTCCGCAAAAGTACCTGGGAAACTCTGTAGATATTTCGGTTTACGCGCCGCTGATTTCTAGCCAGGAAAACTACCAGCGGCTTCTTGAAAGAGTGAAGATCAACGAAGTGCTCTTTTTTAGACATTGCGCGACATGATTCTTTGCACACGGCGCTTTCGCTCTACGACAAAGCACGATCCCTCGCCCGGCGTAAAGCGAAGCGATGCCAGATACAGCCCGATTCCCTTGTCCATTTGCAGATCTCAGCTAATATCAACTTCCCCGACAGTTTAACTTGTTTTTTTAAGGAGGAGAGCAGCCAAGCCATGTCAGATTCAAAGGCATCCATCACATACAAACAAATCGATGACATGCTCATTGCAGGCATCCGCTTTCGCGGCCGGCGCGCCGACATCCCCAAATACCTCAACCGGCTTTACGAACAAGCTAAGCCATACATCGCCGGACCGCCAATGTGCCTTTACCACTTTACATACTCCGCCGAAGATCGCATATTGGAAGTATGCTTCCCGGTATCGCAGGCCGTAGCGGACGGCGAAATCAAAAGCCGGGTACTTAAGGGCGGCAGCATGATCAGCGCTGCCCATGTCGGCCCGGCGGACCCTTCCGAAGCGGCAAGCGAGCGCACCGAACTTTTCCGGCAGTTTGTAGGCTACCTCCAGGAAAACGCCATCATGACGGTGGAGGAGGCGCCATACCGTGAAATCTACCTGGAAGGCGGCGCGGCGGACGACACAGAGCGATTCGTGACAGAACTGCAAGTGCAGTTGTTCTTACCGATCTGGCTGGAACGACTGACCGAGGGACTGGACCGGCTGGCCGGCGCGGAGGTCAGGCAAGCGGTTATGGCCGGCAGCGCGGCGTTCTTAGATAGCGATAGCCCGTCTCTGGCGAGAGCCGAATGGGTCAAAGGAGCGATGGAACGGCTGGACGCAGCGGTAGAGGATGAGGAAACGCGCCGCGCCATTATGCTGAACCGTCTGCACGGATACCCGCCGCCGCGCATCGAAGAAGTGCGCCTGGAATACGAACGGCTGGGCGACATCGACAAGCTCATCGAAGTCATGCGGGCGGATCGCTCTGTAGGAGGCGAGCGATCCTGGTACGAACAGATGCGGCGCGAGGGGAATATCATCTACGTCACAAAAGACCCCTCCAACCCTGAAGGACACCGCGAGGCCGCCGACCCGGTTGAGAAACGGGCGAACTACTGTTACTGCCCTGTGATACAAGCGCTAATCCGCGCACAAGCGAACATCTCGCCGACTTTCTGCTACTGCGGCGCGGGGTGGAGCAAGCAGTTATGGGAGAGCATCCTGGGGCAGCCGGTGCGAGTAGAAGTCGTGCGGTCGGTCGCACAGGGCGACGAAGATTGCACTGTCGCCGTCCACATTCCGCCGGCTCTGGTACAGGCCTGATACGAAACGACGCCAAACGCAGCTTGATTCCCTTTACCCGTTTGCGAATCTCGGCTAATATCGATGCGCGGTACGCGCTGCACCGGGGAAAAAGGAGATTTGATGAAGAGCCGACGCTTCTTTTTGCCGTCGGTCCTTGCCGCTTTGCTCACAGCGTCCACAGCGTCCGGGCTTGCGCGCCGGCGCACAAGATGAAGAAATCACTCTGACGGTCCTAGGAGGGTAACACAATGGATTCCACTTTCACCTACGAAGAAATCGCCAAGATGATCGACCATTCCCTGCTCAGCCCGACGCTCACGGCGGAAGCCCTGGAGAAGGGCTGTTGGGAGGGGCTGGCATACAACGTCGCCAGCATTTGCATCATGCCCTACTATCTCAAGCGCTGCGCCGAAATCCTGGCGGGCAGCACGGTCAAACCCAGCACGACCATCGGCTTCCCGCACGGCGGCCACACGACCGCGATCAAGGTCGCCGAAGCCACGCAGGCCCTCGCCGACGGCGGCGCGGAGCTGGATATGGTCGTCAACATCAGCAAGGTGCTCAGCGCAGACTGGGACTATGTGCGCGCCGATATCAAAGCGGTCGTCGATGTGACCCACGCGCAGGGCCAGAAGGTCAAAGTGATCTTCGAGAACTGTTACCTGGAAGATACGCACAAAATCAAGCTGTGCGAAATCTGCGCCGAAGTCGGCGCGGACTGGGTGAAGACCTCCACTGGCTACGGCTCCGGCGGCGCGACGCTTGAGGATTTGAAGCTGATGCGCGACCATTCGCCGGCGCACGTGCAGGTCAAAGCGGCGGGCGGCGTGCGCACCCTCGACCAACTGCTTGAGATACGCGCGCTGGGCGTGACACGCGTCGGCGCGTCGCGGACCGCAACGATTCTTGACGAGTGTAAGCGCCGGTTGGGATTATAGCCGGGAGACCGCCTGTCTACGCATCACCCGCACCCGAGTCATCGTCGAAGAGCCGGCGCAGTTCGTCCTCCCACACTTCGTCTAGCGGGTCGAACGCCACTTCGTCGAACTCTTCGGACAGGCGCGCCAGGTATTCGCGTACTCCCAGTTGAGGCGATATGCTGTCAAGCTCATCTATCTTAGCCTCGACCGAAAGCACTAACTGGTCGCTTTTCTGCTCCAGGTCGGACAGGTCGAAAGTGGTTTTGAGCATATAGTTGACGCGCCGCATCACACCAAGCCACGCCATAAAATCGTTCTCGATACGAATGGTATTACCGACCTGGGAAAAGTTCGAGAAGGCATAGGTCGGCACCAGGGCGTAAAGCGCCACAAATTCCATATTCCGCTCGCCGGCGCGCCGGCTGATATAAGAGCCGATGCTGGCTCCGCCGTGGTAGTCCGACAGCGTAACGGCCAGGTTGCTCAACTCATCCTTCATACGCGGCAGGCTGTAAACACACGAGACCAGGCGCTCCTTGTCATAGGGCAGCTCTCCATGGACGCCGCCAAAGCCGACGATGCGCTTCACATTCAACGCCTGCGCCGCATCCAGAAACGCCGCTACATAGCGCTCGATATCCAGGTGCGGCTCGTCGCCCAGGAAGAAGACCACGCCGCGCTCGCCGTCGCCGGTGTAAAACAACTCGTTGCGCGGCGTCTCAAGCGACTGCGGATACCCATCCTCGAACTTCACAACCGGTCGCACCAGGTCGTGCGTGCCGGGGATTTGAAAAAGGTAAAAGCCGTCGGACCGGATCGCGCCGATCTGCCGGGCGCCGGTTCGCTGGATAAGGTATTGGGGCAGGCTGGACGAGATCGAACCGGCGTCTGCCCACTGGCGCCAGCCGGCGAGCATATCAATCTGCTTCGCCTGCGGTTGCTCCCAAAGTTCCACTGCGTCAATCATGCACGCGCCTCCCATCGAAACGATGTCGTCTGGTATATAGTCTATTATACGAAAAGCCGGCCCCGTGCCGCAGCATGCAGCGGCGGGTGCATCCCACCCGCACCCGCCGCCATGATTATACCACACCGCCAGCGATGGTTATTTTCTATTATATTTCTTGAAAGCGATCAGGTAATTACATGGCATCCACGCGCTTCTCGAACAAGATGCCCCCGAACTCATCCTCGCCGATAAGCGCGTAGCCCACCTTTTGATAAAAATGCTGGGTGCGGAGGTTCCACTTCGGCGTACCCAACGTCCAGCGCCGCGCGTCGGGGAAACGCTGCTCCACCAACGCCATGACCTGCGTGCCGATGCCCCGGTTCTGATGTGCCGGTTCGATGAAGATGCGCCCCAGTTCGTAGTGTCCGCCGCCTTTGTCGAAGACGATCACGCCGCCGATGATGCGCGAGTCGTCATCCACAATCTTGTAATACACGCCGACGCGCATCACCTTGCTCTGCCACTTGTCCGATTTATAGCCAGGCGGCCCGCCGATGCCCGGCGCGCCGTAGTTGATATCGTCCTCAAAGGCGTGCTTAGAAATGAGCGCGAGCGCCTTCGCGTCCTGTGGTTTGGCTCTTTCCAGGCGGACCACGATCTATTCCTCCGGCTGGCACTGCGGGCAAATGTAACTCGTCGTCTGGCCCACTCGGATTTCCTCGATGGTCGTCCCGCACGCCGGGCA
>JAFGMM010000164.1 GCA_016927535.1 Anaerolineae bacterium
CAGCCCCCACATGTCGAAGATGCCGAAGTTGTTGGGATCGGCTTGGCCGTTGCGCGCCATCTGCCACGCCCGACCGGCGATGAGGAAGCGGTCGCGCGGTACGTCGCAGGGGTCGAAGTCGATCCCCAGTGCCGCGCGCTGCAAGTCGTCGAGCTGCGCATCGACCAGCACCCAGCGCCTCGCGTCTTCGTCCCAGTACTCGCCGACCCAGTGGTCTTCGTACTTGCCCGGCGTGAAGTACGCGCCGAACCCGCAGCGCGCCCGCGCCGGGATGCCCAAGTGCTTCAGCAGCGCGACCAGCATCACTGTGTAATCACGGCAGGTGCCGACCTGTTTCAGTTCCGGCGGGCGCGCTTCGATCACGGGGCGCGGATCCTTTGCGCGGATGTCCGCAAGCCGGTCAGACGCCCGGCGGATGTTGGCCTCGGCCTTGCGTTCCTCGGTGAGTTCCTGGCCGTAGCGCTTCGCCCAATGCATATGAAGCAGCACGCCCTGCACGACCTTGCACAGCGACGGGATATCGCCGGGCAGACCTTTGAGCAGGTCGGTGTGTGCGCCGGGGTCGGTCATAACGCCCGGCTCGGTGTAATAGACAGACCAGTCGATATCGTTCATGAGATCATCCTCCTAAGCTATCCGACCGGCGTAAGTGTAGCCGCGCCGGGCAGCTTTGCGCGCCCTGAAAGTTGGGTTGTTGGCAGGGTGCGCGGTATAATAAGATGGTTACGGGTTGAGAAATTTGTAGTCGCCGCGCGAGCCGGCGACTTTGCTTATTTCCTCTCTTACCGGCCAATGCGAATATCTGTATAGACGAAGCCGGCTGCGGCGCGCTTCTCCTGTTCGGCAATCCATGCGTCGATCCCAATAGTTTTCATGCGCTCGCCGTCGGTGATGAGCGTGGGGTAGGTCTTTGCGAACTCCCGAATCTTTTCGCAAGGGAAATCATTGCAGAATGCGCAGATATCGACTTGGCGCTCGCGGGTGCACACCCTGATCTCGCATCCCGGATCACCGCCGTCTTGCCGGCAGCCGGGACACGCCTTGTCGATATCGCTCAGGTCTTCGAGAAACTGCCAGAACGGTTCGAAGCCGGGGATTGTCCTTCCCCAGTACGGGTAGCCTTCCCGGTCCATCGATTCCCGGAGCGCCTGGGCCTGTTGGGGAATGCGCGCACGAGCCGAGCAGAGACCACAATACAGCCCGCAGTACGTGATGAATTTTAGTTGGTCGTTCATGGTTCAGAATCCGTAACCCGCTTTACCCTGGATGCCTTTGAGCACGGCGATTTCGCCCGTGTGCACGGCAATGTGATAATCGGCGAGGATGCGGATGATATCGAACAGTGCGGTCTCGGTGCCATCGGCGCGCGTAACAATCACGCGATCCAGGTCGTCATTGCACAGCTCGCCAAGATAAGCCTCCGCCGCTTCGGCCACGGCTGCGGCGTACTCGCGCGCGGTATCCAGCGGTGCTGCGAGGGCATGCGCCCACTCATGCGGGTCGTTTTCGGGCCATTCGATGCCGATTTTCTCGCTCCAGCCGCCCATGTCCCAGATGGGCGGGGTGTCTTGCCGGTAGCGGCTGAGCAGCCCTGCGTCGAGCACGCGAAAGATGTGCAGATAGTTCCACGCGATGGTGTTCGTCTGACCCGGCGGCACGTAGTCGAACATTTCTTGTGTGACATCTTTCATCACGTGATCCAGGATTCCGCAGGCGCGCTTAAACATCTCGCGTATGACTTCGATGCCGTTCATGCGTTTTCTCCTTGAAGTTTAGAACCCGTAGCCGATCTTGTTCTGAATGCCTTTCAGTGCGGCGATTTCGCCGGTGTGCGTGATGACGTGCCAGGTGATGAAGACGGCGAAAAGCTTGCCAATAGTGTCGTAGGATGTGCCGGTGTCGGGCGCGGCACGGTCGAGATCGGCGTCGGTGAGGGTATCGAGATAGGCGTTGACGGCGGCGTTAACGGCGGCGCTGTATTCGCACGCCAAGTCGAGCGGCACTTTCACCGACTCGATCCACTCGCGCGGCGGTTCCTGGCCTTCGGGCATTTCGATATTCAGCCTTTCGCTCCAACCGCTCGCCTCCCAGATCGTTGGTTGCTGTTTAAATATCTTGTTAAGTGTCCAATCGTTGCCGGACGCAAGGTGAAAATACGTGTAGCCGATAGGATTGGCGAGGTTAAGCGGGATGAAATCGGCCATCTCCTGGGTGACATCGTTCATCACCCCTTCAAGAATCTGGTTCGCGTCGTTGAACGCAAACCGCAAAGCCTCTACGCCGTTCATGTCTTTCTCCTGATTTGATAGGGGTACTGCGCAGGGTTAAATTTTATCGCACAAACGTTCTGTTTGCCAGGCAAACACAGAACCTCAACATCTTTCTTTGCGCGTTTTATGGCTATTCTTTGTCGTCTACCGAAGCGCCGAGCGCTGCGATCTGCTGTCGAAGTCTGTGCATCCGCCACGCCAGACTCACGATAAACGCCGCGCCGACGGCAAAGATCACGAAGTAACCCAGGACGAGGTTGCCCATCGTGTCGGGCGCGACGCGGATGGTCACCGTGTCGGCGGCAGTCCGGTCGCCGCCAGTCGCCGATACCTCCACCGTCCATAGGCCGATACGCCCGGCGGTGAAGTCGCCGGCAATGGCGACGGCGCAGTCTTCGCCAAGCGCCCGCCCGGCGTCTTCATCTTTGAAGCGCGGCAGCGGCTCGGCGATGGTCCAGGTGCAGGTTACCTTGTCTGCGTCGCCGCCTGTGATGGTCGCGTTAAGCGAGATTTCTTCGCCGGCGACTACGGCAATGTTAGGTCCGGCGTCGATGGAAAAGGCGTCATCTTGGGCAGGCGCTTCGTGTAGTGATAGGCAAAAGACAACGAACACCAACATAACGGCAGCCAACCCTTGCAGGCGTTTTGTGATTTGAGACATGGGTTACTCTTTAGCGTGAGAGGACCTTCATCTTCAGGGCGTCGATGCGGTCGGCCAGCTTTTGCAGGCGAACCCGGTGCCACAGCAGCGTGAAGTATAGCACGACGAAAGCAAAGCCGGTGAACATCAGCGTGGCGCTCATAGGAGCGGTCATCGCAAAGGCGCCGGCGCCGGCGCCGCTCTCCGCGCCGGGGCCGATGACGGTTGGGTGTGGGTTGGTGATCGACGTGAGAATGCGCGGGATGACGAACGTGCCGATGACGCTGAGGAACGCCACGATGCCGTAGATCGCGCCGAAGCGGGCGCGGCGGTCCGGGTCTTCTAGACTGTTGCGCAGCATCAGCAGCGCGGCGTAGATCAGCCACATGATCGTGACGGTCGTCAGGCGCGGGTCCCAGTCCCACGGCTTGCCCCACGCAATCGAGGCCCAGATGGGGCCGGAGAGAATGGTGATTGCGCTGAAGGTCAGGCCGATTTCAACCGAGCCGACACCGACGGTGTCCCAAAGTTTGCTGCGGGTGCGCAGATACATGACGCCCGCGACCACGGTCACCAGGAAGGCCAAGCTTGCGCCCATGAATGCCCCCAGGTGAAAGTAAAAGACTCGCTGGACCTGGCCCATCGTCGCTTCCATCGGCGCATAGAAGAAGGCCATGCCCAGCGCCGCCAGGATGAGCAGAAAGCTGACGACATTCAATGCGACCAGCGCGCGCGGGGTGGTTGCGGTACTCATACAAAATCGCTCCATTCTGTCTGATATAACCCTGGAGCGCGTATTGTACCCAACCTCTGCATCTACCGCGAAGAATACCCGAAGTGGTCGGGCGGCGGCGGCGTCGCCAGCGGCGAGCGATCCCAGCGCGCCTCCTCGGACTTTTTGCTCCCCGGCTCGATCACGTGCGCGCCCTGCTCCGATGGCCGCGCCACCAGGCCGCTGCACGCCACGCCCGCTTTTATAAACGCCTCCCGCATCGCTTCGGCGGCGCGCCGCGCGACCCGCATCCGGTTGCAGATGGCGCATACGCTCGGCCCGGCCCCGCTGATGATGAAGCCCAGCGCGCCGGCGTCGAGCGCGGCCCGCTTGGCCGCGTCGAAGCCGGGGATCAGGCGCGAGCGGGCCGGCTCGGCCACGACATCCACCATGCCCGCCGCGAAGCGCTCGACATCGTTTTCGTACAGCGCCGACATCAACATGGCGAGGTTGCTGGTCTGCGTTACCACGTCGTGCAGCGGGTATTCGCGCGGCAGCACCTTCCGCGCGACGGCGGTCGGCAGGTGGACGGCCGGCATGGCAAGCGCGCAGACCAGCTTGCCGGGCACCGGCAGCCGGCGCACCTGCCGGCCGCCTTCTTCGACCATGATGATGCCGCCCAGCAGCGCCGCCGCGACATTATCGGCGTGGAAGCCGCTCACCACGCCCTCGGCGGCGACACACGCTTCGACCAGTTCTTCTTTGCGCAGCCGCGCGCCGAACAGCGCGTTCACCGCCACCGCCGCCGCGACCGCGCTCCCGGCGCTGCTGCCCAGCCCGCCCGCCATCGGGATGCCCTTAATCAGCTTGAGATGAATGCTTGCCCCCGAATCGAAGCGGCGCAGCAGGTGCATAGCCGCAACCCCGGCGGTGTTCTGTTCCGGCTCTAACGGCAGACGACCGCCGTCGCCCCTAATCTCCAGGGTGATGCCGGGCGGGCCGTCGCTGTGGCGGCCGGCGATGACGATATCGCCCGGCTGTTCGAGCGCTAAGCCGAGCACGTCGAAGCCGGCGCCCAGGTTGGCGATGGTCGCCGGGGCGAACGCCCGCACTTCTTGCGAATCTTTCCCGTTGCCGTGATCGTTCATTGCCATGCTCCCCTCTGTATAAAACAAAAAAACGTGGAGCGGGCTTGCTCCACGTTTCCGGTTAGATCGCGTTGGCGAGAAACCTTGTTCTCCTTACCGCCGCCTCCCACGCAAAAGCAAGCTCCCGGTGCTGCAACCGGTGCCGGTAGTGGTGGTAGTAGTGAGGACGAATGTAAGGACGGTCATTGCCTGGTTTCTCCTGACGCTTGAAATGCTAGCATACTCTATATGTCTCGTCAAATTAACGGATGAACTCGCTGCGACAGGCTTTCTTTAGCTTCCATCCCCGCCTTGCTTGCGTTGGATGCACCGGCGCTGCTGAACGCCGGCCATGACCAGTATGCCCAGCGCGCCCAGCGTGATCCCCGCGCCGAGTATAAACGATATGGGCCGGTAGCGCATGGTCACGGTATGCGCGCCCGCCGGGACGCATACGCCGCGCAGCGCCACGTCGGCGCGCAGGATTTCCGCCGGCGCGCCGTCCACGTCCGCCGTCCAGCCGGGATAGAACACGTCGCTGAGCACGACCAGCGCGTCGGTCGAGAGCGCGACCGACAGCGTGACCGTGTTGGGGCTGTAATGCGTGATCTCGGCAGTGCCGGCGCCGCCGCCGATGTCGCACGGCGGCTCCCGGTCGAGGATCACGCGCGCGGCGGAGTCGAAGCCCGGCCCGTTGATGCGCGCCAGCGCCGCCGCGCGGTCCGGGATCACGTCATACACCCGTGCGACGAATGCGCGCGGCTGGGCGGCGGGCCGGTCGTAGACGTAGTAGTCGCCCTGTTGTCCCAGTAGGGTCAGCTCCAGCGGCGTATCGGAGTAAGGTAATTCCAGCGGCCTGTATTGGGTGACGATGTAGCGCACGTTGACCAGTGTATACGGCACGGCGCGCGGGTCCTCCAGCGCGTTAAGGAACTGGATGTAATCTTCTACCACCAGCGGGTCGTAGCCCTGCGGCGTGTAGATGCCGAACTGCATAGCGCGGTTCTGGTGTTTGAAGTCGTCGCCCCAATACAGCGCCCGGAACGCCGGGTCGCCTTCGACGCCGGCGACGTCTTTGACCGCCTGCCACATCGGCGACGGCGCGATGGGCGTGAGCGGCGTTAGCAGCAGGTGGAAGCGCGCCAGGTCCACACATACCAGGCCCAGCGTCAGTGCAGCCACCCACGCCAGCCGTGCCTGATCGACCTCGGCCTGCCACAGCCATAACACCACGCTCAGCCCGGCCATGACCAACGCCGCCTCGCCCAGCGCCGAGGCGGTCGGCCACGGCAGTTTAGGGTCGCTCTCCGCTGCCGTCTGCTGTACGCCGAGCGCAAAGAGCAGCAGCGCCGCCGATACCAGCGCCGCCGCGACCGCCGCGCTCACCCGCACCCAGCCGCGCAGGGCCTGGCGGCGTTCGTCGGGCGCGGCGCGCTGAAGCCAGCTCAGCAGCAGGCCGGATAGCGCCGCCAGCGCCACAACGACCAGCAGCATGGCGCGGCCCGGCGCGCGCGCAAGCTGAAAGACCGGCGCCCACCGGTAAAACAGTGTGAACAGGCCGCCGGCATGCCCCAGGCTGAACAGCGCGCCCAACACACCCATACCCAAGAAGAAGTAGGTTGCGGCGCTGCGCCGGTACAGCGCAAAGGCTGCCCCGGCCAGCGCGAAGACGCCCGTATAGAAAGTCAACTCCTGAAAGTTTTTAGCGCCCCAATAGCTCTCCAGGTGCGGGCCGCCGAAGAAATCCGGTATCACGGCGGTGATAAGCTGGACGGCGGGCATGGCGAAATCGCCGGCGTCGCCGGCATCGAACATCGAGGATTGGCGGCTGCTGACCTGCGCGAATTCGGCGAGCGGCACCAGGATAATCGCGGACAGCGCGACCGCGAATACGCCCATGATGACGATCTGCCGGGTCGGCGCCGCCCACGCACGGCGCGTCACCATCTCGTATATCCAGATGCACGCCAGCCCCAGGAGAACAAAGAGCAGCGTCGTCGTGTGCCCGGCCAGCGCCGCCATGCCCAGCACTGCGCCGGCCAGGATCGCCGAGCGCGTGGTTTTTTGCTGCACCGTCCAGCGCGCCGCCAGCAGCACCCACGGCAGCCAGCACGAGACCAACAGCAGCGTATAATGGCCGTAGTGAATCCGCGCCGCCATGTACTCGCCGAACATGAACGTAATACCGGCCAGCAGCGCGCCCAGCCGGGTCGCCTCGAACGTGCGCGCCAGCGACGCCATCCCCACGCCGCCCAGCCACAAGTGAAAAATCGCACTGACGGCGAATACCACGTTGACCGGGAACAGCAGCATAAGCCAGGTCGCCGGGTAGAATAGGCCAAACTGCGGGTTGGCGACGGTGGGGTGGCCGGCGAAGATGTACGGGTTCCAGAGCGGAAACTCGCTGTCAAGCGTCGTCTCGGTAATGAAGGTCAACTGAGGGTAAAACCACGCGGCCATGTCGTGCCCGGCGCTCAGGTGATTCCCTTCGATCATCGAGAGGCGAGAACCGTAAACCAGTATGCACAACGCGGCCAGGATCAACGGCGTGAGCCATGCGCGCCGCTCCAAGATCTGTTCCAGGTTATCCATTTGCGCTGCCCCTTCGTCCCAACACAATTAACGCTCCTAATACGATTAACGCTCCCAGCGTGATGATCCCGCCGGCCAGCAGTGACACGGGCCGGTAGCGCATCGTTACGGTGTGCGCGCCGGCCGGGATGCACACCCCGCGCAACGTGACATCGGCGCGCAGCACCTCCGCCGGCTGCCCGTCCACATCCGCCGTCCAGCCGGGATAAAATACGTCGCTTAATACGACCATCGCATCCGTTTCGCTCTCGGTGGCTATCACGATTTCGCTCGCCGCGTAGCGGATGATCTCGGCGGCGCCGGTGCCGCCGCCGATGGAGCAGGGCGGCTCCCGGTCGAGCACCACGTGCGCGGCGGGGTCGAAGCCCGGCCCGTTGATGCGCGCCAGCGCCGCTTCACGGTCCGGGATTACGTCGAACAGGCGCGCGATGAACGTGCGCGGTTGGCTGTTCGGGCGGTCGTAGATGTACCAGCCGTTGTATTCGCCCAAGAGCGTCAGTTCGGGCGCGCCGCTCGACGGCGGCAGGCTTAGCGGCGCGGCGCTTGCCACATAGCGCAGGTTGAGCAGCGTGTAGGTGACCGAGCGCGGGTCGGGGACGGTGTTCGTAAAGTCCAGGTAGTCGCCTACGGCCAGCGGGTCATAGCCGCCGGTGATGTAGTAGCCGAGCGGCGCGGCATAGTTGTCGTAGCCGTAGCCCCATCCCCAGACCATCACGCGGTACGATGGGTCGCCGCCCGGCCCGACCACTTGCTTGAACGCTTCCCACAGCGCCGGGGATTCTACCCGGTGCGATTGTACCAGCGGCAGGTCAACCCGCAGCAGGTCTAGCAGCACAAGGCCGGTGGTTAACAGCACGAGCCGCGCCGTGCGCGCATCGCTGCCGGCCCACAGCCCAAACAGCAGCCCAAACCCGCCGGCTGTCAGCGCCGCCAGCCCCAATGCCTGGCCGATTTGCTGCAACCGGGCCGGCGCATCGACCGCACCTGTGCTCTCCCACACGAAGACTGCCAGCGCCGATATGAACAGCAGCAGCGCCGCCCACCCGCCGAGATGCGCGTAAGCGCGCGCGGCTGCCCGGCGCTCGTCGGGGGCGGCGCGCTGGAGCCAGCTTAAGAGAAGGCCGGCAAGCCCGGCAAGCCCTAAGACCGCCAGCAGCATGGCGCGGCCCGGCGCACGCATCATGTTGAAGAGCGGCACCCAGCGATATATTAATGGGAATAATCCGCCAGCGTTGCCCAGACTCATCACGATGCCGAAGACGACATATCCCAGGAAAAGAAAGGTCGCAGGAGAACGCCGCCGCAGCGCGAAGACGATCCCGAACAGGCCGAACAGTCCCGCGTAAAAAGTCAGTTCCTCGAAGTTTTCGCCGCCCCAGTAATCGTTTGCTGCGTCGTTCCCGAAGAAATCCGGCACAACGCCGGTTACCAACTGGACCGACGGCATCGCAAAACGCCCGGCCTCTGCGATGGTGAAGCCGGGCGACTGGCGGGCGCTCAGGTGCGCGAACTCGGTGAGCGGCAGGATTTGGGCGGCTGCCAGTGCGCACGCGAATAAGCCCATGATGACGAGCTGGCGGGTCGGCAGCACGACGCGGCGGCGCGCTGTCATTTCGTATAGCCATACACCGACAAAAGCCAACAGGATTATCAGAACCGTGGTCGAGTGTCCGGCCAGGATCGCCAGGGCCAGCGGTATGCTTGCCAGCGCCGCCGCCCGCATACTGCCTTTTGCTACTGCCCGGCGCGCAGCTGCCAGCACCCACGGCAGCCAGCAGGTAACCAGCGCCAGCGTATAATGCCCGGCCAGAATCCGCGCCGCCATGTATTCGCTGAAAATGAAGATGATGCCGGCCAGCAGCGCTCCTGATTGTGTGGCATCGAACGAGCGCATCAGCCGAGTCATGCCCACGCCGGCCAGCCAGAGATGGACGACGATGTTTACCGTGATGACTACGTTGATCGGCAAAATGAGCATGAGCCAGGTAGCCGGGTAGAGTACACAAAACTGGGGGTTGGCGACCACGGGATGGCCGGAGAAGGTGTGCGGGTTCCAGAGCGGAAACTCGCCGGCGCGCACCGATTGAAGCGTATAGGAGAGATAGGGGTAAAACTGGGCGAGGATATCGCCGCCTATGCCCAGATCGTAGTCTGCCATGATCGCAAGCTGCGGGCCAAAGACGAGCACACACAGCGCCGCTACAATCAGCGGTCCAAGCCAGGCATGTCGCTCTAAAGATTGTTCCAACTTGCTCTTTGCTCTTCAGGCATGGCCGGTAACAGCGTGATTATAGCACAAGTCCAACCGGTGGGATCTCAGCGCGCAGCTTGACCAAATTGCTCATGCCCCATACTTATGCTATGATGAGCGCGATACCCTCCTACACCACTTGCGCGTATATTGCGAGGAAGAGATGAAACGTCGGGTGTTGTTTGCGTTTGTGATCCTAAACATTATCATCTCAGTCGTGGTTACCTTCACCGTAGCGACTTTGATCGCTCAGAGCCGGCCCGAACCAACGCCGATTGCGCTTTCACCGGTCGTTATCGTGGCGACCCCGACCGGCCCCACGCAAACCCCGATCGTCATCACGGTCATCGCCACGCGCGACCCTAACGCCGTCCCGTATGTCCCCGAACTCGACGCGACCGATATTGCCAATACCGCCGCTGCGGTCTATGCCGGGGAGGGCGGCACGGGCGAGACCGGCAGTGAGACCGGCGCGGATGATGAGACGCCCACCCGTCGCCCGACCCTGAGCGATATCGACCGCACGGTTACCGCCGCCGCCGCGAACCAGATCGAGACTCATATTGTGCAGAGCGGCGAGTATTTCGGCCTCATCGCGCAGCAGTACGGTGTGACCGTCGCGGACTTGCTCTGTCAGAATAACCTGACCGAGAGCGACTATATTTACCCCGGCGATGTTTTGATTATTCCCGGCCCGGAGGGGTGCGACTACGAACCGCCCACCGAGACGCCATCCTTTACCGACACGCCCACGCGCACGCCCACCCTTGAGAAAACCGCGACGCCCACACTCGTCCCCACTATTACACTGCGCCCGACCGCCGAAAGCGCCCAGGTGAAGGTCACCGACGTGCTCTCGCCCGGCGATGTGACCGATGAGGAGGTCATCCTCACCAATGAAGGCGGCCTGGTTGATTTGCAGGGCTGGACGCTCAGCGACCGGGAAGGTGAAACGGTCTTCACGTTCTCCGACTACCGGCTGTTCCCCGGCGGCTCGGTGAGCGTGCGCACCCGCAAGGGCGAGAACACGCCTATCGTGCGCTACTGGAACCAGGACACCGCCATGTGGGGCGGCGAGGATGCCACGGTGATCTTGACCGACGCCGAGGGCAACGTACAGTCGATTTACGTCGTCGGTGCGCCGGGCGGCGTCCCGCCGACGCCGCCGCCGACCGCGACCGGCGGGGCCGGTGAGGGCGAGGGTGAGGGCGAGGGTGAGGACGAGGACGAAGACGCAGTGCCTACCGCTACGTCGCGTCCGTTGGGTTGAGATTGAATTAACGGGCCGCCAGCCGCGCGTAAGCCGCTTCCAGCCGGCCCAGCGCCGTTTCCCAATCGAGATGCACTTCGGCGAAGCGTCGCCCGCCGGCGGCGATGCGCGCCCAATCGCCCGGCATTTCCAGTAAACGGAGGATGTGCCGGGCGAATGCTTCGGCGTCGTCGGCGACGTAAATTGCTTCGCCCGGCGGCGCTCCGATGCCCGCGTTCGCCGGTGATGTGGCTACCACCGGGCGCCCGGCCCACATCGCCTCGATGATCTTGGTCAGCGTGCCGGCGTCCGACTGCATCGGCGCGACGGCGACCCGGCAGCGTGCATACCACGGCGCCAGGTCATCGACGGCGCCGGTCACGTGTACACCCGGCAGCGCGCCGAGCGCCTGCACCGCCGGCGCCGGCTGCGCGCCCACAATGTAAAATTCTGCGGCGGGCCGGGCGGCGTGCACCCGGGGCCACACCTCCCGGCAGAACCACGTCACCGCCGCGACGTTGCGCGCCCGGCTCATCGCACCGGCGAAGAGCACTATATCGTCTTCGGCGTCTTCGGCGCGCACCGCCGCGAACGCCGTCCGTGCGACGAACGGCGGCACGGCCAACGCCTCCCGGCCCGAAGCCGCCGCCAACGCGCGCGCGTCTCGCGCCGAACGGGTCAGCGCCAGGTCGCAGGCGCGCGCATACGCCGTCTCGCGCGCCCGCTCGCGCCAATAGGCCGGCGCAGCGCGCAGCCGGTCCACCATGCCGCCGGTTTTGCGCCGCGCGTCCAGCACGACGAAATTCACGTCTACGCAGTCGAGCACACGCGCGCATCCCGGCATGCATGCATGCGGCGCGTACCGCCCCATCGGCGTCCAGACGAACTGCACGACATCTACCCTCTTGCTTAGTTCCGCCACACATCTCGACATTTCGGCGTGGGCGCGCCGGCCCCAGCGCCAGAAGCGCGGCTCGCGCCGGGCCTGCGCCAGCTTTGCCCGCCAGCCTACCGCCGGGACCACCAGCCGCACCGATTCACACCAGCCGCGCATTGTATCCATCAGCGCTGCCGCCGGCGCATCGCCGAACGCCGCCAGGTGAACCGTGTGCTGCCGGCTCAGGTGGGCGATTAGTTGAAAGAGAGTCTGCCCGCCGCTGTGCATCACACCGGGGCCGACCGGGTACAGCGAAACAAATAGAAATCGCACCTGTTATCTCCTATTTAAAACTTGTCACGCCCGCCCGGTGGAGTAGACTCTACTCTAAGAGCGGTCGATTTGCCGGGAGAGTTGAGTATGGGCGCGAGGTGGATTCCCGGTCCTTTCCTGGGTATTTTTACGGGCGCGACGTGGATCAAACGCGGGTTCATGATTACCGAGCAGCCGGTACGCGGCGCGCTGAGCGTGGGCGATGTCTTCGAGATGCACTGGCCCAGCGGCGATTCTATCGAGCTTATCGTTAAAGCGCTCGACGTAGAGAGCAACTACCGGCCCGCCACGCTGGACCGGGCGCTGCGCGATGGCGTCCCGCTGCGCGTCCCAGTGCTCGTCAATGACCCGACCGATGCGCGCTTGAACTTCCGGCGCGGGCATTTCTTCGTCTTGCCCGAAGACGCCGAGAGATTCCCGGATGAGATGCAGCCGTGGGTTCACACCGCGCCGGTAGGGATTATCCTGGCCGCGCCCGGCTCGCTGACGCCCGAAAAGCTCGATGCGCTGCCCGTGCCCGAAGCGCGCGATTATCACAGTATGGTGAGATTGGTTGACGAGGGCGTGATTTGATCGAGAATCTTGCTTGCTTTAACGGAAGAAGTTCAACGTGGAAGAGTTTTTTAACCACAAATGAACATAAATGAACACAAATGAATACAAATGAATACAAATGAACACAAATGAATACAAATGAACACGAATGAATACGAATTTTCTTATTCGTGTAAAATTTGTGTATATTCGTGGTTAACCTTTCTTCCCATTATCGCATAGAGCCGAAAGAGAGTAACATGGAATTCAATTTGAGCGACCATCCGCACCGCCGCTACAACCCGCTCACCGGGGAGTGGCTGCTGGTTTCGCCGCACCGCACCAAGCGCCCCTGGCAGGGCAAGGTTGACGACGCGCCGCCCGAAGACCTCCCCGTCTACGATCCGGGCTGCTATCTCTGCCCCGGCAACCGGCGCGCCTCCGGCGACGTAAACCCGCAGTACGAGACGACCTTTGCCTTTACCAACGATTTCCCGGCGTTGCTGCTCGACACACCCGACGGCTCGTACACGCCGCACCCACTCGTGCGCGCCGAGGCCGAACACGGTACCGCCCGCGTGCTTTGCTTTAGCCCGCGCCACGATCTCACGCTGGCGCGCATGACCATAGATGAGATCATGCCGGTCATCGCGCTGTGGCAGGACGAAACGCGCAGCCTCGGCGCACGCGGCGATATCGGCTATGTGCAGATCTTCGAGAACCGGGGCGCGATGATGGGCGCTTCTAACCCGCACCCGCACGGCCAAATCTGGGCGACGCGCCGCCTGCCGCGCGAAGTCGAGAAGGAAGACGCTTCGCAGCGCGCGTATTGGAAAACGCACGGCGTTGATCTGCTCGGCGATTACCTCAAGTACGAGTGTGAGACCGGGGAGCGTGTGGTGTACGCGAACGACCATTTTGCGGTGCTGGTGCCGTTCTGGGCGCTGTGGCCCTTCGAGACGTTGGTGGTCAGCCGTGCGCATGTCGGCAGCCTGCTCGATCTCTCGGACGCGGCGGCGCGCAGTCTTGCCGAAGCGCTGCACCATATCACCGTGTGTTATGACAACCTGTTCCGCACGTCGTTCCCGTATTCGATGGGGTTTCACCAGACGCCCACCGACGGCGGCGAGTACCCACACTGGCGGCTGCATATTCACTTTTACCCGCCGCTGCTGCGCAGCGCCACCGTACAGAAGTTCATGGTGGGCTACGAGATGCTGGGCACGCCCCAGCGCGATATCACCGCCGAGCAAGCGGCGGCGCGGCTGCGCGATCTGAGAGAGGTTCATTACCGAGCGCGCGTGTGACGGCGACTTGTTGAGGAATCGGGAGGGTGGCCGGCTATGCAGCTCTCTGAGTTATGTGCCAGTTTTGTTTTAGTCCTGGCCGTTTTTGCGATTATCCTTATTCTGATCAACCAAAAACGACCGGTGGAAAAACCGAAGACGACGGTCGTGGACTTGGAGAACGAGGCTGTAATGCTCGAAGTAGAGGCCGATATGTTCTTTGGGCAAATGGTGGGAGCGCCGCCGGGCAAACCTAAGCGAGGTTGGGCGCTTCTCCGGCAGAACTTGAGAAAAACTCCCCGGAGATTCCGGCAAGCGCCGCCTAAAGAGGATAAGCCCGACGACCCAGAACTCAAAGCCGCCGTCAAGGAGGCCCAGTTACTTAAAAAGATCGCTAAAAAGATCGGGGAGGTCCGGCGGAAACGTAACCAGATCGCTAACCTGAAATTTTACCAGGAGCACGCCAAAGCCGTTAAGCAATACCTGGGCTGGATGGAGGACGCGATGGAGGGTATAAACGGCAAAGACCTGCGCGTCGAAGTCTCCGACGACGGGGGAGGGCCGGACGGCGGCACGATTGAGGGGCGGGTGAGGGTCCGGCTGGACCGCAGTGGGTTTACTATCGTCAAAGACGATTCTGCCTGGGATGTCGGGTTGGGCCGCGATTTTGAGACGCTCAAAAAGTACTTGGAGTTGCACCTGGACGAAGACGCCAACCGAGATCGGTACCTGGATGCGTTATACCAGCCGCCTAAACAGTGAAGAAATGATTTAACCACGAATAGACACGAATGGGCACGAATGGAGAAAAGCACGCCTGCGATGATCTCATTCGTGCCGGTTTGTGTCATTCGTGGTTAAAACCTTTTCGTATAGCGACTATCTCCCCGACAGCCGCGTCACGTCTTCGTCACCTTCGCCCGGCGCGGATGCCGCCCCTTCGACCGTGAAACGCAGCCGCGTGTACGGCCCCAGTTCCAGCAAATCGCCGTCAAACAGCGGCGTTTTGCCGGTGATCTCGCGCCCGTTGACATAAGTCTTGTTCAGCGCGCCCAGTTCCTCCACAAACCATTGGTCGTCTATGTAAAGGATGCGCGCGTGCTTGGAAGAAACAAACCGGTCGCCGGTGAAGGGGATATCGTTCGAGGCGTCGCGGCCCAGCGTGATGCGCGGCGTCTCCAACGTGTACGGCCCATTGACCCGCGCTTCCATGTCCGGCGAGCGCACCACGTCCAGCTTTGCGCGCGTCACATCGCCCAGCCACAGCGCGGTACGCTCCTCGTCATCGGGCCGGTGGAAGTCGGTCACTTCGGCCCGGTCGGCTTGGGCGGTGCTCCCGGCGATTGAGGTTTCCTCGGCGTAAGCGTCATAACTGAAGTGGTTCTTGGGCAGCGGGGTCGTGCCGCTGACCGGTTTCATGGCCCCGGTGCCCCCGCCCGGCCCGGTCCGGCGCGACCGCCACCACCACAGCCCGCCCAGCGCTGCGCCGCCCATGATGATGATCACGCCGATGAGCGCCAGCGCCGGCCCGGTCAACGTCCCACCGTTGCCCGGCCTGCCGGGACTGGCGGCCTCGGTTTCGGTCGGGGTCGCGCGTTCCGGGCGCGGCGTGAGCGTGGGGTGTATCGTCTCGCCGGCCGGGGGTGTGGCGGTGGGCGCCGGGGTCGCGGGCGCGTTGAGCGTGAAGCCAACGGTTGGGGTTTCGGTCACGGCGGCCTGCGCCACGACCTGGGCCGGGCTGCGCAGCCGCACCCGCAGATCCGCGCGCCCCACCTGGCCGCTCGTGTCGTAGGCTTCGACTGCCAGCGTGTAGGTGCCTTCGGCCAGTTCACCCAGTGGCAGCCGGATTTCCTTGTCGAAGGCGTCGGGCGGCAGAGTCGTCAGCGGTTCGCCGTCCAGCAGAACGATGACCGCCGTCACCGCCGTCGCGCGCTCGCTCACATCCAGGCGCAGTAGCAGGTCGCCGGTCGTTGCGTCTTGCCCGACATCGGCGATCTGCACCTGCGGCGGGTTCGCCGTGCCAGTGTCGAGCGGGACGGCTTCGGCGGTCATGCCGGCGGTGGCAAGCGCGCTCGGCACGGTGGGCAGCACCGGCGACGGCTGCGTCGGCGGGATGAACACCGGCGCCGGCACCTGCACCGACCCGAAGGCCAGGTAGCTTTTCCCGTCCGCCAGCGTCACCTCGACCTGGACCTGGTGCTTGCCGCCGGTCGCCGCCAGCTCTGCCGTGACCAAGAGTTCGGCGCGCAGGCCCGCCGTGAGTTTTGCGAACAGGGCCGTAATCTCGCCGCTCGTCTCACCCATCGCCAGCATACCGCCGGTTGCGTCGGCGAGCTGCTGCAGCGCGTCGGCGTCGAGGCTCTGGGCGCCACCGATGCCCATGATGTAAACCGGCATACGGGCGCGCGCCTGGGTTGCAATGTTGATCACCTCGTCGAGCGTCTTTTGGCTGCACGCCGGCCCGCCGGGCAGCGTTTGGTCGGCGCCGTCGGTGATGAGCAGGATGACGCGCCGGGGCAGCGGCAAGCGCTGCGTGCGCTCGATTGCCTCGTACAGCGCGTCCCACAGGCAGGAGCCGGGCGTGCGGTCCGGCGGGTCAAACGATACGGCGCGGATGGCCGCCACGCGGTCGGCGGTGAAGTCGCCGGTGTAGGCTACGGTATCGTGGAAGAACATCACACCCACCGAGTCGCCGGGCGGCTTGGCGCTCACGAAGTCGATCAGCGCGGTGCGCGCGGCGTCGGCGCGCTCGCCGACCATGCTGCCGCTGGCGTCGAGCACGACCATCGTCGCAATTTCGGCAATATCCCAGCCGGCGCGCGCCGGGACTGCCTGGCCCTCGTCCAATGTGATCCGCGCGGATTGCACCGGTGCGTTGGATACAGGATAGCCCTCCGCGTCGATCAACGTGACGTAGGCGAATAACTGGTTGTTACCGTCCACGCGCGCCGCCGTCGCTTCGATGTAATCAAGGACCAGGTTGGCCGGTGGGCCGGCTTCCTGAGCTTGTGCCGACGCTGCGGGCATGGCTAATATTGACAAAGCGATGACTAACGTCACCGCCCCCAAGTTGTGTCGTAGATTCGTCACAGGTCGAACTCGCTCCCCGTGTGTTTTGTTTATCATAGCAATTATAGATTGCCGTGGCGGGCTGGCAAAATTAAGCGGCCCATATGCTCGCATCTCACGCGGCTCTGTTCTATCCTAACCCTACACATTACGCTACAATGGTCCCATCTAAAGCTGACCGCCAACTGCTAGAGGCTAATCGCTAAGAGCTAAGAGCTAACTGCTAAAAGCTAACCGCTTATGAGAAAAGGCGTACTGTGGAAGACCTGACCGGCTTTGTGCTCAACAATCGATATCAAATCGAGCGCTTTGTCGGTTCCGGCGGTATGGCGGAAGTCTACAAAGCTAAGGACGTAAATGCGCCCCACTACTACGCCATCAAGGTCATCCGCGAACAACTGCTCGAACACCCCAGCCTGGTTACGCGCTTTCAAGAAGAGGCGGAACGTCTCAAAAACTTGCAGCACCCGAACATTGTCCGTTTCTACGACTTTGTGACCTCCGATGGTCTCACGTACATCGTCATGGAATACATCGACGGCTACCCGCTTTCGCGGCTGCTGCGGCTGCGCCGGCAGCGCGACGAAGGGCCGATGCCGGTCGAGGAGGCGGTGCGCATCCTGACGCAGGTTTCGCGCGCGCTGGCCCGCGTCCACGAGCAGGGGCTTGTGCACCGCGACGTAAAGCCCGGCAATATTTTGATTCGCAGCGCCGACGGTGCGGCTTTCCTCACCGATCTGGGCATTGCCAAAGATTTGACCGCCGGCGCGGTCACGCAAACCCTGGTGGGTACCTTCGCATACCTGGCGCCGGAGCAAATCCTGCGCCGGCCGGTCAGCCCGGCCACCGATATCTACGCGCTGGGCACGGTGGCCTATTACATGTTCACCGGTCGCCGCCCGTTTGAGGCGCATCCCGGCGCCGAACTCGACACCGCGCAGCTTGAGCAAGTTCTCATCGACCAGCATTTAAACCGGCTGCCGATGCCCCCGTCGGCCCATAACCCTTACCTGCCGCCTGCCCTCGATGCGACTATCGGGCGTGCGCTCTCGAAGCTGCCGGAGGCGCGCTATCCCGATGCGATGGCTTTTATGCGCAATATCCACGAAGCGCTGCGGCCCTTGCTGCCCGGTGACATGCAGGTGCTCCAGGAGATCGACGCGACGCCGGTCCGGGCGCAGCCGCCGAGCGCCGCGCGCCCCAAACCCATCTCGACGCCGCGCGGGCGCGCCAAGCGGCTCGACCTCACCGCGCGCCGCCGGCGCGAGCGCCAAATCGCGGCGGCGGCGCTGGTGACACTGGTCGCCATTATCGCCAGCCTGGCGGGGCTGTTCGCGCTCACGCAGCGCGTCGCGCCGCCCACGCCGAGCGCTACGCCGTCGCCGGCTGCGACCGTGACGCCGACTACCACGCCGTCGCCGGCACTGCCCATCACCGCCGAGTGGCTGACGCTGCAAGCCGAACGGCTGGCGCTGTACGCGACCGAGACCGCGCTGGCGCAGACGCTCGCGCCCACGCCGACTCATACGGCGACATCGACTTCGACGCCGACTACAACGCGCACGCCGACCGCTACGTCAACGCCGCCGCCGACCGTGACCGCATCGCCCACGCCGACTCCGACTCACACGCCGACTGCAACGCGCACGCCAAGCGCTACGTCAACGCCGTCGCCGACCGTGACTGCCACGCCGACGCAGCCGCCCACCAGGACGCCGACCGCCGCGCCTACCGAGCGGGCTGGGCCGTTCGGGGCGCTGTTGCAAGGCATCGGTACGGCGCTCGCGCCGGCATCGCTCGTCCCGGCGATTTCGCCGCCGGCCTCGGTGGTGCCTTCGCCGACGCCGACCGCGACCCCAAGCGCTACCGCAACTGCTACCCCGACGTGCACACCGACGCCGACCGCTACACCCACGCCGACGCCGACCGCAACCCACACGCCGACACCGACGCCGACGTCGGCAGTGGTGGCGTGGTGCGAACGGGCTGCCATTCTTCAGAACGCGATCGGGTTCGAGGTGACTGGCGGCGTTCTCAACCTGGAGACGAACGAGGAAGCGATCCAGCAGTATTTGGTCGAGCGCGAGACTGTCCCGCTCGACCCCGGCACGCAGCGCGCGCCCGGATGCATGGCCGATATCGACGCCTGGCTGTACGAGCGCCTGGTCGAGGCTGCCCGGACATACTTCGAGAGAACCTATGAACAGCTTGAGCTTGCCGGCGCGGGCGATGCATCGACGGAGCGCGACATCGCGCGGGCGCGGCGCTATTTGAACTACGTGACCAATCTCGCGCCTGAAAGCGCCGCCGCGCCGACTCTGCGCCAGTGCTTTAACCTGCTGGATTTGACCGGCGACCCTATCGCCATGCGCGCTGCGATCAAGGCGCTGCGCGCCCAGGACGCCGATTTGTCGGTCTGCGAGCCGGCGCTTACGGCGCTGTGGGAGACTGTGGAAGGGATGTTCCCGGAGATCGAGAACCGGCCTGTCGCCAGGGTCGCGCAGCGCACCCATCTTTATGATGTGCCGGGTGCGAACAAGATCATGCTTCTCGACCCCGGCGAATTGGTCGCCGTTCTGGGGCGGACCGGCGCGATCCAGGGCGAGCATTGGCTGCTGGTATCGCTGGCGAACGGGCAGCGCGGCTATCTATTGCGCGACGCGCTTGATTGGGACGCCGCGCCGGATTTCGACGCCGTGCCGACTGTGGTGCCGCCGCCGCTGCCGTCGTGATGGGGCTTTTTTAACCGCGAATAACGCCAATAACGCGAAATTTTTCTTATTCGTGTCTATATGTGTTTATTCGTGGTTCAACCTTTCCTGCTTTTTCTTGCTACTGCGCCGGCGCCGCATCTGCTTTGTCTTCTGCGTAGTCGGCGCCGAGAATGACCAGCACGTCCCATTCGCCGGGGATGCCGCCCCAGCCCGGACGCACTGCCTCAAGGGGTAGGTTCAGCAGATCGAGGACGTACCATGCCGTATACCACCGGCCCGTGCGCACGTAGAGGATCGACTCGGTGAAATCGACGCTGGCGGCAGACTGCACCGCATCGACTTGCAGGCCGCCCGCGCGCAGGTTATCGGCGGCGCTCGCCGCGAGGCCCTGCACGGCGGTGCCGTTGCTCACGTAGACCGAGGCGCCGGCCTCGCGCTCGCGGGCCAGGCGCGCCAGTTCATCGGTGCTCAGCGGCGGGTTAAAGAGCATCTGGGCCAGCGCGCGCACCGAGTCGCGGTTCGGGATGAGCACTTGCTGGTAGTCGGGCGTCTCGCCGAACGAGACGTAGTTGCTGTCGATCACGGCAGAGTGGATGGCTTCGGGCGGCACGCTCTGCGCGGCGAACCCCAACGCGATGATCTGGTCGAGCGTCAAGTCGGTGCGCAGGCCGTCGCGCACCGCCTCCCAGAGCGACTGCGCCTGTCCCAGCATTACCTGTATCCCGCCGAAGCTGACGATCTCGTCGCGCAGCGCCCGGATGATTTGCTGCTGGCGCGCCGAGCGGTCGAAGTCGGAGTTGCCGTGACGGGTGCGCGCATATTGCAACAACTGCTCGCCGTTCATCAACTGGCAGCCGGCGTCGAAGTGGACGGTCATCACGTCGTAGCTGCCGGGCACCGGGTAGCGCTCGTCGTGGATTTCTTCCGCTACGCAAATCTCGACACCGCCGGCCGGAAGCTCTTTGATGAGCGCGTCCATCAGGGTAAGGAATACTTCAAAGTTCACCAGGACGTAATGATCCACCGGCACGCCGAGCGTTTGTTCGACGGTGCGCATCGCCAGCGCCGGCCCGCCGCCTGGATAGTTGCTGGCGTCGCCGAAGAAGTGGGCCTGGTTGATGCGGCTTGGTTCGTAGCCGGGGATATTCACCCAGAGGTCGCGTGGGATTGAAAGCATCGACAGGGTGTTGCGCAGCGGGTCGAGCGAGAGCAGGATCATGGTATCGGTGCGCCACGGCCCTTCTTCTATTTCGCGCTCGTCGATGCCCAGCAAAAGAACGGTCGTGCGCGAAGGGTCAGGCGTCGGGATGAAGAGGGTAAGTGTCGGCGCCGCGTTGAGGGTCGGCGGGCCGGCGGCCGGCGCCGCCGACAGGGTTTGCTGGAGGGTCGGCGCGGGCGGCAGCGCGGTAGGCTGCACGATTTGCCCGCCCTCGACGGTGATGCGGCGCGCGCTCTGGAAGACGTTGTAAGAGACCACGCCGGCAAAAATTAGAAAAACGGCGACCACGAAAGTTAAAAGCCAGTCCCGAAAACGCATGCTCACCACGCCCTATGCAGTACAAACTATAAGGGCCAGGCGAATGATGGCCGCCTCGCCCCCCGCGATGACGCGAGAGATTGTATCACGGCAGCACGGAGGCGCAAACTGCGCCGCCTGGGCGCTTTGGCTTTGCCAACGGTCTGCACAATAGGCTATAGTTCAGGTAGTGCGGCGTATGCATCACGACGGAGTGTTAAATCGGATGGCGATCACCATTGTTCATAACGGCAGACTCATTACCCCGCTCGCCGGGACCGCTGCGACCGGGCACGTGCTGATCGAGAATGGGCGGGTCGCCGGCATCGGTCCCGGCGCGTTGCTGGACGTACCGGACGCGACATACATCGACGCGGCCGGCGGGTTTATCGGGCCGGGCTTTATCGACGTGCACGTACACGGCGCAGACGGCCACGACGCCATGGATGCCACGCCTGAAGCGCTGCACGCCATTGCGCGCTACAAGGCGCGCCACGGCGTGACCGGCTTCCTCCCAGCCACCATGACCGATGCCGGGGATGCGATTCGCGCGGCGCTGGCGAACATCGGTGCGTGCGAAGGCGCAGTAGATGACGGCGCGGCGATTCTCGGCGCGCATATCGAAGGACCTTACTTCAGCGTCGAGCAGAAAGGCGCGCAGCCCGGAGCGTACATCCGGCGCGCCGCGCCGCAGGAATACGAGGCGTGGTTCGACCTTTGCACGGTCGGCGTCTTCAGCGTGGCGGTCGAATATCCCGAACATCTCCCGCTCGTCGCTTATGCACGGCAGCGCGGCGCGGCGGCCTCGGTGGGGCATTCCGGCGCGAGCTACGAACAGGTGCTCAACGCGCTGCCCTGGGGCCTCAATCACGTCACCCACACCTACAACGGCATGAGCGGGCTGCATCACCGGACGCCCGGCGTGGCGCTGGCGGCGCTGGCGGTGCCGGACCTTTACGCCGAAATCATCTGCGACATGCACCACGTCCACCCGGCGATGGTTGACCTGGCGGTGAAGTCCAAGACGCCGGCGCGCGCGGTTCTGATCACCGACGCGATCCGCGCGACCGGACTGCCCGACGGCGAATACATGCTCGGCAAACAGACCGCGATTGTGCGAGACGGCCTGCCGCGCACACCGGAAGGCTCGCTGGCCGGCAGCAGCCTGACGATGGACGCGGCGCTGCGCAATGTGCTTGGCGCGACCGGCGTATCGCTGGCGGAGGCCTGGCGTATGGCGAGCCTGACGCCCGCCGAGTCAATCGGCATTGACGGGCGCAAGGGCAGCTTGGCGGTGGGCAAAGACGCCGATCTGGTCGTCCTGGATGAATACCTGGAAGTGGTTCTGACGATGGTCAAAGGCAAGGTCGTCTACCGGCGCGCTTGAGGTTCTCAAATTTTATAGAAAACGCAATATGTCTTGTAAAAACGAGACATTTTTCCTACTTTGTTGCTCGGACGGCTTTGGGTAATATAAGTGGGCTTTTTGAGTTTTCTATGTCACAAGAATGCAAACACAAGCCTTGTCAAACAGAATGCGAAAGAGGAATCTGTCATGTCTGCTGACCGCTATCGCTTAACGCCTGAACAGCTACACCGCCGCTGCGAAGAAGACCGCTTTAATTTTGAAACGACTGCCGACCTGCCCGCTACACGTGAAATCATCGGCCAGCCGCGCGGGGTGCGCGCCATCGAGTTTGGGATTGATATGAAGAGCGATGGCTACAACATCTATGTGCTGGGGCCGACCGGCACGGGCCGCCTGACCGCCGTCGAACGCTTCATCCGGGACCGGGCGCGCCAAAATCCTACCCCGGATGATTGGCTGTATGTGTACAATTTCGGCGCGCCGCACCAACCCAACGCGATGCACCTGCCGCCCGGCATGGGCGACCGGCTGCGCGCCGATATGAAAGCGCTGGTCAATTACCTGCGCGAGCAAATCCCCCAGGCTTTCGAGAGCCAGACTTACCAGGAAGCCGCCAAGCTGATTCATCAAAGCTTTGAGGATAAGCGCGACGCCGCGTATCGCCGGCTGCGTGAACAGGCCGCCGAGAAGGGATTAGCGATTGTCCAGGCAACCGGTGGGCTGATGACGGTCCCGGTGGTAGAGGGCAAGCTGATGGACCCGGACGTGTTCGAGGCTCTGCCGGTCGAGGAGCGCGATGTCATCGAGAAAAGCCAGCGCGAGATCGAGGAACAGTTAGAAGATGCGCTGGTAGCGGTGCGCCGCGCCGAGATTGAGATGCAGGGCCGGCTGGATGACCTGGCGCAGCAGAACGCCGCCGTGACGGTCGATGCCCGGATGGATGCGCTCAAGGAAAAGTGGCAGGACTACCCCGAAGTCCTTGCCTACCTGGACGATGTGCGCGCCGACGTGATCGAGAATGTCGATGACTTCCGGGGCGACGAGAAGGCCGACGACAAAGCGCCGCGCGACGGTCACGACCCCCTCTGGCGCTACGGTGTCAACGTGATCGTCGATCACAAGGACGGCGGCGGCGCGCCGGTCGTGGTGGTCAACCAACCGACCTTCCGGCAGTTGGTGGGGCGCGTCGAGTATCGCACCCAGTACGGCGCGCTGCAAACCGACTTTACCATGATTAAGGCCGGCGCGTTGCACCGCGCCAACGGCGGCTACCTGGTCGTGCGCGCCATCGATGTATTCCGGCAGCCCTATACCTGGGAGGCGCTCAAGCAAGCGCTCACCGCCGGCGAAATCCGCATCGAAACGCTTGACGGGCAGGATTCTACTCCTTATGCGCCCCAGGCGCCGGAGCCGGAGCCGATTCCCCTGAAAGTGAAGGTCGTCCTGCTCGGCTCGCCCTGGCTCTACTACACGCTCTATGACGACGACGACTTCCCCGAATTGTTCAAGGTCAAGTCGGACTTTGCCACCGAGATGGACCGCACGCCCGAAAACGAAGACCAGTACGCGCTGTTTATCGCGGCGCGCTGCTGCGAAGGCGACCTCCCACACTTCGACCGCAGCGCGGTCGCGCGGGTGATCGAGCATGGCGCGCGCATGGCCGACAGCCAGCGCAAGCTTAGCACGCGCTTCGGCGTTATCGCCGACCTGGTGCACGAGGCGGCGTACTGGGCGCGCCGCAGCGACCGTGACGTGGTAACCGGCGCCGACGTGGTGCGCAGCCTCCACGAGTGGGAATATCGCCACAACCTCGACGCCGAGGATGTCTACCGGCGCATCACCGAGGATAAGACGCTGTTTATCGACGTGGACGGCGAGGCGGTAGGGCAGGTTAACAGCCTGGGCATCGTCGGCACGCCTGATTACCAGTTCGGCCAACCGGGGCGGCTGACCGCGCAGGTCTACCTGGGGCGCGACGGTCTGGTGCAGATTGACCGCGAGGTTAACCTGACCGGCCCGATCCATAACAAGGGACTGCTCACCATCAAAGCCTTTATGAGCGCCAAGTACGCACGCGACCGGCACCTTACGCTCAGCGCCAGTCTATCCTTTGAACAGAATTACGGCCATATCGAAGGCGACAGCGCTTCATCGACCGAGCTGTACGCGCTGATATCGGCGATTGCGCAAATCCCGATCAAACAGGGCGTCGCCGTCACCGGTTCGGTGAACCAGCTTGGCTATGTGCAGCCTATTGGCGGCGTCAACGAAAAGGTCGAGGGCTATTTCGAGGTGTGCAGGGCTTATGGCCTGAACGGCCGGCAAGGCGTGCTGATCCCATCGTCTAACCTCAACGATCTGATGCTTAGAGACGAGATCATCGAAGCCGTGGCAGCCGGCACCTTTCACCTGTGGGCGGTCGAGACGATTGACCAGGGGCTTGAGGTGCTTACCGGCATGCCGGCGGGCGAGTTGCAGGAAGACGGCGTTTACCCGGAGGGGACCGTCAACCGTGCCGTGGTAGACCGCTTGTGTGAGTTGGATGAGAAAGACAAGCAGGCCGACGGTCGGGATGACGAGGACGAGGATGACAGCAGTTCTCCTTCCGACGCCGGCGACGATAAAGACAAGGATAGACCGGTGGATGTCATCTTGACCGGCGACGAGCCGAAAGAAGGCGAGACCGAAGACGCAGACGGCGCGGCTGGCGATCCTGAAGCCGGGGCGACCGGTTCACCTGAGAAAGATAAGCATAAAAACAAGAAGAAATCCAAGAAGGACCGCAAGGGTAAGAAGAACAAGAAAAAGGCAAAATGCGCTTAGTCGTTGGGTGGTAGATTCGCCGGGTGCCCGGTCGCGTCGCACCGGGCCGCCGGGTCGTAGCGCTCGCGTTCCTGGCAGGTGAGGTCGCGGATGTAGGCGCTGCGGTTGGCGCGCGTCCATGCGATTAACTCCTCGGTGTTATGCGCCCACCACAGCCGCAAGGTGTTGTCGGCGGAGCCTGAGAGCACGGTGTAGCCGCCCCCGGCGGGGCCGGGGCTGAAAGCCACACTCCTTATGCCGTCGGTATGTCCTACCAAACGCCGGATGGCCTGCCCGGCAGCGGCGTCCCACAAAATCAAACTGCCGTCCGCGCCGCCGGAGACGATCATCTTCCCGTCAGGGCTGAAAGCTGCGCTGAAAACGGCGGCGTTGTGTCCCAAGAAGCGGCGGACCGGCGCGCCGCTTGCCAGGTCCCACAAAATGAGGCTGCCGTCAAACGATGCAGAGACGGCGGCGTCCGGCGCGGCGGGGTCGAAGGCGACGCTGCGTACCTGGTCGCTGTGCCCTTCCAGCCGGCGGATTTCGGTCCCGCTTGCCAGGTCCCATAAGATCAGGCTGCCGTCGCCGGCGCCGGAGAGCGCGCGGCTGCCGTCGGCGCTGAACGCCACACTCCAAATCGTGTCGGTGTGGCCGGCCAGCCGGCGAACCATCGCGCCGGTTTCCAGGTCCCAAAGCAAAACATCGTGGTCAGACGCCCCGGAGAGCGCGAACCGCCCGTCCGGGCTGAAGGCGACCGCGCGCACTTTATCCGTGTGCCCCGCCATGCGTTGCAGCGCGCCGCCGCCGACGATATCCCACAGAATGACCAGCTTATCGGAGGTGCCGAACAGCGCCGCGCGCCCGTCCGGGCGGAAAGCGACGGCGTTAATCGCGCTTTCGTGGCTTGCCAGGCGGCGCGGCGCAGCAGGGCGCGCAACATCCCACAGATAAAGGTTGCCTTTGTCGGTGCCGAAAAGCGCGTAACCGGGGTCGAGAGCCACGCCGTTAATCTTTTCGCCGGCGGCGAGGCGGCGGATTTCGGCGCCGCCGGTGGTGTCCATCAGGAGTAGGTCGCCGCCGTCGCCGCCGGCCAGTGCGAGCCGCCCATCCGGGCTGAGCGCGACCGACCATACCGCGCCCCGGTGCTGGCTCGCCCGGCGAATCGCTGCGCCCGTGGCTGCATTCCATACCAGCACGTCGCCGCCGTCGCCGGCCAGGAACAGCGCACCGCCGTCGGCAGCCGGCTCGATATCCCAGATCGTGTCGTCGCCTAGCTTGGCGCGCCAGATGACCGCGCCGCTGCGCAAATCCCAGGCGATCAGTTCTTCGCGGAAGGACGCCGATGCCGCCGCGCGCCCGTCCGGGCTGAAGGCGACGCCTGTCACTTCGGCGTGGTGCGCTTTGAACCGGTAGATGACGCTGCCGGTAGCGATATCCCACAGGATGGCGGTGTGGTCGAGCGAGCCGGACAGGAGCACGTAGCCGGTGTAGCTGCCCGGCACGCCCTCGCTCGGAAACGCGACCGGCGCCGGGCTGACCGCGATGGCGTTGATTCCCAGCCGGTGCCCCTCGAAGCGGCGCACGACCGCGCCGGTCGCTAGGTCCCATTGGATGATACGGCGATCCTGCGCGCCGGAGAAGAAAGTATGCCCGTCGGGATGGACGGCCAGGCTGCGCACTTCGGCGGTGTGCCCCTCGAAGCGGCGCACGATCTCGCCGGTCGCTATATCCCACAGAATAATGGTCCGGTCTTCCGAGGCCGACAGGACTTGCTTGCCGTCCGGCGTAAAGGCGGCATCCCATATCCCGGCGGTGTGGCCGGCAAAGCGGCGTATCTCGGCCCCGGTATTTACATCCCACAGGATAAGCTGCTTGTCCGACGCGCCGGAGATGGCAGTCTGCCCGTCCGGGCTGAACGCGACCGCTTTGACATCATCGGTATGGCCTTCGAAGGCGCGCCGGATGCCGGGCGCATAGGCGACGCCGGCCAGGATCAATTGCGCCTGGGGCGGCGGGTTGTCGATGGCGTTGGCCTCCAGGCTCAGCGCGAGCGCCAGTTCGACGTCGCCTTCGTTCAGCGCCAACTGCGCGCTGGCGGCCAGCGCCAGGCTGCGCGCTTTCGCTTCGTTGCGGGCGGCGACGGCGGCGCTGGTTGCGTTGATTTCTTGGGCGGCGACGGCGGTTTTGACCGCCTGCCGGAAGTTGTCGCGCTCGGTTTGGGCGACCTGGCGCTCGTAGAGCGCGAACGCGGTCAGCCCCAGGGCGACCAGCGTCGCCGCCGCCATCACCGCGACCAGCGCCCACAAGATGCTGCGCGAGCGGCGCTTGAGCCGGGCTTCGCGCGTGCGCTGCGCCTTCGCGCGCGCCAGTTGATCTGCGCGCTCGGACATGCTGGCTCGTAAGTACGCTTCCTCGCGCCGGCTGAAAGCCAGGTCGGTCGTGGCGGCCCAGGCCTCGAATTCCTCCAGGCGTCGCCCGGTCGCCAAGAAGCTGGGGTCGCGGTCGGCGCTGAGCCACTCGGCGACGGCCTCTTGTAGGCGGCGCTGCTGGCGCAGTTCCTCCCGGCTGGCGTCGATCCAGCCCTGGAGCCGCCCCCACTCCCAGATCAGCGCCTCGTGCGCCACTTCGACGGTGGGCTGGCGGGTGATGGGGTCGCGGTCGAAGGTGAGCAGGCGGTGCTTGCCGAAGGCGTCGAGCACGTGCTCCATCGCCGCCGGGTCGCCGCCCACCGTGACCAGTTCGGACTGCGGCACCCGGCGGCGCGCGCCTTGTATCTGGTCGCCCACGTAGGCCAGCCGCAGGAACATCTGGCGCGCCGCTTCGCGGCCGGCGGCGTCGAGGTCGTCGTAAAGCTCCTCGGCGCGCCGGGCCAGCGCGCCCAGCACCCCGCCGATATCTTGATAAGCCTTGCGGGTAAGCTGGCGTTCCTCGCGGTGCTCGAATAACTCGGTCAGCGCATATTGGAGCAGGGGCAGCACGCCCGGCTGCGAGCCGATATCGGCCTTAATCATCTCGACAAGGCCCGGCTCCAAGAGCACCTGCACGCTTTCGGCGGGACCGGTGATCGCCCGTTCCAGGTCGGCGCCGGACAGCGGCAAGACGACCTCGGTGCGCCGGCGCACCAGTTCGCCGAATACCGGGTAGCGGAGGGGTTTATCGTAGTGGTCGGCGCGCAGGGTGACGATGACATACAGGCAGCTGCCGGGCGCGTTGACGGCGCTCAGCAGGCTGTCGATGAACCGGCGGCGCTCATCTTCGCTTTCGACCGCCAAGAAAAGCTCCTCGAACTGGTCGATGATGAGAACAAGTTGGGTGCCTTCGTCGCTGCCCGGCACGGCGTCATGGATGATCCGGGGCAGGCCGGCGGGGTCGTTTGCCAGCGCTTCGGCCAGGTCCGGGACGCCGCCGACCGAGATGCTTTGCAGGATGGCCTGGAACTGGTGCAGCGGGTGCGGGCCGGGCAGCATATCCTGGATAAACCAGCGCTCCGAGCCGGGCAGTGCGCCGTCACGCAGCACCGGCACCAATCCGGCTTTGACCAAGCTGGTCTTGCCGCTGCCGCTAGGGCCGACCACCGCCAGGAAGTGCGCGGCGCTGCCCGGTTCGGAGAGCCGCGTCAGCAGTTGGATGGTCACCGTCTCGCGCCCGAAGAAGCGGTTCGCGTCCGCTTCGGTGAAGGGGCGCAGACCTTTGTACGGGTTTTCCGGCGCCACCGTACCGAACTCAAAGCCGCCGGATGGGGTGGTCCGGGCGGTGATCGAAACGGCGAGGCTGCGCGTTACGATCGCTTGGCCGGGGGCGCGCGTACTCCCTTTGTTGATCGCCTGCCGGAAGGCCGCCGCGAGCGACATTGCGCTGCTGAAGCGGCCGGCGGGGTCTTTGGCCGTGGCGCGCTGGAGCACGTCGTCGAGTCCGGTCGGGAAGCCAGGCTCCCGGCGCGCAAGCAGTGGAAGCGGCTCGTTGAGATGCCGGTAGAGCATGTCGGTGCTCCGGGCGCCCGCAAACGGGTGCGCGCCGGCGAGTACCTCGTAGAGGACAATGCCCAGGCCATACAGGTCGGTCTGCGGCATGACCGGGTTGCTCTTGATCTGCTCCGGCGAAAGGTACGCCGGCGACCCAACCACTGCGTCGGTGTCACGGTCATCGCCCAGGTGCAAATCTTTGGCAATGCCGAAATCGGCCAGATAAGCATTGCCATCTTCGTCCAGTAGAATGTTATCGGGCTTGATATCGCGGTGGATGACACCGTTGCGGTGGGCTACCGTGAGCGCGGCGGCGATTTGATCGAGCAGGTAGGCGACGGCTTCCGGCGCCCAGAAGCCGTCGGCGTTGAGCGCCTCGCGCAGGTTACTGCGCAGCAGGCGCATGACGAGGTAGGCGCCGTTCGGCTCGCGCCAGAAGTCGTAGAGCGGGACGATATGGGGGTGTTCAAGGCGAGCGACCAGGCGGGCCTCGAACTCGAAGCGGCGGATGAAATCAGGATGATTGGCGAACTGGGGCAGGATGATCTTGATGGCGACTTCGCGCCCGACCTGGGTCTGCGACGCGCTGTAAACCGCGCCCAGGCCGCCTTTGCCGATCATATTGTGCAGTTCATAGCCTTTGAGCACTTGCCCGCCGAGATCATCCATTTGTGGTTTAGCTCTTAAACGTTTTGCGCTGCGGATTTTGGTGTGGCGATGGTCTTGATTACATTGTAAAGCAAGCCAGGTGAATTTGAAAAATGGTTAAATGCTGTCATTGCAGGATTCACTCCACGCCGGCCGGGAACCGCTCGCCCCATGATTTTACTTTAGGAATCTTAAATGCAAAAATTAACAATAGCGAGCGCTTGTAATACACGTTTTTATTAATAACGATCAATTTTTGACCGTTTATCACCCTTTAAAGGTTATAAGTTACACCTGATTAGTCCCTCGAAACATGTTTAAATTATCATATCATATAGGGTTCAAGACCCTTTCCGACCCTTGGCAACTTTCGGAGGACATGGACGAATGAAGATTGACCGCGCTGAACTTGATATTGATCGAAAAGCTCGCGCCAATGCTCCGATGCAGACGGTCGTCAAGCAGTTACCTGAGGCGCGTCTGAAACATTTTGAAGAAATCTACTTGAATTACGAAGCCGAGATTGCGTGCATCGAAGCCGGGCGCTGCATTCAGTGTCCTGACCCGGCGCCTTGCCAGTTGGCATGTCCCCTAGGCAACGATATCCCGACGGCGCTGCGCCTGGTCGAGCAAGGACGTTTTATCGAGGCGGCCAACACTTTCCGGGCGACCAGCCCCATGCCGGAGATTTGCAGTCGCGTCTGTCCACAGGAGCGCCTGTGTGAAGGGTCATGTACGCATGGCGGCGGTACCCACGACGACCCGGTGCGCATTGGTAAGATCGAGAAATTTGTTATCGAGTATCAATATGCGATTGAAGGTATCCCGCTTGGCAGCGTTGCGCCGGATACCGGCAAGACGGTCGCGGTAGTCGGCGGCGGACCGTCCGGGCTGGCGGCTGCCGAGAGTCTGCGCCGCAAAGGGCACAGCGTGACGGTGTACGACGCGAATCCGTATCCCGGCGGCCTGATGATCTATGGCATTCCTGCCTTCAAGCTCAGCAAGGATCGCGTGGTGCGCAAGGTCAAGCAGCTCGAAGCGATTGGGATAAACTTCGTTCCTAATACGCGCATCGGTGTCGATATTTTGCTGTCTGAACTGATGGAACAGTACGACGCCGTTTTTGTGGGCGTCGGCGCGAATGTCGATGCGCCGGCGCGCTGGGATGGCGTCGATCTGGAGGGGGTCTACCTGG
>JAFGMM010000021.1 GCA_016927535.1 Anaerolineae bacterium
ATATGGCGGCGAGCCTATCGATTAACCCTATATATGGGTGCAAATTCGTGCAAGAAACCAACACCACGGTATTCTGTAGCGCTACCTTATTTGCAGCACTCCTTTGAAAATAAGCTTTTACCTCGCCCCCGCCGCGCTTCGCGCGTCCTCCCCCTCTCCATCCAATGGATAAGAGGGGGTGAGGTATTTTCATCCTCTTGTGGTGCTGCACCGCAACATGGTTAGCTCCCATGAAAAGCAGCGCGCAAATGTGCTATACTTAAAATTGCGATGCATCTTACCCAAAAAGTAAATCGTTCGCACCCTTTGTCGAGGAATACACCCGGAAGGAAGACGAAAGATGGATATGCCAAACTTTGGAGCCATCCCCGTAGCGCCTAACGCCAGTCTGGTCACGGGCACCGTGCAATGGCCGGCGCAACCCGGCGACGATGAGGACAAACCCTGGAAGCCGGCCGTGACATTGTTGGTCCACAAGGCCAGGGATATCGGCGACCTGGCGAACTTCTGTGCCGACGAGGTGGGCGGCGTCATCTCGGTCACCCTGCGGGGGCGAGACGTCAAACTGCCCAGGCCCGGCACCGAGATCCGGCTCCGGGTCGAGTTCCGGGGCGACGAGTACGGCGGGAACTACTACGCCAACGCCGAAGACATTGAATTCATCGACGACGACGATTAGTGTGATATTGCCACAACTCTTAAATTGGCGCCCGCCGCACCGTCGCTATAATAACAAGGTAACAATCGATTGTAACAAGGAACAGGATCATGACAAAAATATCGCGCATCGCCCGGCTCAAACCGGTCTACCGTGATTTGTGCTGTGTTGCCCCTGCCCCCAACGTCGCCGAGGCGATGGCGCGCGATGCCCGGCGGGTCGCCGAGAACGTCGGCGCCGAAAACATCGTCCGCACCACCACCGCCCGGCCTGACGCGCGCCACCACGTCAAAGGGTTTAACGATTCCGTCATCTACCCGCCGTCGTACATCGCCGAAATATCGAAACGCCTGGAACTGCCGCCGGAGTCGCCGGACCTGGTACAGCAGATGGCGCCGCCCACCCCGCAGGGCGAAATCCGGGTGGCGGTGATTCTACTCGACTTCGAGGACAACCGGTTCGGCAACCCCAGCGGGCTGCGCGACAGCCTGCACGAGATGCTATTTTCCGCCGGCGCCTACGCCACCGGCAGCCTCAACGATTTCTACCGCGAAGTCTCCAACGGTAAAGCATGGTTCAACGGCGCCATCGTCGGCCCGTACCGCGCACCTAACCCGTATACCTTCTACACGAACGGGCGGAGCGGCATCGGCGCCTACCCCAATAACGCCCAGCGCATGGTCGAAGACGCCAGCGCGCTCGCCGACCCCGACATCGACTTCGGCCCGTTCGACCCTAACGGCGACGGCTACGTCGATGGTCTGATCGTGGTGCACGCCGGGCCGGGTGCAGAGGGCATCACCAACGCCGCCCAGCGCCAAAACGCCATCTGGTCGCACAAGTGGACCATCAGCGCTCCCCGGCAGCACGACCGGGTTAACCTCTACGCTTACCTCACCGTGCCGGAGCAGAGCACCATCGGCGTATGGGCGCACGAACTGGGCCATCTCATCTTCGGCTGGCCCGACCTCTACGACGTGGACAACAGTTCGGAAGGGCTGGGCAATTACTGCCTGATGGCGAGTGGAAGCTGGAACGCCGGCGGCGCGCGTCCGGCGCATCCGAGCGCGTGGTGTAAGGCCAAGCACAACTGGGTGACGGTGAACACACCCAATTACGACCAGGCGATTACCATCTCGCCCGTGGAGAGCAGCGCGCAGGTCTTTAAGCTGTGGACGCACGGCGAACCGGGCAAAGAATACTTCCTGCTGGAAAACCGCCAGCCCATCGGCTTCGACGACAACCTGCCCGACTGGGGCTTGGCGATCTACCACATCGACGACAACCAATCCGACAACTCGCAGGAGAGCCATTACATGGTTGGGTTGGAGCAGGCCGATGGCGCAGCAGACCTGGAGAACGCGCGCAATCGCGGCGACAACACCGACCTGTGGCCGGAAGGCGGCAAACTGAGCTTCGATGCAGAAAGCACGCCGGACAGCAACGCATACAACGGTGCGCTCTCGTTCGTAGCGGTGCGCAATATCATGCAGGACGGGCAAGACATCCTGGCGAACATTTCGATAGGCGTGGAAACGCCTCCGCAGCCACCGCCCAACGGCGGCGACGGCGGCGATGGCGACGGCGGCGGCACCATAGAAACCACCGGCTGCGGCGCGCTCGCGCTGGCGATCATGCGTGCGCTGGGGTGGATTAAGTGATTGTTCTTTATACTCATGCCCGCCAAGCAGCGCCTTGACATTCTCCTGGTCGAGCGCGGCCTTGTGCCCACGCGCGAGAAAGGCCGCCGCCTCATCATGGCCGGTGAGGTGATGGTCGAGAGCCGGGTGATCGACAAACCGGGCACCCAGGTCCCCGCTGGCGCCGAGATCACGCTGAAGGCAAAGCCGCCCTTCGTCAGCCGGGGCGGCGAAAAGCTCGACGGCGCGCTGGAGGCGTTCGGCATCGACGTAAGCAGGCGCGTCTGCGCCGACGTGGGCGCATCGACCGGCGGCTTCACCGACTGCCTGCTCCAGCGCGGCGCGGCGAAGGTCTACGCGATCGACGTGGGCTACGGCCAGCTCGACTACACCCTCCGCATCGACCCGCGCGTCGTCGTGATGGAACGCACCAATGCGCGCTACGTCGAAAGTCTGCCGGAGCCGGTGTCGCTGGCGACGGTGGACGCGAGCTTTATCTCGCTGCGCCTGCTGCTGCCGGTGATCGCCGGCTGGCTCGAGCCGCCGGCCGACGTGATCCCCCTCATCAAGCCCCAATTTGAGGCGGGCCGGCGCGACGTGGGCAAGGGCGGCGTGGTCCGTGACCCGTCGGTGCACCGGCGCGTCCTGGCGGAAGTGCTGGATGCGGCGCAGGCGATGGGGTTCGCGGCGCGC
>JAFGMM010000165.1 GCA_016927535.1 Anaerolineae bacterium
ACGCGAATCGACCGGCTGAACCGCACCGGATCCAGCAGGTGCCAGCGGTACCACGAGATGAACCCGGTCCAGTTGTGGCTGCCCGGCATCGTGAGGCCGAAGAAGGGCGAATAGAATTTCTCCTCGGGACCCCAGGCGGTATTGAAATAGTCCTCGGTGCCGGTGCCGTGCAGCGTGGGCGGCCAGCGCTCCCCCTCGTTGTCGTCGTCGATGAAGATCATCTCGTCGCCTTCGCCGTACCAATTAAACTTATCGACCTTGCTGTAGCGCAGCGGGTGAATGTTCAGATTGCAGCCGACGTACTGGCCCTGGCCCTCTGCTTCGAGAATCAGGTAATTGCCCGCGTCGCTGAGGTTCCGCCCGGCGTGCTGGTAGGTGTGGTCGTCCATCTCCGGCGTTTCCTCGACGCCGTCGGTGGGGTTCTCGCGCCGCCAGAGGGCATGCAGGCGGCCCAGGTCGTCCTGCGGTTCGTCCCACAACTCGTAGTCGATGTTGTAGTACAGGCGCGTCTCGCTGGCGAAGTTCTCGCTGGTGACCTCGATGCGCGCGCCCGTGCTGAAGGGCATCGGCAGGTAGCAGTTGAGGCCGTGGCCCTCGCGCGGGGCCATGACCATCGGCAGCGAGACGTAGGTGGTCGTCAGGGCGTGGCCCACGCCGAAGAAGTCGCCTACCGGCACCAGCACGCTCGGCGTTTCCTCGCCGTCCCAGTATATCTTGAGCACCAGCTTGCGCAGCCAAAAGCTCTCGATGCTGTGCGACGTAAACCAGATGTGCGTGATGCAGCCGGGGCCGTCTACGTCTAATAAAGTGTGCGTCTCGCCCCGGATGATCGACAGCCGGTCACGGTTGCCGCCGGTGACGTCCCAGCTTGACGCGCGCCGGGTGCGCCGGCTGCCGTCCACGCGCACGAAATCAAACCAGTTGAAGCCTATCATTGTGTTGTATTTCTCCTTGTGTGTTTGTGTTTTATCCCTTGAGGCCGGACATCTTCATACCGCGAACGATCTGCTTCTGGAAGAACATGAATACGACCAGCATCGGGATGCTGGCGAGCGCCGCGCCCGACATGGTGCCGCCCCAGTCCGCGCCGGTCTCCAGCGAGGAGAGGCGCGACAGGCCGACTTGCAGGGTTTGCATATTGTCGGAGTTGACGACGATGAGCGGCCAGAGAAAGTCGTTCCAGTGGCCCAGGAAGGTAAAAATGACCACGACCGCCAGCGCCGGCCGTGCCAGTGGCAGACAGATGCGCCAGAACAGACCGAACTCCGACACGCCGTCGATGCGCCCGGCGTCGAGTAGTTCGTCGGGGGTGTTGGCGATGAACTGGCGCATCACGAACACGCCGAACGCGCTGAGCATACCCGGCATCATGATGCCGGGCAGCGTGTCGATCCAGCCGATTGTGGCGATCCCGACGTACCAGGGGACGATCATCATCTCGGTCGGGATCATGATGGTTGCGAGGATAATCATAAACATGAACTCGCGCCCGAAGAATTCGTACTTGGCGAAGACGTAGCCCGCCAGCGACGAGAAAAACGCGACGCTGGCCGTGGCGACAAGCGCGACGACGAGCGTGTTCAAATACCAGCGCGGCAGCAGGCTAGTGCCGAGCAGGCGGTCGTAGTGCTCCAGGCTGAACTGCTCCGGAATCAGGCTGATGTTGTACCAGGTGCCGCGCGCTTTTAGCGAAGTGGATACCATCCACAGATAAGGAAAGATCATGATGAAGCCGCCGATGCTCAGCAATCCGTATTGAGCAATTTGGCCGGGTCGAAGCCAGAGCCGGTTGGGGTTGTTAGTCTCGCGCATCAGTACTCAAACTCCCGGACTAGCAGCCGACGCTGGACCAAGGTCAGCACAAAGATGATGGCGAAGAAGATGACGGCAATGGCTGACGCGCCGCCCATACGCAGCGAGAAAAACGCTTCTTTGTAGATCAGCAGCGACATAGTGACGGTGCTGTTGAGCGGCCCGCCGAAGCCGTCTTTGCTCATCATCCGCACGAACGTAAAGTTTTGCAGCGAGGAAATCATACAGAGGATGACCACCAGGACGATGGTCCGGTTGAGCAGCGGCAGGGTGATGTTTCGGAAGCGCTGCCAAGCGCTCGCGCCGTCCACCATCGCTGCCTCGTAGAACTCAACCGGGATATCCTCAAGCCCCGCCAGGAAGATCAGCGCGTAATAACCCAGGCTCGCCCAGATCGTGACGGCGATGATCGACAAGAGCGCCGTTCGCGGGTCGCCGAGGAAGTACTGGCGCGGCAGGCCCAGCGCGTCGAACAGATGGGTGAACAGCCCAAAGTTGGGGAGGTAGAGGAACTTGAACACCCACGCAATCGCAACGCCGGATGTGACAAAAGGGATGAAGTAGAGCATACGGAAGAACCCTTTGGCCCGGCGGATGTTGTGGAGCATCAAGGCGACGCCCAGGCCGAGCACGGTCACGACCGGAACGCGCACCGCCGCAAAGACCAGCGTGTTACGCAGCGCTTGGTGAAAGATGGGATTGGACAGCGTGCTTGTGTAGTTGTCCAGGCCGATCCAGGTGCGTTCGGTGCTGATCGTCATGTAATCTTGAAAGCTGAAGATAAACGAGTTGAGCATTGCCGAGATGTTGACGATCAAGAAGTAAGCGAAAGGCAGGGCGACAAAGATGTATGCCCAGAGCTTCTTACGCTGAGTGAGCGTTAATCTTCGCGTCGCCAGCAGTTTTTTCAGGCCGGCATACGGGCGTTCGGTTGTCATTCCAAAATCCTTACCTTGTGGCAAGCCTCCGAGGGCTTACGCCCCCGGAGGTCCACGCATTGATGCACAGCAAACAAAACAGCAAACCCGGGCTACCAGTCGGCGAAGAACGCATCGCGGACGGCTTGGTCGCACTCGGTGCCCATATTGAGGGCCTCCAGCGGGTCCATGCCGCCGACCGTCACCGCGTCGTACATGTCGAGCGCGCACTGGCGCTCGGCCAGTTCGTCGGCCCAGAAGGTGCCGGTGGTCTGCTCAAGCTGCGCGATAAACGGCGCCATGATGGGGTCTTCGGCGTACTTGGGCAGTTCCACCATGTCCATACGGCTGGGCAGCTCACCGGTGATGTCGTTGTAGCGCTCCTGGCCCTCGGCAGAAGCCATGTAGAGCAAGAACTTGGTCGCGGCGTCGAGCTTGGCCTCGTCCTCCAGCGCCTTGGTGGTCAGCGCCAGCGGCCACGACGAGCCGGTGGTGATGCGCCCGGCGGGGCCTTCGGGCATGACGGCGACGGCCCATTCTACCTCCGGCGCGGCGTTGTCGCGCAGGAAGCCGACCGCGAAGGTGAGCTGCGGGGTCATGCAGGTCAGCCCGGCAGCGAACGCCTCAAGCTCACCCTCGTAGAAGCCGGGGATAGAGGTCTTGTGCACCTGGGTGAAGTCCAGCATGTAGTTCCAGGCATCTAGCGCGCCGCCTTCGTTCCAGAGCGCGGTCTTGTAATCTTCGCTGAAGACCTGGCCGCCGTAGGCTTCGATCAGCGGGCGCCACCAGTTCCAGCCGTCGCCGCCCCATTCCAAGTAGTAGCCGGCCTGGGTGATGTTGCCGGCGTCGTCGTACTTGGTGCAGTCTTTCGCCGCCTGCACGAACTCGTCCCAGGTGTCGGGCGGGGTGTCCCAGCCGGCCTCGGCCAACAGGTTGACGTTGTAGACCAGGGCAAAGTTACGGATCGAGGTTGGGACGGCGTAGTGTTCGCCCTTGAGCTTGGTCGATTCGACGAAGGGGGCGAACTCGGTGACCAGCACGTCCTGGACTTCCGCCGGCAGCGGCGCGATGAACCCGGACTTCGCCCAGAGCGGCGCCCAGCCGAAGTAGATCATGGCAACGTCGGGGCCGGTGCCGGCCGGCACGGAGGCCGCGATCTTGGTCTGGTATTCCTCGTAAGGGAAGCTGGACTGGATGACTTCGATGTCGGGATACAACTCGTTGAAGCCTTCGATCACACTAGCCATAGCCTGAATTTTGCCGCCGCTCTCGTGCTGCCAGAATTCGATAGTGACCTTTTCGTCGTCCTGGGCGGCAACTCCCGGCCCGACCAACATGGCGCCGGTGAGTAACAGCGCCAGAATGCACAGAATCGCCTTTCTCATGAGTCTTCTCCTTTCTGAGTTCAAAACAAAGTATTTAAAACGGTGTGTGGTTAGGGCGTTCGAGTTTGTTTCACCTCCTTTCGCTCTGCTGCGTCTTGTGACGGCGACCGGCGGCGCCGCAGGAAGCGCGGACCATCAACCGGGTCTGCAAGACGGTGGTACATGCAG
The DNA here is from genome assembly GCA_016927535.1 of Anaerolineae bacterium. Classification (GTDB taxonomy): domain Bacteria; phylum Chloroflexota; class Anaerolineae; order Aggregatilineales; family JAFGMM01; genus JAFGMM01. The sequence goes on from JAFGMM010000165.1 coordinate 4,283, forward strand.
GACGGTCGGGGGCGGCGATGCGATCCAAGAGCAGCCGGGCTGCCCGGACGCCGATCTCAAAGCTCGGCTGCGCCACGGTCGTCAAGGGCGGGTTCAGCGAGACGGCCCACGGCACATCGTCGAAGCCGATGACCGCAAGGTCTTCAGGGATGTTACAGCCGGCCTCGTGAATGGCGTTGAGCACGCCTATCGTCATCAGGTTGTTGGCGACGAATAAAGCCGTCGGCGGCTGCGGCAGACGGAGCAGTTCGCGGGTCAGGGTGTAGCCGCTCTCCATTTGGTAATCACCGTACCATACCAGACCCGGATCAATGTCTAACCCGGCTTCGCCCATCGCCTGGAGGAAACCGGCGTAGCGCTCGCGCCCGCTGGTAAGACGTTGAGGGCCGTTCAGGATGGCAATGCGCCGGTGGCCCAGTTGGATCAGGTGTCGAATTGCCATGCACGCGCCGCTTTGGTTGTCGGCCAAAACAGTATCGACGCTCAGGCCGCACATGCGCCGGTCGATGACGGCGACCGGCAGGCCGTTTTGCACAACCTCGGCCAACACCGGCGAATCCTCCTGGACCGGCGCGACGATGAGACCGGCGACCTCTTCGGCCAGCATCAGGGCAGTAAAATTGTCTTCGCGGTCCTGGTTAGTGTTTGAGTTGCTAATCAGCACACTGAGTCCTTGCTCGGATAAGATATGCTCGATGCCGCTCAACACAAGGGTATAGAAAGGGTTTTTGACATCTGAGAAAATGACGCCAACGAGATGGCTTCGCGCTGCCCGCAGACGTTGGGCTACCCGGTTGGGACGATAGTTGAGTGCCTCAATCGCATCTAGCACACGGCTGCGCAATTCATCCGCGACGTAAGGGTGCCCGTTGAGAACGCGCGAAACGGTCGAAAGCGAGACGCCGGCTCTTTTGGCAACATCCTTTATCGTAGCCACAGCATTTTAGGGGTGTTTTTGTATGCGATCTGAAAACGTTTTCATATATTATAAAGTAAATCGCGCCCGTGTCAACGGGTGCATCCCGTTTTCTCATCCGATAGTACGAAACCCTTTTACATATCCTTGAAAAATTGCTGCGATTACGATACTAATCGTGTGTCGTGTGTCGATCCAGACGATCTTTGATTTGATCACGGAGGGTGAGATGAGACGGGGGATGGAATACTTTGCCCGCGTTGTGCAAACGCTTGACGATTTGCCGGCGCCGATCAGAGATGCGCTTGCCCCATACCAGGCGGCAGAACGCATCGGTCTATTGGTCTTTGTCCCGCCGCAGGAGCTTTTTGCCGCCGCTTATAAGCAGCGGTTTCGGCGGTCCTGGCTGGAATGGCGTTGGACCCCGCATCGGACCTTGGCGTTCGGCGCGGATGAGATCACGGTCGTAGAAGGCACAACCGACGATGATTTGTGTGTTATTCACATCCGGCTGCCAGACTTGCTCGAAATCGCCATGACGACTGTGCTGCTGTATACAAGTGTCGAACTAACCTGGTTGGCCGGTGGGCGAGTCGAGCAGATATCGATTGAGTTCAACAGTGTCAGCCGAGGCTTGGTCGAGCGCGGCGTGACTTGGGTCCGGGCTGCGCTCGCCGTCCATGAGAATCACCTCGGCCTGGTCGAGCAGCCCGTGGTTTCCTACCGGCATTTTCCGTTCAAGTTTTTTAACTATACGTGGCTCAGCCTGCTCAAAGACGAGCATCCCCGGCTGGCGATCTACGAACCGGCCATCCGTAAGGCCGGACGGCGCTGGTGGCGGTATTACTCGCCAAACCGGGCGGTTGTGCTGACGCCGCAGTGCTTGATTGTGGTCGAGGATGAAATACCGCGTCTTGTAAATTCGTACCGGATTGCGCAGCGATTTTTTCCGTGCGGACAAATCCGTTATGTCACACTGACCCCGCAGCCCGATGTCACGCATCTGACGGTGGCGCTGGGCAGTGTGCAATCGCCACACATGCTGTCGCTCCCGCTGCTTGGCCCGCAAGCCGACCAGTTGTACATGGCGCTTGAGCACTGGCTTATCAATCCCGGACAAGAACAACCTTCCGACCCCACCGCCGACCCACAGCAATAGGCGGGCCGGTGTGCGGTGCCGTGCCGAGATCATCCAAAGGTCTCGAAGCGATCTCTGGCGATGCCGACCGGCGAGGCCGCCCGGACCGGCACGGGCGGCGGCGCGGAGAGGCGATACAGGCGGTGCAAGACGCACCGGGGTTGGCTATCATGAACTCGTTGTTTCACAAGGCCGGTTGTAAGGAGAGTATCGATGCCGATTTACGAATATCGCTGCGACGGCTGCTGGCTGGTCTTCAGCTATTTCTTTCGCTCGGTCCGGGCAGCCGAAACCGGCGCTCCGCCCCAGTGCCCCGAATGCGGGAGCGTTGAGGTGCAGCGCTTGATCTCGGCGGCGGCGGTGTTGAGCAACGACCCGGTCGCGGAAGCGCGCGCCCGCGAGTCTGCCCAGCCCGCTCCTTCGCCGCTTTATGGTCGAAAAGAAATCCAGGAACAAATGCGCCAGGAGCGCAATCGCCGCAGCATCGCGCGCGTCGATGGCGAGTAGCGGCTATGTCAGATTGTTGATGAAGCGGTGGGCGTTTTTGTTTCTTGCTGCTCGAAAACCACGGTTCCGGCAGTGATGTCGGCGAGTTGGGTTTCAAGTTCGACCTTGCGCGCTTCGGCGGCCTTGCGCGCCTCTTCTCGGAGCGCGTCGAGGCGGCGCTGTGCCTCGTCCATCAATTCTTGCCCCGACATCGGCGCTATCAGCGTCGCCGTCCCGACGCCAAAGCCGATGCCCGTAACTAGACCGCTGATAAACATTAGGAATTTGCGCATGGCCGTTCACCCCCTAGTTTTGAACAATCTAGAATTATACCCGACTCTGCGCGCCCGGCAATGTGACGATTCGCGCCTTCGCGTCGGTGGTTTGTTGCGCGTCCCGACACGACGATTGTTCAGAAACACTACTAAATATGGACATCATGTGCCCACTTGTGTCATAATGAGACCAGATGCCAATCTTCAAAGTGTATCATATTTTGGTAAAAGGCTTCAATGACGACTTTATGCCCGCGTTGCCATTACACCATTGTCGAGGGGATGACGGTCTGCCGGGTCTGTGGCTATAAGCTGCGAGACGAGGATTCAACCCGCGAGATACCCAATATCGCCCAGGTAGTCGGGCGGCCCGACGCAGGTACGGCGGAGTTTAACGCAGATAACCAGTTGGCTTTGTTCATCCCCAGTGCGTCTCATACCATCACTTTAATCCCTACGCACTGTACGGTGTTGGGACGCTTCGATCCCAACAAAGGTATCTCACCCCCCGACCTGGATTTGACCCCCTACGGCGCTTTTCAACATGGCGTGTCACGGCGGCACGCTGCGATTTACCGTGAGGGCGAGGGTACCCTGACGGTGGCGGACCTGGGCAGTTCGAACCATACTTACCTCAATGGCGAACAGTTGAAGCCGCGCGATCCTCGCATTTTGTGCGACGGCGATGAAGTACGCCTGGGCGACTTGATTCTCAGGGTTTACTTCAAGTAGACAACACCCTTGTCATGCTGGTGTGCATTGTTTACACTCTGCCTTATGACCACCCTTATCCATCGGAGAACTTGCTAATGCAAAGATATGTTGTTCTTTTCCTGACTTTTGCCCTGGCGTTTGCCGGCGCCGCGAGCGCGTTCGGCCAGACTGACGAACCGGCACCGATCCTGGCCGGCGGCGGCATCTTTTTGATGGGCACGACGCCGGAGGAGGTTGAGGCGGCTTTGGCGCTGTGCGCGCCTGAAGACGGGTGCGACGCCGCCCGCGCCGACGACAGCATGCCGGCGCATGAGGTGCTGCTGGACCCTTACCAGATTGATGTATTGGAAGTTTCCAACGCCCGGTATGCGGAGTTTCTTAACGCGCTTGGCCCCGACAGCCATCTCGACGGCTGCTTGGGACAGCCTTGTATTCTGACACAGGAAGAAGACGCCGCGAGCCATATCACTTTCGACGGCACGACCTATGCCCCGGCTCCTGATGCCGGCAACCTACCGGTGACTCATGTCAGTTGGTACGGCGCGCAGGCATTCTGTGAGGTTCAGGGTGGGCGGCTGCCCAGCGAGGCCGAGTGGGAGCTTGCCGTGCGCGGCGGCGGCGGCGCGATTTATCCTTGGGGCCAGGAATTTGATCCTAACCGCGCCAACACCGCCGCGACCGGCGTCGGCGCGGTGACGCCGGTCGATGACTATCCCGGCGGGCTGAGCGGCTACGGCGCGCTAAACATGATCGGCAACGTGGCCGAATGGACATCGGATTGGTACGCAGCCGATTATTACGGCAGCGCGGCGGCCGGCAACAACCCGACCGGTCCAGAAACGGGCGACGCGCGCGTGGTGCGCGGCGGCTCCTGGCAGGATGCTCCGTTCTATGCGCGTGCGCCGCAGCGCGCCAGCGCACCGCCCGGCTCAATGCTCTCCACCATCGGCTTCCGCTGCGCTAAAACGGGCTGGCCGCCTCCTGAAGCGCCGGCCGAAGAAATTTTGACGCGCTACAAAGGTCTCGAACTTGGTGTTTTAGAAGACGGAGCGCCCTATCTCGGCTCGCTCGATGCGCCGGTGGTGCTGGCCGAGTTTTTCCAGTTCACCTGCCCGCACTGCAACAACTTCCGCGAGACGCTGCACCAACTTTGGCCCTATATTCAGGAGGGCAAGCTGCGCGTCGAAGCGCGCCCGTTGGTGAACAACAGCCCGCTGACGCTTGGCCCGACGTTTGCGACACTGTGCGCCGAAAAGCAAACGCCGGGCGGTTACTGGATGCTTCACGAGTATTTGTTTGACGGCGTTCATACCGAGGGCAGCTTTGCGCTGGTGTGGCGACGGGTGTTGCAGCGCGCCGAAATCCTGGGGCTGGATACCGAGGCGCTGGAGACCTGCGTAAACGGAGACACGTCGGTTTCTGACGCGCTGCGATCTACGCTGGAGCTTGCCAACCAGATGAGTGTAACCAGCGTGCCGACCATCCTTATCGATGGAGAATATGTCATGCGGGACGGACAGGCCATACATGGCGGCGTGCCGTTGGAAATCCTGCAAGCGGAGATTGAGGCGAAGCAGGGCCAAGAATAGGCGAGGCGGTAGCCAGGCCGGACAGGGCGCAGCGCCCCGGAAGCTTTAAGCTCCCCCAGGGCGCTGGTTGGTTCTATTTCGGAGCAACCAACCCTGCGCGTGACGGTTTAGGAGTCCCTCTCTCCACGCCGTGGAAGGGGGATGCTTCGCAAGGGGGTGAGGTAAACAATCCTTGGCGCATTCAGATATTTATTGCTCTTCGCCCCCAGCGATGTTACCCTTATCCCGGTTAGGAAGCCGAAACTGAACAGGAGTAACGATTGATGTCACGATTCCTCGGCGTCACTTTAATGATTTGCGTCCTTTGCAATATGAGCCTGGCGCTGGCCCAGGATGAAATCAACTACGGCGACACGGTGACCGGCGCCATCGACCATGCGACGCCGGAGCGGGTTTATTACTTCACCGCGAACGCCGGCGATGTAGTCACCATCGCGCACACGGTCACGAGCGGCGACCTCGACCCGCTGCTCATCCTGGCGGACGACGACGGCAATTTCATCACCCAGGACGACGACAGCGGCGAGGGCCGGAGTTCGCTGATCCGGGATTTCGCCATCCCCGCCGCCGGCGTCTACCGCATCATCGTCACGCGCTATGACCGCGCCGACGGCGATACCTCCGGCGCGTTCGAGTTGGCGCTCCTCGCCGGCGACTCCGGCGCGTTCCAGCCGGGCAGCGGCGAAGGCGAGGCATCCGCGCCGCCCGCCGCCGGCGAGACCGAGATCACGCCGGAGGAGGCAGTCGCCGAGATGGATGAGTTCGGCGCGCGGCCTGTGTTGGAAGGTATGACCTACGTCGTGCTTGAATACGGCGAAGCCGCCAGCGGCACGATTGCCGATGCAAACCCGGCGGCGGCCTTCGTGTTTGGCGGGTACGCCGGCACAGATATCGTCATCCAGGCGGCGCGCACCGCCGGCGATCTGGTCCTGGATGTGGCGCTGCTCGACCGCACCGGGCAGACTATCCTTGCGACTGCCGAGGATGCGGCAGGAACCGGCGCGCTGGCCCTCCGGTATACGCTGCCCGAAACCGCTTACTATGTCGTGGGGGTGCGGCGTGCCGGCCAGGAGAACGGCGTTACTTCCGGCGATTACACCGTCACGGTCGATCTCCCGCCCGCGATTGATATCAGCCTGACGTGGAACACGCGCGCCGATATCGACCTGGTGTTGTATTACCCGTCGGAAGACCAGGCGGAGTCGATTGATTGGAAGAACGTCTTTTATCGGGAGCCGCTGCCCGACGGCGCGACGCTCGTCACCGAGACCGAGGGCTTTTGTCCGCAGGCCGCGCAGCCCAGTGAGCGCATTACCTGGCGCGCCGAGATCGCGCCCCGGGGCGGCTTTGAAATCCTGGTGATCTACTGGTTCCCGTGCGCCGAGGGTGCTGCTGTGCCCACCGACTTTGAGCTGACTTACACCGTGGACGGCGTGACCGAGACCGTCACCGGCACGCTGAGCCAGCCGCTCGACGAATTCCGCGTGGCTTTCGTGCGGTAGGGAGAAAGTGCGTGCCAGACTTGATCGGCCCTGAGCAGGTCACGCCGCCGCGCAAGCGTTTGCTCGTGCTCGCCGGGCCAAGCGGTGTAGGCAAGGCGAGCATCACCCAAGCGCTGTTGAAGCGCCCGTTTATTCACCGCGCCATGACGTATACTACCCGCCCACCGCGCCCTGGCGAGGCGGAAGCCGGGCAGTATCACTTTGTTTCGCGCGCGGAATTTGAGACGAAGTTCGCGTCGGGCGAGATCATGGAGCGGGCGGAGGTTTACGGCACCGGGCACTTCTACGGGATGCCCGCGAATCTGCTTAGCGCTGCGCCGCCTGGCAAGCTGTTTGTGCTGGCGGAGGTGGACGTCAACGGCGCCGATTTCCTGCGCGTGCGCTTTCCCGGCGCGTGCGTCAGCGTTTTCATTACCGCGCCGCCCGCCGACCTGCACAGGCGCATCGTCAGCCGCGCCCGGTCTGAGGGCCGCGCCCCGGAGGATCTCGAGGCGCGGCTCGAAAAGGCGCGCGACCACATGCGCCGCGCGAAGGACTTTGATTACGTGGTGTTCAACGAGGAAGGCCGTCTGGAGCAGGCCGTCGCGCACGTCGAGGCAATTATCACCGCCGAGCGACTGCGCGTGCCGCCGGACATGGACCTAGAGCGTGCCTTCTTCGCGGGCGCAGATTAGCCGCCCTGCTCCTGCCGCCTGCCTTGCCGCACACCCTGCCAGAAACTCAGATGGTAAGCGGCGCGGTAGAGAAGCAGCGACGGCGCGCGCTCACTCAAGGGACATAGGATCGCCATCACCTGCGCGCGGCTGAGCCGCACTGCCAGGCACGCCGCAGCGCGCGCCCAGCCGGGTAGGGCGTTCCAGCGCGCATCGATCAGGGCCGCGCGCAGTTCGGGGTAGCGCGCCGCCATCATCACGCTGCTAATCCCGTTCACGTAGGCCTCCTGGCAGCCGCGCGCAAAAGTTTTTGTATACTGGTGGTAGCCCAGCGCCTCCGGCAAATAATGGAAATGTTGGCCCATTCGGCTCAGCCGGTAGCCCAGCTCGATATCTTCGTGTCGCATCAGCGAAAACGCCTCATCGAAGCCGCCCGCCGCACGAAACGCCTCTGCCCGCACCGAGAGATTGCCGGTCAGCGCATCCCAGAAGGTGGGTTGGTAGCCCGGCGCGCCCATTTTGGCATAGTGTGTATCGTAGAAGCCGTAGAGATAGCGCTCGAACCGGTTGAGCCGGCGCGCTTCGTCGCGTTCGATGCGCCCTAACCCGACCGCGCCGGGTGAATGCTCGTGTAGTTTTAGGTGTGAACTTACTAGCGTATTGGATGGTATAATATCGTCGTCCAGGAAAAGTAATACCTCGCCGTGCGCGAGCGCCGCGCCCCGGTTGCGCGACACGGCAGGGCCGCCTTCGGGGATGGTTATGTAGCGTTTGCGTGAATCACTGGACTTCGTGTAGTCATATTCACCCAGAAGACGACAGACACCACTGTCTCCACCATCAACCACCACCAACACCTCGAAGCGCAAAGCCGCGCAGTTTTGCTGCGCTAACCCTTCTAAAACACACGCCAGCGCCGCCGCACGCCGGTAGGCGGGTATAATCACCGTAAGCGCCAGGCACATCTTCTCAGCAGATCTATCCACGAGCCGCAGCCGGTCAGCATCTTGAGTACAAACAACAGTTTACTATCGGATCGCAGGACCATGATACGCTGCAACATAAAAGGATCGCTGTTTTGACCAGGCCCTGACCGTACCGTATACGCCCGGCTGAAGCCGGCCTCGCGCACAATCTTCACAATCGGCGGCGACACTTTGCCGTAAGGATAGGCGAAGGATTGCACCGGCGCGCCGGTGATTTCCTCCAGTTCGGCTTTGCTCCGGGTGATCTCTTCGTGAGCAGCGTCCAGGTCGATCTGCGGGAGGTGGGGGTGTGTAGCCGTGTGCGAGCCGATTTCCACGCCTTGCCTCGCCAGGTCGCGCAGATCCTGGCGACTCAGTGTAGGGTGAGAGGTCGTGCTGTGCCACCAGGCGGGGGCGCCCTGGCTATCGCTGACAGCAAACATAATGACCGGGAATTTGCCCGCGTCGCGCAAATGCGCCCACGCATCGCAGAAATCGGCGAAGCCATCGTCGAAGGTCAGCGTAACCCCGTTGGATGGATAATGGCGTTTCAGCCATTCAATTTGCCAGGTGAAGTGCTCCATAGGCACACTCCACGGGTCATCGGGAGTGTCGCTAATGCTATGATAGCAAATATTTCGTGTAGTCATTAAGCCCAAACCTCCAAAAACCCAAACCCACTTGAACGATAATTGCAGCCCAGCACACGACAACCTCGACCACACACACGAATCCGGCGTCGCACGCTCGCAGCCAGAGCGCCATACCAGATATCGCGCGGCAGCGCCACACGAATATCTCCAATTGCACCCATCTCATAACACAGCCGTACCATACCGTATGGATCGATCAAGAAATTGTCCAGACCAACATAGCACCGCGCACGCGGCAGACTGCCGCCGTTTGCAAAGTACGTGCGCATCAGCGCCAACTGCCGGACCGGGTTCAAGACCGGGTAGCCCTGCCGTTTGAGATCGATCAATTCACCGATTGCCGCGTCGATCTCACCCCTCCACAACGGATGACCTACCGGCGGCGCCGGCTCTCCGGCCGGCGTTTCACCCAGCTCGTAGGGCCGGTAGTTCGCGGCGAGCGGCTGCACCCCGACCGCATCGATCCCTGCCCCGTGCGCCCACCTCACCAAGTCGGGCAATTCGTGCGCATTGTACCCGGCAGCAATGACGTTCAAGCTCAGGGTAGGGGAGGGGAACACAGCCACCCGCGCCCGGTTGAAGTGCTCGACCGCCGCCGCCACCCGCGCGTAGCTGCCCGGCCGTCCCCGCGTCACGTCGTGCGTTTCGGCGCTCGACCCATTCAGCGAGAGCGTCAGGTTGCCCAGACCGGCCCGGACCAGCGCCGCCGCCGTGTGCGCATCCACCTGCCAGCCGTTCGACATCATGTTGATCGTGCAGCCCAAGCCGCTCGCAGACGCAATCAAATCGAGGATATCTTCGCGTACCAGCGGCTCGCCGCCGCTGATGCTGAGGTGAAACGGGCCAAGCCACGCTCGCAACACCCGGAAGACATGCTGCCACGCTGCCGTACTTAGTTCCCGGCTTGCCGCGCGCGCCGCGTCCACCTGCCATCTGTCACAGGTGATACAGCGAAAATAACAGCGGTCTGTGATATCAATGATGACCTGGCGCGGTTTGACCGGCGGTCGATCCCACGGCCACACGAGCCGCCGCACCAAGCCATCAAGCACACGGCGCCCCAACTCAACCACGGCGGTACTTCCCGGTGAGCATGCCGGCTGCGAGCAGCGGCCACTCTCGCAGCACCGTATACCCAAACACTTTCGGGCGCGCCGCCGGCGCAGCGTGGCTCCAGAAAAAGCGCAGCCGACCTACTGCGCGCCGCCAGACCTGCCACAGCAAATGCCGCCGCGCCGCCGCCCGCCCGCCGAGATGCCAGACCTGCGCTCCGGTCACGGCTGCCGTGCGATAGCCTGCCTGCTGCGCGCGATAACAAAGATCGGCATCCTCAAAGTATGCTACGTACCGCTCGTCGAATACTTGTACAGTACGAAAAACGCCGGCTTTCGCCAGCATTGCGCAGCCCCACACATAATCAACGTTGACCACTGCATTGCTCGCTTCAGGATCAAAATATACGGGCGTAATACGCGCCTTTGTAAAATCCCAGCGCGCGCCCAGTTCGCCGATGCCGGCCGGTGTCCACACACACGGCCCTACGATGCCGATTGTTTCGTCGCCTGCCGGTACGCTTAGCATGGTAACAAGCGCATCAGCCGCGACGGTCACATCATTGTTCAGTAGCCAAATGTAATCCGCACCGCGTTCGAGCGCAGCGCGGATTCCGATATTGACGCCGGCGGCATAGCCCAGATTGCGCGGATTGGTAATGATCTGTATATCAGGGTGATGAGTTTGGACTATCTCGACCGTACCGTCAGTCGAAGCATTATCGACCAAGATAACTTCGTGCTGGCCTGCATACGGATATTCTATATTTGCCAGCGATTCCAGACAAACAAGCGTGTCTTCAAGTCCATTCCACGTCAAGACGACACTGACTACCAACATCAACGCTGCTTAAATCCAATCTAATCAGCCAAGATAAGTTACGTGGAGGTATTTATCACGTTCGCAAGCCCAGTCTTTAATTATTGTAAGCAAAATTTTGTAAATCGCCCAGGTTTTTATTAGAATGCTCCACCGTGGAAACAAGATCTTCCAATTTTGCGACAAACCGTTGGGCCGCCGCGATTTGCTTGGTGGCCTTCGTTTCGACTGCGCTGTTTCTGGCCTACGAAGGGCGCTTTGCCAGCACCGACGAACTTTACCTGTTCGACGCCGTAGAGAGCCTGGCCCGGCGCGGCGACCTGACTCTTAACCTGACCAATGATATTGTTGCGCTGCGCCAACTGAGCCAGGACCCGTTTATGGCGGCGGCCGGCATGCCGCTGTTCTTGCTGCTCGAATGGATACCCGGCGTGGGCATGGCGCAGGGGATGTTGATTTTTAACAACCTGGTGACCGCCGCCACCGCCGGGCTGCTGTTTTTCTATGCGCTGGCGCTGGGCTATAAGATGCGGATCGCGCTGGCGCTGGGTTTGGTTTTTGCGCTGGCGAC
>JAFGMM010000022.1 GCA_016927535.1 Anaerolineae bacterium
TAGCACGAGTCTGACTCCCCTCGCCCCTTGAGGGAGAGGGGTCGGGGGAGAGGGGGAAAAAAGCGCTTAAGTTGATGCATATGGGGTCACAAAAAGCGTAACTCATATTTGTATTTCTGTACCCCTGGCGCGCGGTGCGTTTTTAGTGGGTCGGCTACATATACATGGATTGGATCGGATTAATCGGGCAAACCCTGCATCCCCTGGTGCGGCACCGTCCCCCACTGAACGAGCCGAAGCGGGTGCTGGTGGTGAAATTGTGTTGCATTGGCGATGTAATCTTCGCAACGCCGATGCTCGACTGTCTGCGGCGCGCTTGGCCGGACGCGACGATTGAGTGGCTGGTCGGCAAGTGGTCGGCGCCGGCGGTCGAGAATCACCCGGCGCTGAAACACGTCATACACGCACGGTCGGGCTGGCGGGCGCTGGCCCGGCAGATGGCCGATTACGATTTGCTGGTGGTGCCCGACCGGAGTTCGCAGCTCAGCCTGGCGGCGCTGCGCTCGCGTGTGCCGCACCGCGCCGGGCTGGACAGCGCCGGGCGCGGGTTCGGCTACACGGTGCGCGCGCCGATTGATCCCGACGAAATACGGCATGAAGCAGATATTTACCTGGACGTGGCGCGCGCGCTGGGCCTGGAGACCGCGGGCTGCCGGGCGTCCTTCGTGCCTACCGAGGCACAGGTCGAGCGCGTCGCCAACAAGCTCACCCTGGGCCGCCCGTTCGCCGTCATCCACCCGGCAGGCGGCAACAATCCGGGGATGTACATGCCGGTCAAGCGCTGGGCCGCCGCCAACTTCGCGGCGCTGGCCGAACGCTGCGTCACTCACCTGGGGCTGCAAGTGATGGTGGTGGGCGGTCCGAACGACGGGCCGGTCACGGCGGACGTGCTGCGCACCATGCGCGTCCCTGCCATCGACCTCACCGGGCAGCTCAGCCTGGGCGAGGTGGCGGCGCTGGCGCAGCGCGCGGCGGTGTACATCGGCAACGACACCGGGCTGTCGCACATGGCGGCGGCGGCGGGCGCGCACGTGCTGATGATCTTCGGCCCCTCCGACCCGCGCCGCTACGGGCCGTTCGCCGCGCCGGACCGGGTGCGGTACGTCTGGCGCCCGGTGGAGATGCCGGGCGGCGTGAACGCCGGCCCGCCGCCCGACTTCGACTGGGTGCGCGACGGCGTTTCGGTCGAGGAGGTGTGGGCCGGCCTGCTGGCGCTGCTGGGGCTTTGACAGGGCTTGTGCAAAGTTCAGAACCTCACCCCCTAAATCCCCCTCTCCATGGTATGGCGAGGGGGACTTCCAGAGCCACGCGCGACGATTCCGGTTCCCCCTCTCCACAGGGTGGAGAGGGGGTTAGGGGGTGAGGTAAACGATCCGCCGACTTTGCACAGGCCTTGGGGGTTTTAACCCGCCGCTTGACGACCGGCCTTGATCCGGTTAGATTCGATGTATTCGCTGCGCCGGCAGCCGGTTGCCAGTTGATGGAGGGGATGCGATGGCTGAGCTTGAAGACCAGGAGGCAAGCCCTGGCCCGGTACTCGAAAGCCCGATGTGGACGACCTGGACGCGCCGGCTGGTGACCATTGTCCTGTTGATCGCCGGCGTCTACGCCACGACCTTTATACGCCCGGTCCTGCAAACGCTCATCATCTCGTGTATCGTTACGTTCTTGTTGTTCGCGCCGGCGCGCGCCATCACGCGGCGCTCGCGCGTGCCTTACGCCGCTTCGGTGGTCTGGTTCTATGTGCTGTTTATCCTGATCGGCTTCTTCCTGCTGATCGTCCTGGTCCCGTCGCTGATTAACTGGGGCAACAGCCTGCTTCGCAACGTCCAGGACGCCTACAACGACCTGAAGGCGCGGGCGGAGCATTACGAATATACCAACGGCATCGTAAACGTGCTGGGGAATTCGGTCAATTTCAACGTGGTGATCGAGCCGCTGCGCGTCTATATCTTCGAACTGCCGCCGGTCGAAGTGCCCGAAGAATACCGGACCGACATGACCGCGCTGCTGGAGGAAGCCGGGACCGCGCCGCAGCCGCCCGGCGGGTCTATCGACAGCTTTTTCAATTCGCTGCAACTCAACTTCCGCGACCTGCTCAACAGCGCGTTCGGTGTGGTGGGCAGCGTGACCGGGACACTCACTACGGCAGTAACCGGTGTAGCGGGCTTCCTGTTCCAGGCGCTTATGGTGCTTTTCCTTTCCTTTTTGCTTCTATTGGACATCCCGCGCGCCTACAATGCGTTCTTCGATTGGATTCCGAAGCCCTATCACCGCGAGTATGCGCTGCTCCTGGAACGGATCATCGACGTGTGGAACGGCTTCTTTCGCGGGCAGGTCATCATCGGCTTCGTAATCGGCCTCCTGACCTGGCTCCAGCTTGTGTTGATGGGCATCCCCGGCGCCGAGATGATCGCCGTGTTCACCGGTATCGTTTCGCTCATCCCCACCGTCGGCGGCCTGGCCGCGCTGATCCCGATGGCGCTGGTGCCGCTGCTCCAGGGGTCGGCGGTCTTCCCGGATATGCAGCGCGGGACGCTGGTGCTCCTGGTGCTCGGCATAAACCTGGTGATGCAGCAGGTCATCTGGAACGTCGTCGCGCCCAAGATTCTGGGCGAGGCGGTGGCGCTGCCGCTGCCGGTGATCCTGGTCGGGATCTTCATCGGCACCGCCGTCGGCGGCATCCTGGGCGCTTTCTTGATCTCACCGATCCTGGGCACAATCAAGGTACTGCTGGACTACACCTTTAAGAAGCTGGGCAACGTCGATCCTTACCCCGACGAGCCAGAGCCGGCCTTGCTGCACAACGGCCTATTTGCGCCGCCGCCGTCTTCGAAGGTTGCGCGCCCTGAGTTGAAACAGGAGGGCGCTTGAGGTTAGTCTCACCGGTTAACGGACCAAAAGAAAAGTCTTTCATCGAGAAACCAGGAAGGATCAGCGTGGGACTATGCCATTGACTCGAAGTGAATATGACGAACGTGCAAATACACACGATGAAGCCACGGCGCGAGATCATTACAGCGCCGGCGCCTGGCATATGATGTTGGTACAGTTGGTGCGCTCGCTTGGTTATGATGTGCGGGATTACAACTCGGCAAAGAAAAAAACTCAGGAGTTACTTGATGAATACCACAGAATCTACTTTAAGTGATTATCACCCTGGTGATGTTGTGTGCGTTTACCGATGGCACGGTATTGTTCAAAATGTGTATGTCTCTCCAATAAATGGAACCAGAGTCTTGGAGATTGCCTTCATCAAAAACATTTTTAAGGCCCAGCCGCCTGAACTTCACAAACTAACGCCAGAGACGTTAATTGAGCGTGCTACACTAGATGACCTCAAAGCTGAAGCAAAGGCGCTCGAAACAGGTCAACAAGAGCGCCTCACGGCAGTGCTGAGCCAACTCGAACCGCTTGCGGCTGATTGAAAGGCCGATTACTTCCCCACTCTTACCGGGAAAGCTTTCATCCCGTGCAGCAGCAGCGACTCGTTCCACTCGATTTCGTCCAGGCCGACCGCCAGCGACAGAGTAGGACGTCGGGCGAGCAGTGTCGTGATGGCGACCTCCGCCTCGATGCGCGCAAGCTGTGACCCCAGGCAGAAGTGATCGCCCTTACCGAAAGCCAAATGCTGCTCTTTGTCGCGGGTAATGTCGAATACGTTGGGATTCTCGAACTTCTCCGGGTCGCGGTTGGCGGCGAGCACGCTCGCGTACACTTTGTCGCCGCGCCGGATGACCTGGCTGCCCAGCTCGACAGCCTCGAACGCATAGCGCGGGCGCAGGCAGTCCACCGGGCCGTCGTAGCGCAGCATCTCGGCGGCGGCGTCTTTGACAAGCGCAGGGTTGTCTTGCAGCGCGCGCATCTGTTCGGGGTGCCGGATGAGCGCCAGGACGCCGTTAGCGATGTGGTTGCCTACGTTGTCGTGCCCGGCGTCCAGGAACAGGAAAGCCGAACTGACCAACACCCGCCGGTCGAATTCGCCGGCCCGGTGGAGGTTGACCAATTCCTCCAGAATGCCGCCAATGTACAGCCCGGCCTGGAGAAGCCCGTCGAGGTATGCGGCAAATTCATTTTGCGCCGCATTCACTACCGGACACTTTTTGAAAAGGGTTGAAGCTCACAGGTAAACTCCTGAAAATTCGACAGAAAGAAAGGAGTGATACCCA
>JAFGMM010000023.1 GCA_016927535.1 Anaerolineae bacterium
GACGACCTGAACCGCAAGCGCAGATACTACCGGGAGAACGGCGTCCGCGAGTACTGGATCGTCAACCCCTTCGCGCACACCGTCACCGTGTGCGACCTGGCGAACGACGCCGAGACCGAATACAAGACCGGCCAAGCGGCGGTCTCCACGCTGCCGGCGCTCGATGGGCTGCGCGTGGACGTGGGCAAGCTCTTCGCCGCGTCCTAGACGTTCAGCCACCAGATGCCGGTACACTCCGGCAAGATTACCCGGTTCTCCCGCACCACGCGATCCGCCAGCGCGTCCCCGAAGAAGAAGCGCGTGAGCGCCTCCGCCTCATCCAACGACTCAAAGCGATAATCGGTCCGTATCCAGGTCGAAGCGAAGCCGTGCACACCCTCCAGCCGCGCGAACAGCGCCGCGAGCGCATCGCCCGGACTGGGCGTCTCCTGCCCGGTGCCCAGCGTCTCGATAACGATAACCACACCGCCCGGCTTCACCACGCGCCGCATCTCCTTGAGCGCCCGGTCTACCTCGGCGCGCCAGGTACCAGGATACCAGCCGGCTAAATGCCCGATGCTCCACCCTTCGACGGCGATATCCGCCGCGCCGCCCGCAGCCGGCAGCGCGCGATTGTCGGCGATGGCGAGCGCCCAGTTGCCCGCCCCGGCTGCCCGGAGCCGGTCGCGCGCCGTGCCCAGCATATGCGCCGAAATGTCGAACGCACAGACGCTTGCGACGTGCGGCGCGAGCAGGCGCGTCAAGCGGCCCGTGCCCGCGCCCAACTCGATCACATCCAACCCACCAAGCGGGCGGATGTCCCGCAGCGCCTTGATAAGATTGTGCTCGTGGTCTTCGCGTGCAACGAGCCGGTCGTAGTCGGCGGCGCGGCTGCGGTAGATCGTTTTAAAGTGATCCATTCGATGCTCCTTTGTGTGCATGGCTATGGTATCATAAGAACAATGGGAATCAGCGTAGCCGTTGGACAAAAGCGATGGATGACACGATCCGGGTGCGCGCTTGCCTGGCCGTGACCGACGACCGGTGCGGGCGAATCTTGCTGGTGCCGCACTATAACACCGATGCCGGTCCTGTGCAGTGGTGCATCCCCGGCGGGCGCGTGCACTTTGGCGAGCGCGCGTGCGACGCAGCGCTGCGCGAATTCCTGGAAGAGACCGGTCTGACGGCTGAGATCACCGGGCTGCTGGACGTGAGCGAAGTCATCAAGCCGGCGCAGCCCTGGCACAGCGTTACCATCACGTTCGCCGGCCGGGTGCTGGGAGGCGAACTCGCCGCCGAGGCCGATCACCCGCACGGCGTGAAGCTTCCGCGCTGGCTTTCCCGGCACGACCTGGCAAGCATGCCCTGTCACCCGGCCCAGACCATCGACAAAGCGCTCAACACACGGACCTGACTCATGTCACTGCTCATCGCCCTTCTCTTTGCCGGGTTGGTTCTGATCGGCGGCGGGATGCTCACATCCCTCTGGAATACCGCGCGCCGGCCGGGCATTGCGTTGGCCGGCGTGTTGATCTTTGCCCTGTTCAACGACATAGCGATGGGATGGGCGGCGACCGCCGGCTTCGACGCGGTCGCCTACGCGCTGCCGGCCGTATTCGCCGTCGTGGGGGTCGCGTTCGCCTGGCGCCGGCGGCGTCATCCCAGGCCGACCCTGCCGCACCCGCTCGCACAGGCGGCGCTCGGCGCGGTATTCGTGCTCTACGTCGCCCCGACCCTCGTCCTGCCTGTGCCGCCGGACACCGACGCGCAGGGCTTCGGCTACCTGGCGCTGGCGATGCGCGCCGGCGGCGCGTTCAACACGCTGGCGCCGTTTCACCCGGAGATCAGCTACCTCTACTCGCCGGCGTTCCCGGCGCTGGCGGCGTGCGTCAGCGCGATATCGGGCGCCGGGCTGCACACCGTACAGTTTGCGCTCGGCGCGGCGCTGGGATTCCTGTTCGTGTGGCTGGCGCACGACTTCGGACGCGAGATCGACATTTTACCGCAGCATCACGCCGGCCCGACCATGCTGGCACTGGCGATACTGGGCACGGGCGTCTTCACCGCGTACCTGGATTCGCACTACACGACGCTGACCGCGCTGGTGTTCGCGCTGGCGTTCGTGACCTTCGTGGCGCGCTACCTGCGCGGCGGCGCGAACGGCGACGCGCTCGCGGCGGCGGTGTGCCTGGCAGCCGTGCCGCTCGCGCATCCCGACACGACCATCATCTTGATGATCGGCTATCTGCCGTGGCTGCTGACCATCTGGCTGGCGCGCCCCCAACCGGCGCGCCGCGTCTGGCTGACGCTGGCGCTCGGAATCCCGCTGGGCGCGCTGCTCCTCGTCGTGCCGTGGCTGCTGAGTCTCGCGCCGCTGCTGGGATCGGAGATCGCGTCGCCCTTCACGGTCGAACTGCGGCACCTGCTCACGATGATCGGCATGAGCGGGGTGCTGGCGCCGGCGCTGGCGGCGGGCGGCGCGGTCATCGCGTGGCGGCGGCGCGGCGCGCTGGACCTGTGGATGCTGACATGGCTCGCCGCCGTGATCGAATTCGGCGCGCTGGGCGTGCTGGGGCGGCTGCTGCCCTTTCTGGAAAACACGCTGCTTAAATACGACTACCCCTTCTCCATCGCCTGGCACGGCCCCATCATCCCTTTTCTTTACCTCGGCACGCTGGCAAGCGGCCGGCTGCTGGTACAAATCGGGCTGCCGCGCGTGACGGATTGGGTGCAGCGGTGGGGCAAGATCGTCATCGGCAGCGCGGCGGCGCTTGTCGTGCTGGGCGTGATCGTCAGCCCGCAGCTCTTGGCGCTGAGCAAAGGGCGGCTGAGCTTCTTCGGCGCGTTCTCATCGCACGCCGACGTCGCGGCGATGCAGTGGCTCAAGACAAACGCGCCGCCGGCAGCGCGCATTCTCAATTACGGCACCGACCACGAGGCCGACTGGGCCGCCGTCATCGCCGAGCGCGACGCGGTGTTCTACCGGCCCCAGCCTTTCTTCAAGGGCGCCGAAGAATCGTTGGCCGAACAGGACGCGCTGCGCGGCTTCTGGGCCGACCCCGCCGACCCGGCCTGGGCCGCAGTGTTGGCGGCGCACGATATCGACTATGTGCTGGTGCCGCAGGCCATCGCCGACCCCGCCGCGCCGGGCGAGATGTTCCGGTGGCGCGCGCCGCACGTGATCGAGGCGGCCTCGACGCCCGCCGGCGCGCCGTATCTGAGGCTGGTTTATCAACAGGACGGCGCAGCAATCTACGTGCTCGATGTGCCATAGTCAAGGACGGTCTTGCTACAAAGAGCACGGGACTTTTATTCGACGCCCGGTATTTTCTGGTCTCCGTAGTGTTTTTTTATTTAGGAGGCATTGCAATGAAAATGCTACTGGTACTCCGGCATGCCAAATCCGAACGTGAAGACAGCATCGACCACGACCGCCCGCTTGCGCCGCGCGGTAAGCGCGACGCGCCGCGCATCGGCCGGCGCATCAACGAGATGGACTTGAACCCGCACCTGGTCGTCTCGTCCGACGCCCGGCGCGCCCGCCAGACCGCCCGTCTCGCCGCCGAGGCCTTTTGCTACGACCCGGAAGATATCGTATTCACCGACCGGCTGTACAGCACCAACATCCAGGAACACCTCGACGTGATCCGTAACCTGCCCGACGACTGCGATGTGGTGATGCTGGTGGGGCACAACCCAACCTTTGAAGACCTGGTTGAGGTGCTCACCGAGGAGATGGTAGCGCTCAAGACTGCTGTGCTGGCGCACATCATCCTGGATATCGAAAGCTGGGACGAAATAGACGAGTATACCGGGGAACTGGTGGGTATCTACTACCCGAATTCGGAGCAGGACGAATAGACCGCCGCCGGTGATTCTCTATTCGATCTGGGGCGGGGGTTCGTCGAAGAAGAGCTTCCACCACACGGTCCACGTCTCCACCGCCGCAACGCTCGGCGCTTCGACCGTGGGCTGCGGCGTGGGGGTGGGCGCGGCCTCCACCGGGACCGGCACGACCAGCACCTCGCCGGGGCGGGCCATTTTGCCCTCGCTGCGCGCCCACGCCTCGACAAAGGCCGGGTTCTGCACCCACGCCAGCGTCGCCTGGAGCGCGGTCTGCGTCCCTTTCAGCGCCGCGATTTCGCGCTCCACCAGTTCGCGGTTAGCCTGGATGCGCTGGCCTTTGGCGATGCGGTCGCTGAGGTTCAAGGCCAGCAGCAGCCCCACCGCCAGGATCGCCACGAAGACGAACTGCATGCTAGAAATCTGGCGCTTACTGCGCCGGTCGCTCTGCCGGGATTCCCAAACGTCACTCATGCCGCCTATGATAGTTCAGCGCGGGGGGAGGCGCAAGCAAGAGGGGGCATCCCATTTTAACGTTGTTGGCGAATTGTAGGGGCAGGTTTGAAACCTGCCCCCATATGCATCAACTTAAGCGCTTTTTTCCCCCTCTCCCCCGACCCCTCTCCCTCAAGGGGCGAGGGGAGTCAGACTCGTGCTA
>JAFGMM010000166.1 GCA_016927535.1 Anaerolineae bacterium
AAGTTGTTTTTTTCATACTCAACTTTCTACCCCAGGGCGGCCTGTGTTTCAACTCACAGTTCGCCTTTCTTTTTGTCTAAAGTCGATTTCCCCTAAAACTCAGCGATGTATCTGACCGGGAGAAAGCTTTCTCATAAGCGGAGATGCCTCTTCTCTGAAAATAAGATTTTGAACCGCGAATAACGCCAATAACACGAATAAAGATTCCTAATTCGCGTCCATTCGCGTTATTCGCGGTTAAATTTTCATCCTCTTATGGTGTCGCACCACGTCATAGATATCTCCCTAAGCCCTCGGCGCGCGCTGCTTCTTCAGCGCAGACTGGCGTGTAAGATAGTCAGCCCTACAACTTCCTCGCCCTCGTAACGCACGACCACATCATCTTCGGTCAATTCGCTATCGGTGGCTTGGCTCGGTTTCTTGAAGTTCACATACAACACGTCAACCTCTGAGTCGTAGTACAGCCAAACGTTGCGCTCTGGCGCCTGCCGTACTGCCGGTAGCAGCTTTAAGTAATTTCGAACGTCTACTAAGGCCATACCTGCTTCCTCTTTTCAAACGAGCGGGCGCGGCATGTGAGGAACGCCGTAATAATAAAGCCGTCCGTCTCAAGTTCTCGGTACACGGCGATTAACCACTTGCCCGCTTCGATTTCCCAAACAGCGAGCAGTTCACCCGCACCGCCTGCCATAATCCGCTCTGGCTCTGCGATCGTCTCAAGCACCTCTTGGCGCATCCCGGATAGCTCGCCATGCTCTTCCATAATATGCGCCCAACGCTCATCAGGCAACCGAATCGGCACGCCATTCTTTGATATCGGTCTGATTTCCACGCCGGCAAACCGCCTTCCCCATGTCACATACTTTCCAGCGACGTACCAGAAATTTGCCCGGCACACCATAGGCAATGCCTCTCTAAGCTCTCTGCGCGCTCTGCTGCATCCCGCAGCGACTAACCCTCATCCTTGCCGTTGTCGTCGAGCGCGTCGGCGGGCGGCGCGACTATTTCTTCCGAATCGTTTATATCCTCAGAAGACGATTTACCGTTGCCGTGACCGTTGCGCGCCTGCGCCGCCTTGTGATTCTCCACAATCGCAATCGACGCAATCGTATCGCCCTCCACGCGCATTTTCATGATCTGGCCGCCGCGCGCCGTGCGCCCGTACTTGAGCACATTGGTGACCGGCGTGCGCATCACGATGCCGCTCTCGGTAATCAGCGTCACGTCGTCGGCTTCGGTGACGACGCGCGCTTCCACAATCGGCCCGGTGATCTTCAGGTCGTGCCGTCCGATGGCGCGGACGCCGCTGCCGGCGCGGTTTTGCCGGTTGAACTCGTTCAGCGGCGAGCGCTTGCCGTAGCCGTTCGCCGTCACGATCAGCAGGTCGGCGTCCGGGTCGGTGATCGCGGCCACGCCGGCCACCTGGTCGCCGTCGTACAGCCGGAGCGCGTTCACCCCGGCGGCGGTGCGGCCCATCGGGCGCACCTGGCCGATATCGAAGCGGATCGACTGGCCCAGCGCCGTAACCATGATGATATCCTGGTCATCGTGTACCAGCTTGGCCCAGCACAGCGCGTCGTTGTCGTAGAGCGAGATGGCAATCAAGCCGCTGGGCCGCACCGACTCGAAGGCCTGGAGCGGCACCCGCTTGATCTTCCCTTGCCGGGTAATCATGGCGAGGTAGCCGGAGTCGAAGCTCGGCACGGTCAGCGTCGCGGTGATCTTCTCGTCCATGTCCATCGCCAGGATGCTCTGCAGCAGCACGCCTTTGCTGGTGCGGCTGGCTTCCGGGATGTTGTACGCGAATTCCTGGTAAACCTTGCCTTTGTCCGAGAAGAACAGGATGCTTTCCAGCGACCCCGCCGCGAACATCTGAGTAACGACATCCTCTTCGCTCGTCGCCATGCCGGTGATGCCCTTGCCGCCGCGATGCTGCGCGCGGTAAGTGTTGGCCGGGATGCGCTTGATATAGCCGCGCTGTGTGATCGAAATCAGCACTTCTTCGTCGCGCACGAAGTCGGTCGCGTTGAAGTCGGCGCTGGCGTCGTAGGCAATCTGGGTGCGGCGCACATCGCCGTATCGCTTCGCCAGGTCTTCCATGTCTTCGCGGATGAGCGCCAGGACCTTCTTGGGGCTGGCGATCAGGTCTTCCAGGTAGGCGATGCGCTCCTGCACCTGGCGATACTCGTCCTCGATCTGCTGGCGCTCCAGCGCGGCGAGCCGGCGCAGTTGCATATCGAGGATGGCCTGCGCCTGCGCGTCGCTCAGATCGAAGCGCGTCATCAAGTTATCTTTGGCGGCGGCGGCGTCGGGGCTGTTGCGGATGGTCTGGATAATGTCGTCCAGGTGCGCCAGCGCCTTGAGCAGCCCTTCCAGGATGTGCGCGCGCTCGCGCCGTTTGCGCAGCTCGAACTCAGAGCGGCGGACGATGACCTCTTGCCGGTGCCGGACGAACAGCACCAGCGCGCGTTTGAGGCTGAGCAGACGCGGCTCGCCATCGACGAGCGCCAGCATTTGCACGCCGAAGGTGCTTTGCAGTGGGGTATACTTAAGTAGTTGGTTCAGCACCTTACGCGGCTGCGCGCCGCGCTTCAGTTCGACTACCAGGCGCAGCCCGTTGCGGTCGCTTTCGTCGCGCAGGTCCGATATCATGTCGATGCGCCCGCTGCGCACCTGTTCGGCGATGCGCTCGATGATGGTCGTCTTGCTGATCTGGTATGGAATTTCGGTGACGATGATCTGCTGCCGGCTGTTTTTCGTCTCGACGATTTCGGTCACGGCGCGCACCACAACGCGCCCTTTGCCGGTGGCATAGGCGTTTTTGATCTCCTCACCGCCGACGATGATCCCGCCGGTGGGGAAGTCCGGCCCGACGATGAATTCCATCAGATCATCGACGGTGATCTCGTTGCGATGATCGTAGTGGTCGATAAGATAAATGATCGCGTCGGTCAGTTCGTTTAAGTTGTGCGGCGGGATGTTGGTCGCCATGCCGACCGCAATACCCGACGAGCCGTTGAGCAGCAGGTTGGGCACGCGCGCCGGCAGCACCGAAGGCTCTTGCAGCGTGCCGTCGAAGTTATCGACGAAATCAACCGTATCCATGTCGATATCGGTCAGCAGCTCTTGCGAGAGCGAAGTCATGCGCGCTTCGGTGTAGCGCATCGCCGCCGCGCTGTCGCCGTCGATGGAGCCGAAGTTGCCTTGCCCATCGACCAGCATGTAGCGCAGCGAGAAGTCCTGCGCCATGCGCACCATCGCGTCGTAGACTGCTTGGTCGCCGTGCGGGTGGTATTTGCCCAGCACCTCGCCGACAATGCGCGCGCTTTTCTTGTGCTGGACGCGCGGCCCCAAGCCCATGTCGTTCATCGCATAGAGGATGCGCCGGTGAACCGGTTTGAGGCCGTCGCGCACGTCGGGCAGCGCGCGCGAAGCGATTACGCTCATGGCATAATCCAGATAAGAAGCGCGCATTTCGCTGTCGAGATCGACCTGTTCGATAATTCCAATGTTCATAGATATGTCCTGTTAAGGATGAAAGCGAGGTTTATAAGGGGAAGCAAACGATACAGTTGCTACACACCCTTCGCTTCATTAAAATACGCCATATTTTACACTGATATCTATTATACCCCAGATTGTTGAACTACACTACTCTCGCGGGCACAGGGTGCACGAACAACCTGTAGTTGGAAGGAAGAAGCGAAGCCTCCAAACTATCCGTTAGGATAGTAGAGTGACAAAACCCAAGGATGCTTCGCAGATGAATAATACAACAAGAATGGAAGAAACGCTGAACGAGTGCGCAGCACGCTTGAGCGAGGTACTGAAAGAGATCGCGCCAGAGCCAGAAGATATGAGTGAAATGGAAAGACGCAGCAAAGAAGCTGCAATAGCAATGGGGCGAAAGGTGTTGGAGTTGTGGTTGAATCAACTGGAGGAAGATGAACCGGCGCGCGAGATCGTGTGTGAGAATGGTGCACGGGCAGAATACGAAGGCAAGCTTGAAGGGACAATGTATACGGTATTGGGGAAAGTCAAGGTGAAACGCGCGTACTATTTGTACGCCGAGCAGCCAGGAGGCGTGTATCCATTGGATGAGCGGTTAGGGTGGCGGCCAAATGCCATGAGCGCAGAACTGGAGCGGTTGAGTGGCTTGATCGGGGTACAGGTGCCGTTTGATAGAGGAAGTAAGCTGTTCAGAGAGCTCGCGTTGGTGCAGTTGAGTGACCATTCGCTGGATAAAGCGGCGCAAGCTTACGGACGCGAAGTGGAAACCCGCGAAACCGAGTGGAAAGAAGCAGCCGCAGACCAAGAAGCGCTCTTGAAACGGAAACGAGAGGTAAGCGCTCCGCTGCGGCTGTATGGCAGTATTGATGGCACAACGGTGCATACGCGGCGTGAGGAGGGGGATGAGCAAGCGAAAGAAGTTGAAGACCCCTGGCGCGAATTGAAAATGGGCGCCAGGGGTCGTACCGAAAGCCGTCCCCCGCGCACACCCGATGAAGAATGGAGCATTCATGCCAAAGATCTCTGGTATTATGCCGATATCTGTGAAGCGGATCAGTTTGGCGATCTGCTCTGGGCAACCGGCGTCCAGCACAACGCGCACCTGGCCCGCGAACTGATTATTTTGGGCGATGGCGCAAAATGGATTTGGCGCCTGGTTGACGAACTCTTCCCGCATGCAATCCAGATTGTCGATTGGTTCCATGCCAGCGAATATCTACCGCCGGTCGCCAAGCTTGCCCATAAGGACAAGAAAAAGCGCCAGGTCTGGTTAGAGCAAGTCCGTACTGATCTGTGGGAAGGGCGTATTGATGCGGTCATCAAAGCTTGTGCTGAGCATATCAACCCGCAGCGCGACCAGGACCCGGCACAGAAAGCCGTGACTTACTTCACCAACAACCGCGACCGTATGGATTACCCCTCTTATCGTGATAACGGTTATCAAATCGGCTCTGGGACTATCGAAAGTGCAGCCAAACAGATTGGTCTGTTACGTATGAAAGTGCCTGGCGCGCGTTGGAACCTGGACAGCGCCCGTCACGTTGCCAAAGCCCGTGCCGCTTTTTTGTCTGATGAGTGGGATCAAGTTGCGGCGCGCCGCCGTAAACTTGGGCGTGCCGCCTGACTACGGGTTGTTCGTGCACCCCCGATTGCCCGATTGCCCTGCACATTTGACTTTTACGTATAGTGCGCTATAATTGCAATTGTTGTTGCGGGGTAGAGCAGAGGCAGCTCGTCGGGCTCATAACCCGGAGGTCGCAGGTTCGAGTCCTGTCCCCGCTATTCAAAGGGAGTGGGTGTTCATCAACCTCCACTTCATGTGTGGCGATGTAGCTCAATGGCAGAGCAGGGGACTCATAAGCCCTTGGTTGGCCGTTCAAATCGGCCCATCGCCATCTCCGCGCTACGTTACAGAGGTCGCCTTTTTTGATGCGTACCTCTGTTTGGTTGTTAAGGTACAATCGGCGCTTGGTGCGCCCTGGTGATCCTACCTGACGCTTGTTTGGGGTACAACCCTATCCCGCTCTGACATTTGAGATAGGGCGGTCAGGTAGGGCCACCAGGGAGAACCAATCCCTACTACAAAAAAGCCTTCACTCCGACCATTGGTCGGTTTGTTGGGAGCCACCCCGCTGATCGTCTTGGCCGAGGAGCAGCGGGATGACTCTAGAACATTTGGGTAGTTAGTATAACGCGAACGACCCTTTGGGAGAAGCTCCATTCCATAAGAATGGGGCTTTTTCTTTTCTCCCTAAAGGTCACCATTGTCACTATTGTCTTGAACGTAAGGATTGAAGTAGCGCGGGTCTCGCTCAAATGGAAACACTTTCTCAAAAGATTCGTCGAGCGCGGCTAAAATGCTGACCAATGTCTCAAAGGTCAACCCCTTGAATTCGTTTTTCCAGACCCGTTGCACAGTTTTGAAGTCAAGATAAGCCGCGCGTGCCAAGCTCGCCACGTCAAGACCCTTTCGAGAAGCAACCTCAGGGAGTTCGTTGTAGACCGTCCCAATACCAGGAACGTCTACAAGGACTTGTCTTTCGCTTGAAGACATTTCCCGAACTCCTATTTTTCTTAAAGTTAGAGTGGTTGCATTAAACACTACGCTTTCCTCCTTCGCTAATTAGTATAACAGGAGCGCTTGCATGTGTCAACGCTGAGTTTTATCGTAATACAAGATTGGAATACTTGACAATCTTTCTTTCCAATGTTACACTTCTAGCAGTATCAAATTCGAAGAAAGCGAAAGGCGCTGTGCGTAGTTTGCAAGCACTCACAGCGCCCTATCCCAACTGTCAGAGCGGGGATTACTTCCCATCATATCCACTTTTTCCCCACTTTACAAGCTCCGCTCTGACGGCGAAGGCGAAAGAGTAGAGCATTCTCATGGCAGCATTTGATTACGACCCCATCGGCGACGAGGCGCCGGCCGGCGCCCAACGCGCTGCCGTCCTCGACCTGGCCCACCGTGCGCTGGCCGGGCAGATCAACGACCTCCCGGCTTGCTCTCTCCCTAACGCCCAACGAATCATCGACCTGTTCGCCCCTGCGGAAACCGCGCAGGGAGTTGGTAGCTCTTTAACAATCCAATAACCCCCTCACCTGGCGGATCGAAATCCGCTCATTCACCTATGTAGGCAGGCTCTAATGGGCGGGGTTGGGGGACGGGAGTCCCCACAAGATGACTTTGACAAACTGACCGTGCGCTCGATTGGAGAGCGGATCGTCCAAGCGGTCGCGGCTTCAATGCCGTCACGGTCGTATCAGCGCGCGTGCTGCAACCATGTGTTTTCCTGTTTCTCCGCGTCATCAGGTATATCAAGCGATCCGGCACGCGCGCTTTTCGCCGGCCTCGACCTCGAGAGCGAACAAGATGGGGGTCTTGGCGTGCAAGGTCGAGACCGGCGCGGTGGGCACGATGTTTGCCCGGCGTTCAACCTCCTGTCGGGAAGCATCTTTTGTGATCAGAGCGGACGTAAGCCTATAGCCCATGAACACAAGACTAAGCAGCCGGTGTTCATCGCGCCCACCGCGCCGGTGCGAGCCGGCCGCATGATGTTTTCTCCTTCGTGTGTGCGCGAAGGTGGCCGGGTTTGTCTAGCTAGCCCGGCCACCCCAGCGCACGCCGCCGGCGCACCCGGCCGGCGACGTGGGCGTGACGGCGCCTTTCCTAAGCTCTGCCTGAAACCTCCAGCCAGAACGGACGTTCATGGGTTCACCTCAGCCGTCGCGCTCATCTCGGCGACCGGGTAACCGGCGCTCCTCCCTTTGGCAGCCGGGCTGTTCCCCCCGGTCTGGCTGCCACACCTTACGCGGCCTACCTGGTGGCGCGGACGCAGCAACAACGACCGTGGGCGAGTTCGATTCTCGCCGTGGCCTCATCTCCATTTTGGGCTGCGAGTTGAAAGGACGTACAGATTATGTTGCAATGCGAAGGCTACGACCGGGCACGCGACCCGGTCAACCCGCCGCGCTGTACCCGTACCGCGCGGTTTTTCGTTTCCATCGAACCCGCCGCCGGCGACGCGCTGGCGCGCTTCGACGACAACGCGCCGCTGGCGCTGTGCGACGCCTGCCTGGCCGCGTACCGCGAACACAACGCGGCGCGGATCGCCGGCGTGACGCCGATCTCGAAGGCGGCAATGCAGGAGGCGGCGTGAACGACTTGACCCAAACTCTGACAACCGGTTACTACGTTCCGACCGCGGGTTTCAGTGCAGTCGCCGAACACGTCGCGGTTTGTTTCGAAGTGGGTCGGGGCCTGGTCGCCACGACCGGGCCATCCGGCGACGCGGAGAGCGAAGCCTACGCCCGGCTCTTTGCGGCTGCGCCTGATCTGCTGTCCCGGAGCCGGCGACAGCGACCCGGCGCGCATCGGGACCCAACCACGCGCGCAGCACTCCCGGCACCTCCAGAGTTTGCCGCAGCGCGCCGTCTTCAGCATCCCACACTTGGACCACGCCATCCCCCGCCGTGAGGATGAGGCGCCCATCAGCGCTGTACTCGGCGTGGATCGTTTGTGCGCCGACCGTGAAGCGCGCCGCGCCGGTCTCTGCATCCCACACCTGAACCGGGCTGCTTTTGATAGCCTTCGTGAGGATATCTTGCCCGCTGGGCCGGTACTGCGCACGGCCGGCGCTCGGCAGCGCGACCTCGGCCCGCACCGTGCCGGTCTGTGCCTCCCACACATAAACCATCGCATCATCGCCTGCGCTGACCACGTAGCGCCCGTCGGAGCTAAAGACGGCGCTGTTGATTCTTTTGGTGTGCTCGGCAAAGCGGGTCATCACCGCGCCGGTCTGAGCATCCCACACAAGCACCGGTTTGGCGAAACTCTCGGCGACGAACCCCAGAATATAACGCCCGTCGGGACTGCGATCGGTCACCGTGACGAACGCTGTCCCCATATCGACCAACAAGACCGGCAGATCAACCAACTTCGCCGCCGTCTCGGTGAGCCATGCGCTGAAGGCCTCGGCTGCCGGCTTGCCGTAGATGGCACCGGTGGTCCCTGCCGGAACCGAATCGGGGCAGGCGCTGGGTGCTTTGCCGGTGAACTCGGTTTCGGCCAGGAGCGCGCCGGTTTCCAGTTCGACAAGTACTGCCGTGAAGTCGAGCCGTTCGCGGGTGCGCCCACCCGATGGCGCATAGTGGCAGCTTTCGACCAGCATGGTACTTGGAGTCAACTGCAACTCGTAGCGCGACTTGGCGTAGACAGGAGCGTTCCAGGCATCAGGCACAGCCGCAACAAATGACTTCATCGGGTCTTCGAGTGCTTGTTCTCCTTTCACGATGACACGTACCCCGGCGCGGATCATCGGGGTGGGTGTCGGTGTGGTGGTCAGTGAGGGTATGAAGCTGGGTGTGAGAGTGGGGCCAGGGGTGCAGGTGGGAAAAGGAGTCCAGGTGGGAAAGGGAGGCGGCGTAGCGGTCAGAGTAAAGGTGAGAGTGAACGTGGGGGTTGGGATGGGCGTTGCAGTGGACGGAGGACTATCGCAGCCCACCGCGCCGGCAATGAGTGCTACCAGAGCGCGGAGAGTATAAAATAAAGTGTGTAACTTCCCCCTGGTATAATCGATATGTATAGTCTGAAAGGGGACAAGAATGAACACACAAGGT
>JAFGMM010000167.1 GCA_016927535.1 Anaerolineae bacterium
CCTGTGGAGAGGGGCCGGGGGTGAGGTGGCTGGGATCTTTTCCAACAGTCGAAGCCGCTTAGAGCGGGATGTTAATTTTGAACACGTGCTAACGCCAGCAGCCTGTGATGGATGGGTTGCCCAGGCGTGTACAATCTATACAATAAGCTCAGGATGTAACGGCGGGTAGAGGTGAGATGGGTAATCTGGATGGGCAAGTCGTCAGAGGCTACGAACTGCGCGAGCGAATCGGCGAAGGCGGTTTCGGAACCGTTTATCGTGCTTACCAACCTATCGTAGACCGCGAGGTCGCCATCAAAGCTATCCTGCCCCAATATGCCGACAACCCGGAGTTTATCCGCCGCTTCGAGGTCGAGGCGCAGCTCATCGCACGGCTGGAGCATCCGCACATCGTCCCGCTCTACGATTATTGGCGCGAACCCGGCGGCGCTTACCTGGTCATGCGCTGGCTGCGCGGCGGCAATCTCAGCCGGACGCTCTTTCGCGGCCCCTGGGATATCAAGGCAATCGCGCGGCTGCTGGATCAGGTCGCGGCGGCGCTGGCGGTCGCGCATCGGAACCGGGTCGTCCACCAGGATATCAAGCCGGCGAACATCTTGCTGGATGAAGATTCCAACGCCTACCTGACCGATTTTGGAATTGCGCAGGACTTGGTGAAAGCGCGGGTTGCGTCTCAAAAGCCGCGGTCGTTCGGCTCGCCGGCCTATATGCCGCCCGAAGCTATCTTGCGCGAACCCATTACCCCCCAGGCCGATATCTACAGCCTGGGGATCGTGCTGTACGAACTGATAACCGGCAAATTGCCCTTCTTCGATCCCAACACCACCGTCATCTTGCGGAAGCACGTCAACGATCCCATGCCTCCCATCCGGTGCGATCCACCCCGCCTCGCCGCAAATCTCGATCTGGTCATCCGGCGCGCGACCGCTAAATCCCCTAACGCCCGCTATCCCGACGTGCTTGGCTTGGCGGCGGACTTTCGCCGGGTCGCTTATCTCGATCCAAGACCGGCCACCCGCCCGCCCGCCGCCATCCCTGCGCTGCCGTCCGACGATCAGCTTGACACCCGCCCCCTCGACACCGCGGCGCTCGCCGATGTGTACGAGCCGGATAACCCGTACAAGGGTCTGCGCGCCTTCGAGGAGGCCGACGCCGCCGATTTCTTCGGCAGGGCCAAGCTGGTCGAGCGGCTGCTGCAACGTCTGGCCGAGCCGGGCGACCGGGCGCGCTTCCTGGCGGTGGTTGGGCCGAGCGGCAGCGGCAAATCCAGCGTCATCAGCGCCGGGCTGACGCCGGCGCTGCGCCGGGAGGATATCGGCCTTGACCCCTGGTTTGTCGTGAGGATGCTGCCCGGCGCGCAGCCTTTCGTCGAACTCGAACAGGCCTTGCTCCGCGTTGCGCTCGACAAACCGCCCGGCCTGCTCGACCAACTGCGCAGCGACCCGCACGGCCTGGGCCGGGCGGCGGCGGCGATTCTGCCGGCCGACGGCGCGGAGTTGTTCTTGATTATCGACCAGTTCGAGGAAGTCTTCACCCTGGTCGAGGATGAGCGCGCGCGCGCGCGCTTTCTCGACAGCCTGGCCGCCGCCGTGACCGATCCGCACAGCCGGCTGCGCGTCGTGATTGCGCTGCGCGCCGACTTCTACGACCGCCCGCTGCTCTATCCCGGCTTCGGCGACCTGGTGCGCGCGCGCACCGAAGTCGTGCTGCCGCTTGCGCCCGACGAGTTGGTAGAAGCCGTCGTCCGGCCGGCCGAGCGCGCCGGGCTGAGGGTTGAGCCGGACCTGCTCGCGTCGATTGTGACCGACCTGGCCGAGCAGCCGGGCGCGCTGCCTTTGCTGCAATATACGCTCACCGAGCTTTTTGAGCGGCGCACCGGCAGCGCGCTCACGCTGCAAGCCTACCGTGACAGTGGGGGTGTGCTGGGCGCGCTGGCGCGCCGCGCCGACGAACTGTACACCCGGCTGGACGCGGCGCACCGGCCGGCGGCGCAGCAGCTCTTCCTGCGCCTGGTGAGCCTGGGCGACGGCGACGCCCGGCGGCGCGTCCGGTGGGCCGAATTGCTCTCGATTGCGCAGAGCGAGCGCTCCGTCATGAGGGCCGTCATCGAGTTTTTCGGCGAGCGCCGCCTGCTCACCTTCGACCGCGACCCCCGCACCCGCGAGCCGACCGTGGAGGTGGCGCACGAGGCATTGATCCGCGAATGGGGCCGGCTGCGCGCATGGCTGGATGCGAGCCGCGAAGAACTGCTGACCTACCGGCGCCTGGCGACCGCGACGACGGAGTGGCTCGATGCGGGCCGGGATGCGAGCTACCTGGCGGCGGGCGGGCGCCTGGCGCAGTTCGAGGCGTTGGCGACGGCCGCCGTGGCGCTCAACGCGCATGAACAGGCTTACTTGCGCGAAAGCATACGGCTCAGGCGGCGCAGCATCAACCGGGCGCGGCGGTTTGTCGCGGGGCTGGTCGTCTTCGCGCTCGTCTCGCTGGCGCTGGCGGCGTTCGCGTTCGACCGGCAGCGGCGCGCCGACCACCAAGCTTCGGTTGCGCGCTCGCGCGAGCTGGCGGTGACGGCGCTTACCAACCTGGCGCAGCCCGACCTGGCCCTGCTGCTGAGCCTGGAGGCGCTGGCCGCCGCCGATACTGTTGAGGCACACAACAGCCTGCTCACCGCGCTGCAAGCGCAGCCCTACCTTGCCAGGCTTCTATACGGGGCGGGCGGCGCGGTGCGCGGCGTCGCGCTCAGCCCGGATGGGCGCACGTGCGCCGCCGGCGACCAGGGCGGCGCGGTGACCGTATGGGAGGTCGGCACGGGCCGCGTGCTCGAAGCGCTGGCCGGCCATGCCGGACGGGTGAACCGGGTCGCCTTCAGCCCGGACGGGCGGCGCCTGGCCTCGGCGGGTGAGGACGGCACGGTGCGGCTGTGGGATCTTGAAACCGGCGAAGAAGCGGCGGTCTTGACCGGGCACGGCGGCGCGGTGTGGGGGCTGGCCTTCAGCCCGGACGGCGCGATCGTGGCGTCGGGCGGCGTCGATCACGCGGTTATCTTGTGGGACGCGGCGACGGGCCGGCGGGTGGGCGCGCCGCTCGCCGCGCATACCGACCTGGTGTACAGCGTCGCCTTCAGCCCGGACGGTGCGCGGCTGGCCTCGGCAAGCGCCGACGGCGCGGTTATCCTGTGGGGTGTGGCGACCGGGCAGATCATCGGCCGGCTGGCCGGCCATACGAACTGGGTGTTCGATGTCGCCTTCGGCCCGGATGGTACGCGGCTGGCCTCGGCGAGCGCCGAC
Organism: Anaerolineae bacterium; assembly: GCA_016927535.1. Taxonomy (GTDB): domain Bacteria; phylum Chloroflexota; class Anaerolineae; order Aggregatilineales; family JAFGMM01; genus JAFGMM01. The sequence goes on from JAFGMM010000167.1 coordinate 3,288, forward strand.
AACACGATCATCCTTTGGGATGCGGTAACCGGGCAGGCCGCCGGCCAGCTCACGGGTCACCGGGGATGGGTCAGGAGCGTGAGTTTTGGCCTGGAGGGGCGGCTGCTGGCCTCCGGGAGCGCCGACGGCACGGTTATTTTGTGGGATACGGCGACCGGGCAGGTCGCCGGCCAACTCGCCGCCGGGCGCGGCGGCGCGGTATGGAGCGTCGCCGCTTCCGACGGCCCGGCGCTGGTCTCCGGCGGCGCGGGCGGCGCGGTCGCGCTGTGGGACCTGGCGGCGCGCCAGCCGCTCGGCCACGTCTTCGCCGAGCACGGCGCTCCGGTGTCGCGCGTTGCGTTCCACCCAGGCGGCGCGCTGCTGGCTTCTGCCGGCAAAGACCTGAGCGCGCAGGATAACGCGGTGCGGCTGTGGGATGTCGAAACCGGCGAGGAACGGGCGACTCTGGCCGGCCACGGCAGCCCGGTAAACGATATGGCCTTCAGCCCGGATGGGACACTGTTGGCGTCCGGCGGCGGCGACGGCTCCATCTTGTTATGGGATATCTCGGACGGCCGGCGCGACGCCGTTCTAAAACACGGCAGCAACACCGTGATCGTCGTCGCCTTTAGCCCGGATGGGCGCGTGCTGGCGTCCGGCGGCGGCGATGGCCGTATTGTCTTGTGGGATGTGGCGACCGGGCAGCCTACCGGCGGCCCGCTGAGCGGGCATACCGGCGGGATCGAGCGGGTGGTCTTCGGCCCGGACGGGCGCACGCTGGCGTCCGCCGGCCAGGATGCGACCGTGATTCTCTGGGACCTTGACGGGGGCGAGCCTTTGACTTTGACCGGGCACGCGGGCACGGTCGGGAGCGTGGCCTTCAGCCCGGACGGGCGTATGCTGGCGTCCGGCGACCGGGAGGCGGCGATCATCGTTTGGGAGGCGGCTGCCGGGCAGCCCATCACCCACCTGGCCGGCCATACCGACTGGGTGAACGACCTCGCCTTCAGCCCGGATGGGCGAATCCTGGTCTCCGGCAGCGCAGATAAAACGCTCATCTTGTGGGATACGGCGACATGGCGCCCGGTCGGCCAGCCGCTTCTGAGTCATGGGGGTTGGGTGAACGGCGTCGCGTTCAGCCCAGACGGGCGCTTCGTGGCGTCCGGTGATCAAAACGGTATGATGATGCTGTGGGATGTCGGGCCGGACGCCTGGCAAGCGCTCGCCTGCCGGGTCGCCAACCGGAACCTGACCCCAGATGAGCGGGCGCAGTTCTTTTTGCAGCCGCGAAAAACCTGCACAAATCTCCCATAAACCGGGAATTTCGATTATATATTTTAATACATGTAACCGAATTTTACATCATGCTTGACAAAAACGAAAGTTTTAATCCAAAATATATGTTATGGCGGATCGTTTTAGGGTATCATATAAGTAGACTTGCAAGGGAGCTAACCATGTCGCTGCGCGACACCACAAGAGGATGAAAATACCTCACCCCCTCTTATCCCCCTCTCCATTGGATGGAGA
>JAFGMM010000168.1 GCA_016927535.1 Anaerolineae bacterium
CCGACGACCTGCAAGCGCTGCTCGATCAATATGTCGCGCCCGGCGACCCGGCGGTCGTCCTGCTGGTCAGCACGACAGGTGATACGTGGGTCGGCGCGGCGGGCTTGACCGACCTGGACAACGAAACCCCGGTGCAGCCCGGCGATCTTTTCCGCATCGGCAGCATTACGAAGACCTTCGTCGCCACGCTGACCGTGCAGCTTGCCGAGGAAGGCAAGCTCGCGCTCGACGACGTCATCGGCGAGCGGCTGCCCGCCGATATCGCCTCCAGTATTGCCTACAGCGATGAAATCACGATCCGCCAATTGCTGAACATGACCAGTGGGGTGTTCAGCTACACCGAAAGCGACGCCTTCAACGACGCCGTTGATGCGGACCTATCTCACCCGTGGACCGCAGAAGAAGTCATCACTTATGTCTACGACGAGGAGCCGTTGTTCGCGCCGGGCGCGGGCTGGTATTACAGCAACAGCAATTACATCCTGCTGGAACTCATCATCAACGAAGCGACCGGTATGACGCTGGCGGACGCGATGAAGCAGTACATCTTCGATCCGCTGGGCATGGGCGCCAGCTACATCGAGATGCCTGACCACTTCGCCGAGGGCATGGTGCGCGGCTACACCGGCGAGGGCGGCGACTTCGAGGATATCACCGAAGAAAATGACGGCGTGGGTCTGGGCGACGGCGGCATCGTCACGACCGCCGCCGACCTGGCGAAGTTCCCGCCGGCGCTCTTCGAGGGCAAGTTGGTGAGCGAGAGCACGCTCGCAGAAATGCTTCAGTTCGAGAAGGACGAGGACGGCGCCGGGTACGGGCTGGGCGTCTCGGAGCTGATAACCGACTCAGGTGTGCGGCTGCTGGGACACGATGGCTCCACGAGCGGCTTTATCGCCGAGATGTGGTACAGTCCCGACTACGAAACGACGATTGTCGCACTGACCAACAACTTCGACTCGGCGATTCCGTCGCAGTTGGTATCGGATGTAGCGGATATCTTGGCATCGAAATAACCGGGAGGGAACCCATGAAAACCCATCTGGGCGCGAAGAACTGCTTGTTTCCCATACCGACAACACTGGTCGGCGCGCTGGTGAACGGCAAACCGAACTACCTGACGGTTGCCTATGTGGGCATCGTCGATAACGATGTCATTTCGGTGTCGCTGGGCAAGAAGCAGTACACGGCAGTCGGCATCAAAGAGCACGGCGTGTTTAGCGTGAACATCCCGCCGGCCGGCCTGGTGGCCGAAACCGATTACTGCGGCATGGTATCGGGCAAGAAAGCAGACAAAAGCACGGTGTTCACCAATTTCTACGGCGCGCTCGAAGCTGCGCCCATGATCGAGGAGTGCGCCATTAACATGGCGTGCCGTGTCATCCAAACCCTGGAGCTTGACGAGCACTTCGCCTTTATTGGCAAGGTCGTCGAGACTTACTGCGACGATGCTTGCGTCGTCGATGGCAGGGTCGATTTTGCGTGCGTACAGCCGTTCTTTTACGCGCCGGATAAGGATTACTTTGCGCTCGGCGAACGCTTCGCGCAGGCGTGGCATGCCGGCAAAGCGGTGAAGGAGCGGCGCGGCGGCGAGTAGAGTTCACCCTTACAAAAGGTAGTCCATGACAGTCCAACTTCTCAAACCATCCAGACCGGTCGGGATCGTCGGGTACGGCGCATACGTGCCGCGCTACCGCATCACGGGCGCCGAGATTGCGCGCGTGTGGACCGGCGGCGAGGCCAGCCCGGTCAAAGAAAAAGCGGTCGCCGGGCCGGACGAAGACGTGATTACCATGTCCATCGAAGCGGCGCGCAACGCCCTGGCGCGCGCCCGGATCGACCCGCAGGAGATCCGCGCGGTGTGGGTGGGCAGCGAAAGCCACCCCTACGCCGTCAAGCCGACCTCGACCATCGTCGCCGAGACCATCGGCGCGGTGCCGGGCGTACAGGCCGGCGACTGGGAGTTTGCGTGCAAGGCCGGCACCGAGGCGATCCAGGCCGGCATTGGCTTCGTCGGCTCCGGCATGGGGCACTACGCGCTTGCTATCGGTATGGACACCGCGCAGGGCCGGCCCGGCGACGCGCTGGAGTACACGGCGGCCTCCGGCGGTGCGGCGGTGCTGCTGGGTCCGGGCGAGGAGGCGCTGGCGATCATCCAGGCGTCGTACTCGTATGTGACCGACACGCCCGACTTCTGGCGGCGCGCCCACGAAACCTACCCCTCGCACGGCGACCGCTTCACCGGCGAACCGGCGTACTTTGCGCACGTGGAGGCTGCCGCGCAAACTCTGATGGAGGGCATGGGCACTACCCCGAAAGACTACGCTTACGTGGTGCTGCACCAGCCTAACGTCAAGTTCCCGCAGCGCGCTGCGCAGCGGCTCGGCTTCGTGCCCGATCAATGGATCGCCGGGCTGCTGGCCGGCGATATCGGCAACACCTACGCGGGGTCGTGCATCGTCGGATTGACCGCCATCCTCGACGCAGCCAAACCGGGCGACCGCATCCTGATGACCTCATATGGCTCCGGCGCCGGGTCGGATGCGTTCGATATCCGGGTGACCGATCAGATTACCGGGCGGCAGCGCCTCGCGCCCACCACGCGCGACTACACCGCGCGCCGCACCGAGATCGACTATGCGACCTACACGCGCTATCGCGGCAAGTTGAAAATCACGTAGGGCGATTAGGAAAACAGGAAAATAGAGCATGAAACGCTTGACGCTCATTCTGCTGCCTGGTCTGCTGCTCTTGACCGGCTGTCGTCCAGACTGGCTGAGCAGGCTGGCGGCAGTCGAGGTCGAAGAAGCCGCGGCAGACCAATCGGCTATTACTGTTCTTTATGACAACTTCGCCTACGACTCCAGCCTGCAAACCGACTGGGGATATGCCGCGCTCGTCGAGCACCGGGGCCATACCATCCTGTTCGATACCGGCGCTCAGGGATCGATCCTACACAACAACATGACCGCCCTGGCGATTGACCCGGCGGCGATTGAGGCGGTGGTGCTCTCGCACGCGCATACGGATCACGTGGGCGGCATGACCGGCTTGCTGCTGCAAGGAGCGCGCCCGGAGGTTTACCTGCTGCCGTCGTTCCCGCCGGCCGTCAAAAACCAGATCGGCGGCCAGACCACGATCATCGAAGTCGAGCCGGGCCAGGCCATCGCCGATGGTATCTTCACTACCGGCGAGATTGCATATGGTATCCCGGAACAGGCACTCGTGATAAAGACCGGGCAAGGGTTGGTGATCGTCACCGGCTGCGCGCATCCCGGCATCGTGCGAATCATCGAACAGGTAGAGGCGCTCTTCGATGAACCGATCTACCTGGTGATGGGAGGCTTCCACCTGATCGGAGCAAGCTCTGCTCAGATCGCCGGCATCGTGGCCGCTTTCCGCGAACACGGTATACAGAAAGTCGCGCCAAGCCACTGCACAGGCGAGGCGGCGATTGCTGCTTTCGCCGCCGAGTACGGCGATGATTTTATGCAATCGGGTGTAGGACGGGAGATTATCCTCACAGCGGGGGATTGATAACCCGGAGGCCCGGTGTACCAGGCGCATACCAGGAGGTAGTGCCCGATGGACCAAGTACTTATTTACATTGTCGTAGGCTTTGCCGCGCAGCTCATCGACGGCGCGCTGGGCATGGCGTATGGTGTCACCTCGAACACATTTTTGCTCAGCGCCGGCCTGCCGCCCAAAGTGGCGAGCGCCTGTGTCCACATGGCGGAGGTGTTTACTACGCTCGTTTCCGGGCTTTCGCACTTACGCTTTGGTAATGTGGACAAGGCTTTGTTCCAAAAGCTGGTGATACCCGGCGTGATCGGCGGGGCACTGGGTGCTTACATCCTGACGACCATTGACGAAAGCATCATCAAGCCGTTTGTTTCGGTCTACCTGGTCGTGATGGGCCTCATGATCCTGCGCAAGGCGTTCACCCAAGCCCAAGAAGAGCATGACATCCAAACTTACGTGATCCCCCTGGCGGCAGCCGGCGGCTTCATGGATGCCGTCGGTGGCGGCGGCTGGGGGCCGGTTGTTACCTCCACGATGGTCGCCAGGGGGCACAACCCGCGCCTGACCATCGGTTCGGTGAACCTGTCCGAGTTTTTCGTCACGGCCGGCGAGTCGGTGATGTTCCTGCTCACCATCGGCGAACTGCTGCAGGCGCACGGGCAAGTCATCGTTGGGCTGCTGGTGGGTGGTGTGATCGCTGCGCCGCTCGCCGCCTATGTGTGCAACAAAATCTCGGCCCGCGCGCTGATGGTCATTGTGGGCGTCCTGGTCATCGTGCTGAACGTGCGAACTTTGCTGCAATACTTGTAAGAATCAATTGCGGAGAAAGGCTCTAATACAACATGCGCGACGTAAGCATCATCGGCGTTGGGATGACGCCGGTCGGCGAACACTATGAAACGTCGCTGCGCCGCTTGGCGCTGCAAGCCGTGCGGGCCGCCTTCGCGGATTCGGGCACGACGGGCGCGGCGGCGCTCTTTGTCGGTAACGCGCTTGGCGGTCAACTCTCGAAGCAGGAGCACCTCGGCGCGCTCCTTGCCGACTACGCCGGCATGACCGGCGTCGAAGCGGCGCGCGTCGATGCCGGCGAGGCGTCGGGCGGCGCGGCGTTGCGTCAGGGCTACATCGCGGTCGCGTCCGGCGCGGTTGACCGGGCGGTGGTGGTCGGCGTCGAGCAGGTCACCGACCAGACACAGGAGACGCGCCTGGCCGCCATGCTCGGCCTGACCGACCGCGAACACGAAGGCGCGCAGGGCGTCGTCCCGGCGGCCATCGGCGGGCTGTTGATGCGCCGCTACCTGCACGAGTACGGCGTCGCGCTGGAGAGCTTCGAGGGCTTCAGCATCAACGCGCACGCCAACGGCGCGCGCAACCCTAATGCGATGTATCGCAACACTTTAGAGCCGGGTCACTTCGCGCGTGCGCCGATGGTCGCCGACCCGGTGAACTTGTTCGATATCGCGCCGGAGGGCGACGGTGCGGCGGCGGTAATCCTGGCGCCGACCGAGTACGCGCGTGATTGGGTGCCCCTGCCGGTGCGCATCGCCGGCTCGGCGCTGGCGACCGATGCGCTGCCTCTGCACGACCGCAGCAGCCTGCTCACCCTGGCGGCGGTCAAGCTGGCGGTGGGGCGCGCACTGGAGCAGGCCGGCGTTGGGATCAACGATATCGATTTGATCGAACTGCACGACGCTTTTACCGTGCTGGCCGCGCTGCAACTGGAGATGGTGGGCCTGGCCGCGCCGGGCGAGGGATGGAAGCTGGCGGCGGAGGGTGCGATCAGCCTGGACGGGCGCGCGCCGATCTCGACCTTCGGCGGGTTGAAGAGCCGGGGCAATCCGTTCGGCGCGACCGGGGTGTACCAGGCGGTCGAGGTTGCCTTGCAGGTGCGCGGGCAGGCGGGCGCGAACCAGGTGCCGGGCGCGCGGCGCGGGCTGGCGCTCAACCTGGGCGGCGCCGGCGCCACTGCCGCCGCGCACGTGCTGGAACGGCTCGAATAGGGTCAAATTGACACTATCCTAACATTTTGGAAGCTGCAAAAAACTACCATGATAGGTTTTGACAGCCCTTTCGTTGTAAAAAATGATTAGTGCAGGTGCACACGGGCGTCTGCACAAACCAAAACGACGAGAGGACGAGTTATCAAAATGGAAATCTCACAACACTGGCGCTTGAGGAAAGAACGATACAGCATGGTCGGCAGCGTATGCCCTGCGTGCGGGCACAAATCCTTCCCGCCCCGCGAGGTCTGCCCCCAATGCAACAGCGAAGTAAAGATTGTCGAGACGCAGGCCGAAACAAAGATTCAGGTAAAGGTCGCCGCTTAACGCCCGGAGTCATCTTGTGGAAGTTACGCCCTATACCTTCAGTGGATTAGGCGAAGTCTACTCGTATACCGTCATCCAGAGCGCACCGGAGGGCTTCGAGTCTTACGCACCCTACGTTGTGGCGATTGTCAAGCTGGATGAAGGGCCGATGGTTACGGCGCAGCTTACCGATGTGGACCCTTCAGAGGTCGAGATCGGGATGCGGGTCGAGATGGTGACGCGCAAGCTCCGCGCCGAAGGCGAAAGCGGGATTATTATCTATGGCTATAAGTTCCGGCCTTGTCTGGCGAGGTCAATGGCGAAATCGTGACGCGCAAGCGGTAACAAATGGGTCAAAAGGACGGGTCGCCCGGACCGGTCCTTTTTTTATTGCGTGCCGGCTATCGCGTTTCGTCGAACGGGCCGGTACAGTCCGCCGGGCAGGTGCGCGCATCCTCGGCAAACTCCTCGCATATCTCGTTGCCACACACCCAATCCTCGCCCGCGCAGTCGCCGGGGCAGGTTTGGAAGTCCTCCGCGCCGCCGGGTTGGCAGACCCCATCGCCGCACACCGGGACCGGGCTAGGGGTCGGTGTGAGGTAGGGCGTTGGGCTGGGGCCGAGCGTCGGCGTGGCGGCGAGGGCCGGCGCCTCCGGCGCTTGCAGCAGCGTAGCGTACCAGATATCGCCCTGGAATACATACACGACATACGACCGCAGCGCGCCGCTCAGCAACACCTGTTGGGCCGGGCTTGGCCCGTCGATGACGCCGCTTTGCAGAATGTTTCCCTCCACCTCGCGCGCAAAGCGCAGCGAGGCCGGTCCGTTGTAGGTCATCAACAGACGCCCGCGCCGGTCCAAAGCCAGCGAGAGCGGCGCACGCACGCCGTCCGCCGGGCCGGGTGGGCGCGCCGCGTCGAGCCGGTTGAAGCGCCAGCGCGCCGCCGTGGGGAGGTAAAGCGCTTCGTAGATGTGTTCGGCCTGGGCGTCGTAGAAAAGCACGTGGCGCGCGCCAGTCTGCTCGTCCAGCGCCAGCGCCAGGTCACAGCTTATCCGGCGATCCGGCGCACTGATCGTTTCGATGTACCAGGCTTCGGTTTCGGTTCCGGTTTCGAGCGTTTCGAGGATGCCCGGCGTCGGAGTCGCCGCCGGCGTGACCGTCGGGATGGCCGCCGCCGGCAAATAGCGCGCATAGCGCAGCGCGGCGTTAGTCTCATCGACGTAGGCGACGTGCGGGACGCCGTCCCGGTCGAAGGCGAGGGCCGGGCAGCCGCCCACCCCCTCGGTTTCGTCGATCAACTCGACATCCCAACCGCCGGTCTCGTCGGCGAGCACTTCGGGAACGTCCGGCGCTGCCGCCTCGCGGGGGCGCGCCAGCTTCAAGCCCTGCCCTGCGCCGCCGGGATACGCCAGCGCGAGCCGGCCGGCGGCGTCGAAAGCCGGCGCCGGCGCGCCCACCAATCCCGGCCCGTCCACCGTTTCGACGGTCCAGCCCGCGTCTTCCGCCGCCTGGGTCGCCAGGTGCAGCGTAATCTGCGCGGGGTTGTCGGACTGCGCCGTGTACGCGATGTAGGGCCGGCCGTCTGCATCCAACGCCAGCGCGACGCCCGCCAGCGCCTCGCCCGTGGTCACCATCACGGCCTGCCATGCACCGCCGGCATCGCCGCCTTCGAGCCAGGCATAGTACAGCAGAGTCACGTTCCGCGCCGCGTCGGGCTGCGCGATGTAAGCAATGTGAACACGCCCCGCCGGGTCGATGCCGGCGGCGAGGTCTACCACGCCGGCCGGCGGAAGCTCGCCGCCGGGGTTCGTCACCGGCGCGACCTCCCAGAGCATCCCCACGTCGCTCACCAGGCGGCGCGCCAGCGTCGGCGTCGGCGCCGGCGTCGCGGAGGGTGCGACGGCGGTGAGGGTCGCGTCCATGCCGGGCGCGGGTAAGGTTGCGGCAAACGCCAGGTAGGGCACCGGTACCTGGATATCTACGAGCAAGGGCTGGTTTGCCGGGCGAAAGACGCCGAACGAGACGACCGGCGCGAGCCGGGCCAACCCCAGCAGCGCCATCGCCAGCAGCGCCGCTGCGAGCAGCAGGCCGGCCGGCGCGCGCCGGAGCCGCCGCAGCCCGGTATACAGTCCCACCAGGCCGCCGACGAGCGCGCCCACGCCGGCCATGAGCGCCAGCGCCAGCGGCGTCGAATCGACGGTCAGCGCGATGGCTGCGGTCTGGTGGCCGATGATGGCAAGGACAAAGCTCAGCGCCAACACACCCAGGCCAATCGGCAGCAGCACCAGCCCGCCGATGAGGATCGACAGGACGATTGCCAGCGCCGTGTCTTGCGTGCGGATCGAGCCGAAGACGACGAGTGCGACGAGCGCGGCCAATCCCAGGTAAAGGAATGTCCAGGGTAACCCGCCGGCCGCCGCCTCTAGCTCGCGCAGCAGCAGCGCCGCCGCCGCCATCGCCAGCAGCGCGACCGCTCCACCCAACACCCAGCCGATCAGCGCGCGCAGCAAGGTAGACCACTCGGTCGCCACGTACAGGCTGGCCGTGGTTTCCGTCGTGTCGAACGGCGTGACGAAGATCAAGCGGGTGCGGTGCTGCGAGCCGGCGGGGAGGTCGCGCGTGCTGGCCCGGAGTGTGATTTGGGTGCGCGGCCCGGCGAATTCGTGCGCCGAGAGCGTGAGCCAGGTTACCCCCGGCGGCACGCGCACCCGCCCGGCCAGATAGCCGCGCGTTTCGGCGTTGGTGATCGTAAGCGTGGTTTCGGCGTGGTTATCGCGGGGCACGCGGCCAAAGTCGATGCGTTCGGGGTCGAGCGCCGGGCGCGCCGGCGGGATATCGGCGTTGGCGGCGTCGCCGATGAGCCGCGTAAACAGCTCCAGGCCCAGGTCCGGGTTGTCGGAGTAGGAGCGTGTGATCTCGCGCACCTGGTCGGCGAGCACGCCGCGTCCCATTGAGCCGAGCCAGTTGGCGAAGTCCCCGGCGTAAAGATGGACGCGGGCGGCGCCCCAGTTGCGGTCCAGCGCATAGGTCAGGTCCTTCAAGGTGACGGCCTTGTCGCCGGAGAGGTTGAAGCGAAAGACCGGCGCGTGCAGGCCGCCGGCGGCAGCCTTCGCGCCGCAGTAAGCGCAGTAGGCGGCGTTATCCGGGATGACCTTATTGCATTCCTCGCAACGCATGCTCAGCTTACCTTGATGCCGCAGTTCGGGCAGAAGCGCGCGTTAACCGGCATCTCTTGCCCGCAGACCTCGCACTCGGCCATCGACTGCATCAGCGCGCGGGCGCACTCTTGGCAGTAAATCTCGGTGCGCCGGTTTTCGGCGCCGCACGCCCGGCAGGTGATGGTATCGGTGACCTGCTGGCGGCGCAAATCGGCGATGAAGTCTTCGACGTGCGCGTAGCGGTCGTAAGGCTCGGCGCTGAGGTTGATGGCGACCAGATAGCTTAACCACCGGGGCACGCGCGTGTTCATGTGGATGAGGACATCTTCATCGGGCGACGGCGCGGGCGGCGGCCGGTTGGTCAGCAGGGCAGCCATCACGGCGGCGAGGCTGTACAGCGCCGAGCGCGGCTCGGCCTGGCCGGCCAATTGTTCGGGCGCGGTGAAGCCGCCGGCTTCCGGCAGGATGGGGAGGCCGTCGGTGCGCACCCGGCGAATGATGCCCAGGTCCGGGAAGCGCGCGGTGTGCCCGGCTACGCCGATGGCGTCGAGGTCCAGGTCGGGCGCCGGCAGTTCTTGCGCCTGCAAATGCGCCAGCACTTCGCCCAGCCGGATCCCCCAGTCGATCACGACATCCGGCGGGAAGGGGCGTTGGCGCTTTTCGAGCGCCGTCCGTAGGGTCATCTCCGGCATGCCGTCCAGCACGAAGAACAGGCGGTCGGCGCGTTCGGTGAGGTCCTGGTACAAGATGGGAACGGCCGGCAGGTGTTGCAACTGGGCGAGCAATTGAACTTCGTGCGTGAACCGGTCACGGTAATAGGCCTGGGCGTCGTCGGACCAGCCCCGATTTTGGCGCAATTCCACCAGGGTCAGCGCGCCCGCTTCGGTGTCGCCGGCGCGATAATAGCGCGCTACGCCCTGCCCCTCCCCGTAAGCGTGTACGGTATAGCGCCCGGCGAAGAACTCGCCGAGCGGCAGAGGCAGCCGTTCGGCGCAGTGCGCGCAGTACCGCTTTCCGGCAGGGTTGGCCGTCCGGCAGTGTGTACAAACGATCTCGGTTTCAGGGGAAGTGCTCATGCTCTAGCGCAAAGCCGGCCGTTCCGGGGCTTTGCCCCCGCTCAATCGACCCGCTCGACTTTAAGCCAGGTGCGGCCCAGCCGGAAAAGCGCCCCCGGCGCGACCTTCACCGAGCCGGTGATCCGCGAACCATCCTGCAAGTAGGTCCCGTTGCGGCTGTTCAGATCGGTAATGTGCAGGTCATCGCCGGCGCACTCGATGCGCGCGTGGCGGCGCGACACGCGCGAGTCGAAAGGGACCACGATATCGTTGCGCTCTTCGCGCCCGATAGACACCGCCGGGCCGCCGGTCGCGACCTGGCGCCCGTCCTCGGCCCCACTCATGAACGTGATTAGCAATCGCCTGCTCATGTTCATCCTCACCCTGTATTACTGGTCGGCCTCCGTAGGCGCGTAGGGGTCAACATCGCCAAACCTATCCGGTAGACGCGCCGGCGCGGGGCGCGACGGGTCAATGTGGGCGGAGAAGGCCGCGACCGCGCCGGCATACTCTGCTTCGAGGTCGCCCAACACCGCCGCCAGGTCCACGCCCATGTAGCCTAGATAGCGCACCGGCACGCTTTCGCCCTCCCGGAACATCGCAATCACCAATTCGTGCGGCGTGGGCACAAAGCGATGCTGCCGGCGGGCGGCGTCGGCGGCGGCCTGGAGCACACGCATCAGGCGCGGCGTGGGGCGCGGCCCGCCCTTAAACAGCGGGCCGTCGCCGCGCCCGATGTGGCCGTCGATTGCCTGGATGACCTCGATCACATCGACGCCCTGGGCGGCAAGCACCCGGACCAGCAAACCGCCCGGACTGCGCGCCAGGGCCATAAAGACATGTTCCACACCCAGGAAGCCGTGAGCGAGGCGGGCGGCCTCGGCCAGGGCCGGGGTGTGAAAGCGGTCCAGCAGAGCCGGCACCTGGCTCATGTCGATCTCGACGGTTTCCGGGATCAATTCTTCATCTTCAAGCGGGCGCGTCTGGTAGATCGTGGCGCTGCCCGGCTGCACGGCCCCAATTGGCTCGTACAAAACGTCGTTGTTGACCTCTTCAATATAGCGCAGCGCCTCGACCATCTCGGACGCGGTTTGGTAACGTTGGTCAGGGTTTTTAGCCAGCGCTCTCTTGATGAACGGGTTAAGATGCGGCGCGCCGGGCACATCGGGGATGGGCGCGTCGATGTGCTGGAGCACGGTAGCGAGCGGCGTAGGGCCGGAAAAGGGGGGGGCGCCGGTCATCATTTCGTAGATGAGAACCCCCAGGGCGTAAATATCGCTGCGCGCGTCAATAGACAGACCACTGCACTGTTCTGGCGACATGTAATAGGGCGTACCGATCAGGCTGTCGGCGGTGAGCGTGGCCGCGCCCGACGTCGTGAGCTTTGCCAGCCCAAAGTCGCAGAGAAGCGCATTGCCGTCGGCGTCGATCAAGACATTGCTGGGTTTCACGTCGCGGTGGATCACGTCGCGGTTGTGCGCGTGGTCGAGCGCGGCGGCGATCTGCCCGCTCAGCCGGAGCACTTCGCTCACCGGCAGGCTGCCGGGATGCATCAAATCGGCCAACGTGCCGGTGTTGATGAAGGGAACCACCAAGTAGGGGACGCCCTCGAACTGGTCGTAATGATAGATGGGCAAGATGTTGATGTGATTCAGGCGCGCGGTGACCTTGGCCTCGCGCTCGAACCGTTCCAGGAAGTCGGGCTGGCGGGTATATTCGCCCAGCAACATCTTGACGGCGACGACCCGATCCATCGAAGCCTGATAGGCGCGATAGACCATTGCCATGGCGCCCTTGCCGACGGGTTCCAATATCTTAAACTGCCCACCAAGAACCTGGTTGGTCAGGTCATCCACAAATACATCCGGCATCTGAAACCATCACCAAGCAAAACTTATCTCTGCCATTGTATCACCGCTGCACAAGACTAACAACGTCCCGGCTTTCACCGCTTCAGTAATACTTTTTCTTTATGGAAAGCTACCATAATTTAGATATAATTACTCTCGATAGCGCGTCTCGAACGATGTACTTCAGGCTCTATCGGTGATATGATATATTCCGTGCGGCTTGTGATGCTGTTGGCGAATGGTAGGGGCCGGTTTCAAACCGGCCCTGGAAGCGGGTCGTAGACCCGTCCCTACGGCCCGGTTTGGCGCCGTTTTCCAATTTCGCCAACAACTTCGCTTGTTACGGGGGAGCGACGCAGATGGGCAATCAACGGGCGCCGGCTAAGCTCGAACACCTGGAAACGCTTTACCACATCACGCGCAGGATCAACTCCAGCCTGGAGCTTAACGATGTGCTCAACGAGGTCATGGACCGGGTGATCGAAGTCACCGGAGCCGAACGCGGCTTTTTGATGCTGCGGGGCGACGACGGCAAGCTGGCCTTCAAGGTGGCGCGCGGGCTGAACCAGGAAGACCTCACCGACCCGGAGTTCCAGGTGAGCCACACGATTGTCAGGGTGGTAGAAGAGAACCAGGAACCGCTCTTGACCAACAACGCCCAGTACGACGAGCGTTTCAACCAGGGCGGCAGCATCATCGGGCTGCGGCTGCGCTCGATCCTCTGCGTGCCCATTATGGTCAAAGGAAAGATGATCGGCGTGGTCTATGTCGATAACCGGCTGCAAGCCGGCATCTTCAGCAACGACGACCGCGATTTGCTCGCGGCCTTCGCCAGCCAGTCCGGCGTCGCCATCGAAAACGCCCGCCTCTACCGGGTCGCCGTCGAGAAAGGTCGCATGGAGCGCGAGCTTCAAATGGCGCATGAAGTGCAGCTCGGGTTGCTGCCGCGCAAGATTCCGCGCGTGCCCGGCTACGAATTGGCCGCCGATTGGCGTTCGGCGCGCGAGATGGCCGGCGATTTCTACGACTTTATCCCGCTGAAAGATGGGCGGTTGGGCGTCGTCGTCGCCGACGTTTCCGACAAAGGCGTGTCGGCGGCGCTGTTCATGGCGGTTGCGCGCAGCCTGATTCGAGGCAACGCCGCCTTGGCCGAGACGCCCGACGAGACCCTGCGCCAGGCCAATCATTTGATCCTGGACGATGCGCAGTCGGGCATGTTCGTGACGGTCTATTACACGGTGTTAGAGCCGGGCGGAGCGCTCCAGTGCGTCAACGCCGGGCACAACCTGCCGATCTGGTGCCATGCCGCGACCGGCGCTTGCGAGTTTCTGCCCCGGGGAGGGCGTGCGCTGGGCTGGTTCGATGATCTGCCGGTCGAGACCCGGCCCATCCAACTCGAACCCGGTGATGTCTTGGTGCTCTACACCGACGGCGTGAGCGAGGCCGAAAACGTCGCCGGCGAGGACTTTGGCGACGACCGGCTGGCTGCGGTCGTGCGCCAGGCAGCGGGTGCGCCGGGCGCGACCGCAGCATCGGTTCTGGATGCCATCAACCGAGCGGTCAAGAGCTTCGTCGGCAATGCACCTCCGTTTGACGACCATACGCTGGTCGTCGTGCGCTATGTCGGCTCAACACACTAGACCCTGTTGTTTGTAAATGGAAGTTAGATTGCCGATTAACTGTCTCTTATAGTATACTGTGTTTGATACGACATCGTTTCAGCGTCAACTTCCACGACCACACCAGGATGAAAAGTAAAATGGACAAGAGCGACGGGTCAACGGGCGATCCGAAGAAGATCAAAGTGTTCATAGTGGACGATCATCCCCTCTTTAGACGCGGGTTGATTAACATCCTCAACCTTGAAGATGATATGGAAGTCCTGGGGGAATCTGCCGACGGCGAGCAAGGGCTGGATCGGATTCTCCAGCTTCAACCGGATATTGCGGTGCTCGACATCAATATGCCGGGGATGAACGGCCTCCAGGTCACGCACCGGCTGCGAGCCGACCGGACCGGCGTCAAGGTAATCCTGCTCACGGCTTACGATGACCAGGAACAAGTCCTCCATGCCATGCGAGCAGGAGCATCGGCCTATTGCTCCAAAGATGTAACACCGAGTAAACTGGTAGAAATTGTACGCCAAGTCTATGAAGGCCATTATGTAATCAACGAGGAGATTTTTGACGAACGAGGCATTCAAGAGTGGTTAGACGCTGGGGTCGAGGCCGCAACCGGTCCATATATGATCGACCCAGGCGAGCATTTTGTGCCACTCAGCCCACGTGAAATGGAAATTCTTCGCTACGTCACACGCGGCATGAGCAATAAGGAAATCGCTTACTCACTAGGAATCAGCCACCAGACCGTCAAAAACCACATGACGTCGATCTTGCGCAAACTCGATGTCGAAGACCGGACCCAAGCCGCCGTTTACGCTCTGCGACGCGGTTGGGTAAGGCTCCAAGACACCAAGCCTGAAGAAGGCGATATCGATGTGGAAGAAAGTGATCAGGTCATTTGAATGCGCGGGTAGCGAGTATTGAAGATGAGCCAACTGCCGGAAACAACCAGCACAAAAGAAGAACTGCTTGAGGAAATCCGGGCTGAGTATGACCGTATTCAGGTTCAACTGCGCGAGTTGTCGTCTCTCATCGAACACAGCCAGATCGAAGTCGATAAGCTCTCGCAACGCAACCAATCGGTTGCGATGCAGCTCCGACAGGTTGAGGACAACTTTGACACCCTGCCGCGCTCCGATATCAAAACCGCTTACGAGGCGGCCCAGGATGCGCGCCAGCGCTTGTTGACCATGCGCGGCCAGCTCGAAAAATTGCAATCGGATCAAAACAACCTGGAGCATTTTAGCACCGTCCTGCGCCGCGTCTTAGAGTTGGTGGAAGGCACCGAAATCATCGACCGGGGCGAAAAGAAGCGAGGCCGCATCGCCGACCCCGGCGCCGCCCACCTCATCATCCGCATCGTCGAGGCCCAGGAGGGCGAACGGTTGCGTCTCTCCCAGCAGATCCACGACGGTCCTGCCCAATCGCTTACTAACTTCATCCTCCAGGCCGAGATCTGCCAGCGCCTCTTCGACCGGAACGACCCGCAACGCGCCAGCGAGGAACTGGGCAATCTGCGCGCTTCCGCCACCGGTACTTTTCAGAAGGTGCGCGAATTCATCGAAGACCTGCGCCCGATGATGCTCGATGACCTGGGCCTGGTCCCCACGGTGCGCCGCTACGTGAGCAACTTCCAGGAGAAAACCGGCATCGCCGTGCAGCTTAACCTTTCGGGCGAGGAGCGGCGCTTCGAATCGCACTTGGAAGTGATGATGTTCCGGGGACTGCAAGAGTTGCTCAGTAACGTGCGCGACCACGCCGCCGCGTCGCATGTCGTGGTCGGTCTTGACCTTAACGGCGATACGGTCACCGGTACGGTGGAGGATAACGGACGTGGTTTTGATCCGGAAACTGCGCTGGACCTTGACAGCGAGAACAGCAAAGCTATCGGCCTTACCACCCTGCGGGAGCGCCTGGAACTGGTGGGCGGCACGATGGAAATATGGAGCGAGGAAAACCGGGGAAGCCGTATTGCATTGACCTTGCCGACCAGCCTGGAGGATGCTTAGCCGGCGTCGGCATCACGCAGGTGATAATCTAAAGGTTACCACGAAAGCTTGACTTTTGTTCTGAAAGGTTTACACTGGTTTTTTAGAAAACAACCGACTCCTGTGGAGGTAAGCATGAATCGCGGTAGACTATTCATCCTTTTAGGGCTTGTCATCCTGGCAATTGCAATCATCGTCGGCCTGGTTTTGTTGCCGTCGCTTATGGGTCCACCGAGTCCCGGCCCCGACGTCAGCGGCGGCGGCGACGTCGGCGGTCCAGAACCGACGCGCGTCGCGACCGAGATTCCTATGTCCTACGTGGTGCTCGCCGAGCAAAACCTACCGCGCGGGTTCCGCATCACGCGCGAATCGATTACCATCAAACCCTGGCCGATTGAGTCGGGTGTGCAAGAAAATGCTTTCGTGGTCCCATTTACATATTACGAAGACGGGCGGCTCGACGACCAGGAGATCGAAGAATATCTGAACACGACCCTGAACCAGGATTCCCCCATCAATATGGTGACCCGCACCCGCATCGTCCGTTGGCAGCCGATCCTGACTTCGATGGTCGTGAAAGACCTGGCCGCCGCCGCCGATGACGTCGGCTCGCAGACCTCGGCCATCCTGCCCAGCGGGTATGTCGCGGTGACCGTCCCGATCGATCTACTGGGCGGCGTCGCCTACGCCATCGCCGACGGCGACCGCGTTGACGTGGCGGTCAGCTTCCTGTTCGTCGATGTGGACGAGACTTTCCAGTCGATTGAGCCGAATATTCAAAGCCTGGTCACGATCTCGCCGGAAGGGATCGCGGTCCAGCAAGGCGTCATCGGGCGCTTCGAGGCCAGTTCCATCCTGGGGGTGCCGGTCATCATCGAGCCGGCCGAGTACCAGCGCCCGCGCTTGGTCACGCAGCGCACCATTCAGAACGCGATGGTCATCCATATGGGCGAGTATCCCGACGGCGGCGACTTCTTGGGCATCCCAGAGGAGGAAAAACCGCCGGAGGAAGAAGCGATGCCGGCCGAGGAGGTCGAGGAGGGCACACCGGTCCCGACCCCGGTGCCGCCGCGCCCGCGCGTTGTGACGCTGGGTGTGCGTCCCCAAGATGCGGTGGCGCTGATCTGGGCGATGGAGTCGCAAGCTCCCATGACCTTGATGTTACGCTCGGCTGCCGACAAAGAAGCGGTCGCCGAGACCACGCAGGCCGTGTCGCTGGAGTATATGGTGGCGAACTATCAGGTCGCGCGCCCGCCGCGCCTGGACTACGCGCTTGAGCCGCGCATCACCGAGGTGCGTTCGGTCAATGCTATGTTACAATTTTGGGAAGAGTTGTGGGTTAAAGATATCACGAGCGGACGCTCGCGCGGGGGCAGCAGCGGCGGCGGCGAATAGTTGGAGCGAAGCGCGGCGGCCACATGCGCGACTCTTAACCTGAACGCGGGCTAGCTCATAGGGCGGTGTAATCAATGAGTGGTGGAAAACCTTTGATCTCGAAGGGAAAAGATAAAGAAGTCATCAAGGTGTTGTTGGTCGATGACATTCCCGAAACGCGCGAGAATCTCCGTAAGCTCTTGGCGTTTGAGGCAGATATCGAAGTGGTCGGCGCCGCCGGCACCGGGCGCGAAGGGTTGGACCTCGCCAGGGAATTGAAGCCCGACATCATCTTGATGGACATCAACATGCCCGATATGAACGGCATCGAGGCCACCGAGCACATCAACCGGGATGTCCCGACCGCCGGCGTCATTATGATGTCGGTGCAGGCCGAGTCGGATTATCTCCGCCAAGCGATGCTGGCCGGCGCGCGTAACTTCCTCACCAAGCCGATCTCTGGCGACGAGTTGTACAGCACCATCCGCAAGGTCTACGACCTGAACCGGGATATGCGTGCGCGCTACTCGCAGATGGCGGCGATGCCGGCCGGCGGTGCGGCGGCTGCGCCTGGCGCTACCGGCCCAACCCACCGGGCCGGTAAAATCATCGTGGTGTACAGCCCACAGGGCGGCGTCGGGACGACGACGATTGCGACCAACGTCGCCACCGCCCTGATGCGCGAAAACGTCAATGCTCTGCTGATCGACTGCAACCTACAATTTGGCGATGTGAATGTCTTTCTGAACATCACCCAAAGTCACCAGGGCATCGCCGACCTGACCGCGACGGTCAGCGACCTTGACGATGACGTTGTGGAAAACGTGCTGGTGGCGCACGACAGCGGGCTGCGGGTGCTGCTCGCGCCGCCCCGCCCGGAGATCGCCGAGACGCTCGTGGCGGAGGATATCGGTAAGCTGGTCTCGCAGTTGGCGGATCGCTACGACTTTACGGTCGTCGATACCAGCACCGCGATGAACGACCTGGCCGTCACCTTGTTCGATATTGCCGACCGGATCATCTTGGTCGCTACCCCGACCCTGCCGGCCATCAAAAACGTGCGCCTGGTCCTGGACCTGTGGGACGCGCTCGAATACCCGCCGGAGAAGGTCGTGTTTGTGCTCAACCGGATGCAGAACGAACGCGAGCGGGGGCGCATCTCTGCCCAGGCGATTGAAAACAACCTCAAGCGCGCGGTGAATATGCAAATCCCGATCGCCGAGCGCGAGATGATTAACGCAGTGAACCGGGGGACGCCGCTGGTCACCGGCGACCGCAGCCGGTCGCCCACGCGCGAACTGGTCGAGCTGGCGACCCAGCTCCATGTCGCGTTGATCGGCGAACAGGAAGAAATCCAAGAGTTAGAGATCGACGATCAGCCCAAGCCCTCGCGGTTGAGCCGGCTCTTCCGCGTCGGGGGGTGACCAGAGTCAATTCAATCGGTACTGTTAGTTAATCGGAGGCGACAAGGATGTCACTTCTAAAGCGAATCGGTGGTACCGGCAGTATGAAACCGGGCGAGGAAGACGATAACAGCGGCAGCGAGGCCGGCGCCTCGAAGCTGGCGGAACTGCGCGTCAAACGCCAGAGCGTCAGCGCGGTCGGGCAGCAGGGCAGCGCAAAGGAAAGCAGCTACCAGGACTTGAAGGTCAGGATTCAGAATAAGCTGCTTTCAGAAATCGACCCCCGGATGGACGTTACGAAGAACGCCGAGGTGCGCACCCAGATCGAAGAACTGTTCAACAATATCCTCAACGAGGAGGGCTTGGTCCTGGCGCGCGTCGAAAAGCGCCGCCTGTTCGAGCAGGTCATCGCCGATATCCTCGGCTTTGGCCCGCTTGAGATCTTGCTGGCCGACGATGACATTACCGAAATTATGGTCAACGGCCCCAAGCAAATCTTCGTCGAGCGCAAAGGGCGGCTAACCCTCAGTGATGTGACGTTCGACGACGACGACCATGCGATGCGCATCCTGGATCGCATCGTCGCCCCGTTGGGCCGGCGCATCGACGAAAGCTCGCCGCTGGTGGATGCGCGCCTACCGGACGGCTCGCGCGTGAACGCCGTCATCAAGCCCATCTCGCTCAACGGCACGACCATTACCATCCGAAAGTTCTCCAAGAACCCCTTCGGCATCAAGGACCTGATTAAGTTCGGTTCGCTGACTCCTGAAGTCGCCGACTTCCTGCGCGCCAGTGTGATTGGCCGGTGCAACGTCATCGTGTCAGGCGGCACCGGTTCGGGCAAGACGACACTGTTGAACGTGTGCTCTAACTTCATCCCGGACGATGAGCGCATCGTCACCATCGAGAACGCCGCCGAGCTTCAGCTTCAGAAAGAACATGTCGTCACCCTGGAGAGCCGCCCGCCCAATATCGAAGGGAAAGGCGAGATCACCATCCAGGACTTGGTCGTAAACTCCCTCCGTATGCGGCCCGACCGCATCGTGGTCGGGGAGTGTCGCGGCGGCGAGGCGCTGGACATGCTCCAGGCCATGAACACCGGTCACGATGGGTCGCTGACTACCGCCCACTCGAACAGCCCGCGCGATACCCTCTCGCGCCTGGAGGTGATGTGCTTGATGTCCGGTATGGACTTGCCGGTGCGCGCCATCCGCGAGCAGGTGGCCTCGGCGGTCGATTTGATCGTCCATGAGGAGCGCCTGCGCGATGGCTCGCGCAAGGTCGTTAAGGTCACCGAGGTCCAGGGCATGGAAGGCGACGTCATCACTATGTCGGATATCTTCGAGTTTGAACAGACTGGCATCGAATCGGGCAAGATCATTGGCCGCATTCGCCCGACCGGTCTTCGTCCGAAGTTTATCGACCGGATCGAAGCCGCCGGTATTCGCCTGCCGCCTTCTATCTTCGGGATCGGTGGAGGTCGATATTAAACAACTATACGGCACATTTGTGCAAGTTAGGTCAAGGAGAACAGGGCCGTGAGTCCTACAATTATCATTGCCATCGTTGCCGGGCTGTTCGCGGTGGGCATCCTGGGCGTCGGGGTGGTTACCATGCGGCGCGGAGGCGAAACCGAAGTCGAAGAACGACTGGGGCGCTACACTACCGAGTTCTCGTATGACTATGGGGATATCGAGACCGACGAGAGCGAGTACGCTAAAGATGAACCCAGCGAGTTAACCAATCGCGTCAACGACCTGCTTGCCGACCGTGACTTTGCCCAGAAGTGGAAGATTGCGCTGGCCCGCGCCGACCTGAAGCTCACACCTGCCGAGTACCTGGCGATGCGTGTGATCGGCGTGATCGGGATGTTCGCCATCAGCCCGATCATCCTGGCCGATTCGCCGGCACTGTGGCCGGTTGCCGCCGTTCTGGGCTGGTTTATTCCCAGCTTCTATGTCAGCCGGCGCCAGAACAAACGTCTGCGCGCCTTCGAGGACCAGCTTGCCGATGTACTGGGGCTGTGGGTGAATGCGCTCCGGTCCGGCTACAGCGTGATGCAGGCGATGGAAGCCATCGCCAAAGAGGCGCCCTATCCCTGCGACGTCGAGTTTATGCGCGTGGTGCAGGAAGTCCAGTTGGGTATTCCGATGGAAGACGCGCTCGACCACATGCTGGGGCGCATCGACAGCGAAGACTTCGACCTGGTGGTCACGGCGGTAAACATCCAGCGCGAGGTCGGCGGTAACCTGGCCGAAATCCTGGAAGTGATCGCCGGCGTGATCCGGGAGCGCATCAAACTTAAAGGCGAGATCCGCGTGCTCACCACCCAGGGTCGTTATACCGGTTACCTCATCGGCGGGCTGCCCATTTTGCTCAGCGTGTTCCTCTATGCGATGAACCCCGAATATATGGGGCGCATGTTTGAAAACCGGGCATGCGGCTGGCCGATGATCGGCTGCGGGCTGGCGCTGATCGGCTCCGGCGCCGCCGCCATCAGCAAAATCGTTAACATCGACATTTGAAAAATTTTTCGTCTTGTCCCCAATCAGAGGAGGTCGTTTACTCAAGGTATTTGAGAAAGGAAGCTTAGCCAATGGAGGAGTGGGAGTATGGATATTAGCCCACAGGTTGTTGCTATCGTCGCCGGCGCTTTGATCGCCATCATCGTTATCATCGGCATGGTATATGTTGGGCTGCGCGAGCAAGGGGGTGAAGACCCGCTTGAAAAGCGCCTGGCGGAACTCAGCGAGCGCGATGAGACGCCGGTTTCGCTGGAGGAATTGGAACTATCGCTCTCCTTCCAGGAGCGTGTCGTCGTACCGGCATTTGAGAATCTCGCCAAAATGGTGTTGAGGTTCACCCCTGAGGCACAGCTAGAGGCGACGCGCCAACTACTACGGCAGGCCGGCCCAACCAATAAAATGACTCCTGAGACCTTCTGGGGCCAGCGCATCGCGCTGACGGTCGCGCTGGGCGTGGGTATGTTCATCGTGATGGGCATCGTCGCCAAGCAAGAAGCGCTCAACGTGCTGCTCTTCACCGCCGGCGGCGCGGTGCTGGGATTCATGCTGCCCCAACTCCAGGTTAAGAGCCAGATTGAACGACGGCAAACCTCGATCCAAAAAGCCCTCCCGGATGCGCTCGACCTGCTCACCATCTGCGTCGAGGCCGGCCTCGGCTTCGAGGGCGCGATGGCTAAAGTCTACGAAAAATGGGATAACGACCTGGCGCTGGCCTTTGGGCGCGTGCTCCAGGAGATTCAACTGGGTAAACTGCGCCGCGAGGCCCTGCGCGACATGGCGGAGAGCATGAACGTCAACGACGTGACGACCTTCGTCGCCGCCGTGGTGCAGGCCGAACAACTGGGCGTGAGCATGGCGAAAATCCTGCGCATCCAGTCCGACCAGATGCGCGTCAAGCGCCGCCAGCGCGCTCAAGAGAAAGCACAGCAAGCCCCGGTTAAGATGGTGATCCCGCTGGTTATTCTCATCTTCCCGTCGATCTACATCGTACTGATGGGACCGGCAATCTTGCAGGTCATGGACATTGGCGTTATGGGGATGGTGTAACGAAGAATCCGAATCCGTTCCGGTTTCAAAGCGCGCTGTTACAGGCCACACAACACACCCGGCGCCTCATCCGGTGGATGGCGGCGAACACACTCGACCTGGTTTTCCCGGCCCGGTGTGCCGGGTGTGGGCGCGTTGGAGACCCGCTATGCGCGATATGCCAAGCCCGCCTCGATCAATTGCAACCCGTATACCTCAAAGCCCCGCGCCTGGACGGCGTTTGCGCCGCCGGCGTCTTTGAGGGTGTGTGGCGCCAAGTGATCCATGCGTTTAAATACGAAGGACAACACACCTTGACCCAAGCGCTCGCCGCACGATTCCCGCTCCCTGACCGACGCCTGGAAGCGGCCCTCATCGTCGCCGTACCGCTGCATCCTAACCGCTTGCGCTGGCGCGGCTATAACCAATCGGCTCTGCTGGTTGATGCCCTGGTCGCCCGCACCGGATGGCCGGCGGCAAATGCGGCGCTCGTCCGCTGCCGCGACACCCGTCCGCAGGTGGGGCTGAGCGCCGCCGAACGGTGGCGCAATGTTCAGGATGCCTTTCGCGCCGACCGGGCGGTCGTTGCCGGGCGGGATGTCGTCTTGGTGGACGACGTGTTTACCACCGGCGCTACCCTCTCCGCTGCCGCCGAAGCGCTGCGCCAGGCCGGCGCTGCCACCATCTGGGCGATGACCCTGGCCTGCGCAGGTTGATGATCTTTTAAAAAGACCTGTTAAATCTTCTATCTGTCTATCTATTTATTACTCCACACCTCAGGAGGTAACTTATGGAAGTCAACATTTACACCCGCGATATCGAGCTGACCGATCAACTTCAAGAATACATCGAAACGAAGGTAAACAAGCTCGACCGCTACCTGCCGGGCATTGACGAGGCTCGGCTTGAGCTTAGCAAGGAGCATCGCAAGAAGACCGGCGCTTACCCGGTCGCCCAGTTGACTATCCGCCACCGGCGCGGACGCATTCTGCGCGCCGAAGATAAGCGCCAGACCGATGTCCGCACCGCCATCGATTCGGTGCTCGACAAAATGTACCGCCAGATTCGCAGCTTCAAGGGCAAGCGCCAGCGCCGGGGGCGCGCCGAGGAGATGGACTGGTTCGAAGGCGCCGAGCCACTGCCCGAAGCCGAAGCAGCGATGGAAGAAGAACCCAAGATGGAGATCGTGCGGCGTAAGCCTATCCCGCTCATTCCCATCGACGAACAGGAGGCGATGGAGCGCATTGAGGAAGTCGGGCACGACTTCTACATGTTCCTCAACGCAAACACCGGCAAAGTCAGCGTGCTCTACCGGCGCGAAGAGGGCAACTATGGTTTGTTGGAACCGTCCGACGTGTAATCCGGTGATGTGATGTAATATAATGGCAGGGGCCTATCGTGCCCCTGCCATCCTGCCGCGGAAGTTAACAGAGTAGTTTCTCATGCGTATTGGTACAACGGCTGCCGTTATCATGGTCGGGCCGGGGGGCGACTCGCCGCTGGAACAGTTGGTCGTCAAAGCGCAGCGCGCCGCCGCCCTCGACCTGATCGACCTCTTAGACGAAGAAGACATTGCGCCCATCATCGTCGCAGCGCCGGCGCTCTCGCACCACTCCCAGGAGAACGGCGCCGGCGCGAGTAGTTGGTTGCCCAAGCGGGCGAACGTCATCCGCGACGATGACCCGCCCGGCGCGCCGTTTCACTTTGGCCGTCGCCTGGCGGATATCGTGACCCGCTACGGACTCGACCAGGTTTTCTACTTCGGCGGCGCGAGTGGTCCTCTGCTGCAAGGCGAGATGGTGCGGGTGCTCCGGCGTTTGCTGGACATGAAGCGTCACAGCCCGGTCGCGCTCACCAACAACCGGCACTCCAGCGATTGGGTGGGCTTTACCCAGGCGCAAAGCGCGCGCGGTGTCCTGGCCGAAGTGGACCGGGACAACAGCCTGGCCTGGCTGCTCGAACAGGAGGCCGATTACGACGTGCGCGTGCTGGCGGCGCTCCACCCCAGCGCCAGCATGGACATCGACACACCGACCGACCTGGCCGTGCTTGCGCTTCACCCCCAGACCCGGCCTCACCTGGCCGGCGTACTCCAAAGCGATATCGCTGCCCCGCTCCGGCGCATCCCGCTCGCCGAAGTACTTGACATCGCCGCTACGTCTGAAAAGCAGCTCGCTATCATCGGGCGGGTGGCGCCGCTGGCGTGGCAGGCGTTCAGCAAGGCCACGCGCATCTGGATTCGCGTCTTTTCCGAGGAGCGCGGCATGGTGGCAAGCGGGCGCGCCGCGCGCGGCGAAGCGCGGTCGCTTCTGGGTTTGATGGTAGATCGTGGCGGCCCGGAGGCGTTTTTCACCGACCTGGCGAGCCTGGCAGACGCGGCCATCATCGACAGCCGGGTGCTCATGTCTCACCGCGGCCTTTGGCCCGGCGCTGCCGAGCGCTTTGCATCGGATGGGTTTGAGGTGGGCGCCGTGCAAGATGAGTGGCTGCGCGCCTTCACGCGGGCCGCCGTAGAAGCGCCTATCCCGGTGGTGCTGGGCGGGCACGGCTTGGTCAGCGGCGGTCTATATGCGCTCGCCGAAATCTTGGCGATCCGGCGCAAGGTGTGAATGCCTGGAATTCTGCCGGAAACGAAAAAACCCCCCCGGTGCAAGGGGTGGCTATGATTTGGGCTGGCTTGTTACACCGGGGGAAGCCTGCACTTATAATGCCATAGAACCGCCGGATTGTCTGTCGCAAAAGGTTGATACTTTGTGTACGCAAAAGTATATTCTTGTGGGTAAAGAAGTATATTCTTATGGATAAAGACGGAATATGCTTCAGGTCTGCCTGCCCTAACGCACGATAGCGTTAAGATGTTTGTCTCTGCCAACAGGTGCTAGCTCGTATGCAGTCGGTGCGCAACCTATGGCGCGGCGCGCGGCGTGTCCTCAATCATGCCCGCCGCGAGCGCTCTATACCCGCGTGGATCGCCTTGCTCGCCGTGGGCGTTTTTTTGCTCGCCGGGATGAGCAAAGCCGTGCTCGATGCGCCCGGCGCACCGCCCGAAGTGCCCGCAGCCTACCCGACTGCGGTCGATACGCGCGAAGCGCCGCGGTCCACGTTCGTCCTCAAGCCGGCGGTGGCGCTGCTCCAGCACGGGTACTATATCAACTCGCTAGGCACACCGGTCATCCTCGGCGAAGTGGAGAACACCGGCAATGTCGATTTGGATAAAGTCGAGATCATCGTCATGCTCTATGACGGCGAAAGGTTCCTCGGCTCGGATAACGGGTTCAGCTTCGCCGAAATCGTGCAGGTTGGGGAGCGCGCCTTGTTCCGCGCTCATTTCTCCGACCCGCCCGAAACCTGGGACCGGTATGAAATCCAGGTCCAGGCTGAACCGGCGTCCGACTATTTGAAGCAGCGGCTCTATGATGGCTTAACCATCACAGAAATAAACGTCGAACGGCGCGACAGCAAGTGGGTCGCTTTTGGCAAAGTGAAAAACACCGGCAGCCGCCCCATGCGAATCGTGCAGGTTGTCGTGGGGTTGTACGACGCCGGGGATCGCCTGCTGGGTATTGCAGACGGCTACGTGGACCTGGATAGGCTCGCGCCGGGCGTGACCTCGACTTTCACGGTCGATACTTACGTCGATTATCTTCTCGTCGATGCGCAGACGGCGAAAGTTGCGGCGTGGCGGGTTGAAGTGCACGGGTACCCGGATGAATAAGTACGGTGCGGCGCAGCGTCGGTAGCTCTGCAATATAGCGTGGTCGCCGGCTGGGCGTAGGGGCGGGTTTCAAACCCGCCCCATGCACATCAACTTAAGAATTTTGACCGTTTGTGCACCTGTTCCCCCTCTCCCCAAACCCC
>JAFGMM010000169.1 GCA_016927535.1 Anaerolineae bacterium
GGGGTTTGGGGAGAGGGGGAACAGGTGCACAAACGGTCAAAATTCTTAAGTTGATGTGCATGGGGCGGGTTTCAAACCCGCCCCTACCCCAAACCGGCGACCACGCTATCTTGCAGAGCTACCTAGTGGCGACTCTTTGACTGATACCTCACTCCCCACGCGGCAAGCCGCAGCCCTCTCCACAGGGTGGAGGGAGAGAAGATCGCGATTCGGCGGCTCCGGTCCCCCCCTCTCCATGTCATGGAGAGGGGGGCTAGGGGGGTGAGGTAAACCAAGCCATCATTCACCATGTCACCACCACCAACAAAGGGGATTTACCGGCGAAAGCGATTTTAGTCTCGAAGAATCTATCCCCACCGGCGAATTCTTTAGATTTCTTTGTAAAAACGATGATATTTTTGTTAGGATTGGTGGAAATTTGCGCAGGTAGGCGCGCCTTCGGCGCCCGGCGTGCGGGCAGGGCGCGCTGATTCGAGAGGTCCAGTACGGCCTGGACGATTTCGCTGTTCGTGTGGAGATAGACATGTGTTGGCAGGTCACGTTGAACCATAGACTTCGCCAACTGCGGCAGCAGAAGGACCGTCTGCGAATCGCAGTGATGGGCATCGGCCACGAAATGCGCGGCGATGACGCCGCCGGCGTGATGGTCGCGCGCGGGCTGGCAGAGCGCGCCGCGCGGCGTGACACGCTGCTGGTGCTCGACGCCGGCGCGATGCCGGAGAACAATACCGGACCGGTGCGGCGCTTCCGGCCCGATTTGATCTTGCTGGTCGATGCGGCCCAGATGTGCGAGCCGCCGGGTACGGTCTGCCTGCTGGATTGGCAGGACACGGTCGGCGTCGCCGCTTCGACTCACACCCTGCCGCCGTATATCTTGGCGCAGTATTTGACGGCGACGCTGGACTGCTCCATTGCGCTGATCGGCATCCAGCCCGCCGATTCGTCGTCGGGCGCGCCGCTCTCGCCGGAGGTAAACCGCGCGGTCGATGCGATAGTGGAAACCCTGGCGGCGATAGAATGAGCCGGCCTACCCGCCGGTTCGGAACATCAGCCACACGATGCCGGTAAGCACCGCAGCTCCGATCATGCGGTCGGTCATCTCCCACTTGAAGAACTCGCCGCTGAACAGCGCCACACCGATCATCGTCACGGCAAACCAGCCCAGGGTTTGAACTTCGGGCGCGGTGATTCCCAGGTCGTGCATGAACCGGATCGCAAACCAATAGGTGATGATGCCGAACGCAAAGCCCAACCCCGAAGCGGCGGCCTCTCTCCAGATGAACTGCCCGCCGGCCCATACCCGCGCTGCGTGCAGGAACCCCTGCGCGTCGCCGTAGCCGGAGACGACGGTGAGCGCGATCACCAGGAGCGCGGCGCCGATTTTGTTGATATCCACTGTGGTTTGCCTCCACTATGTGCTGTGTTACGATCATTCTACCTGATGCCCGCCGGATTGTTTGGTGCCGGACGCGGCTTGTGATAACATGCCAGTATGCACGGTTTCCGGCGATGACCGATATCGATTGGGGGAGAAATATGCTACAAGCTAAACGAAACGACACGCCCGGCCCGAAGCCTTGCAGACTGCCGGGCTTTCTCAACCTGCGGACGTTGTTTCTCGCGGCGGGCGGCGGTTGGATCGCTTACAGCCGCTTCGTGATCGACCACAATATGCCGCTGCCGCCCGCGCTCGACGCCGCCCGCGCGACGCTCTTCTGCGAAGTGACCGGGATGCTCAGCTACTACGTCGATGAGCAGGCCAAAGGCAAGGGTCGCCCGCTGGTGCTGCTGCACAGCATCAACGCCGCCGGCTGCGCCTACGAAATGCGCCCGCTGTTCGAGCACTACCGGAAGACGCGCCCGGTCTACGCGCTCGAACTGCCCGGCTTCGGCTTCTCGGAGCGCTCCGACCGCATCTATTCGCCCACGCTGTACCAGCAGGCCATCCTCGATTTTATGATCGAAGCGGTTGACGAACCCGCCGACGTGGTCGCGCTCTCGCTGGGCTGCGAATTCGCGGCGCTGGCCGCGCAGGCGCACCCCAAGGCGTTTCGCTCGCTGACCATGATCTCGCCGAGCGGCTTTACCCCGCGCCGGAGGCAAGGTTCGTCGCAGCAGGCCGGCAGCAGCGGCTTAAGCGACCTGGTTTACCAGTTGTTGACCTTCCCGCTGTGGAGCCAGGCGTTTTATGATCTGCTGGCGACCCGACCGAGCATTAAATTTTTCCTCGCGCGCAGCTTCGAGGGGCCGGTCGATTCCGGGCTGGCAGACTACGGCTATCTCACGGCGCACCAGCCCGGCGCGCGCTATGCGCCGCTCTATTTCGTCAGCGGCAAGCTGTTCACCCCGGACGTGCGCGAGACGGTCTACGAAAACCTGGCCCTGCCTGTGCTGGTCCTGTTCGACCGCGACGGGTATGTCAAGTTCGACGAGTTGGCCGGCGTAGTCGAACGCCATGCGAACTGGCGCGCCGTGCGCATCCATCCCACGTGGGGGCTGCCGCACTTCGAGCGGCTCGAGGAGACGGTCGCCGCGCTCGATAAGTTCTGGGCTGCGAAGAGGTGAAAGGAGAAACCGGTATGGTCTTGTCCGTCCACATCACCGACCACCCCGGCGACGACGCGCTGGCGATTTTGCGCGGCGCGCTCGCGCCAGGCGTGCATCTGACGCTGGGCGAGACCGCCGGGCACGAATACGAAGTGCTCGTCTCCGGGCGGCCCCGGCGCGAAGACCTGACCGCCCGCCCGCGCCTGCACACGCTCATCGTGCCGTGGGCCGGCGTCTCGTCTCAAACCCGCGCCCTGGCGCTGGAGTTTCCGCACCTCACCGTGCGCAACCTGCACTTTCCCGGCGCGCCGGTCGCCGAGGGCACGGTCGCGCTGATGTTGGCGGCGGCAAAGCTGCTCATCCCGGCAGACCGCAACCTGCGCAAAGGCGACTGGACCGTGCGCTACAATGACGGCGCGAGCGTGCTGCTGCACGGCAAGACGGTCCTCATCCTGGGGTACGGCGCGATTGGCCGGCAGGTCGCGCCGGTGTGCCGCGCGTTGGGGATGGAAGTGCTGGCGACGCGGCGCTCGGTCGATCAGGCCGTCGAGGGGGACGGCGTGACGATTCACCCGTCCGGCGCGCTGCACGATCTGCTGCCGCGCGCGGATGTACTGATCGTCGCGCTGCCGCTCACGCCGGAGACCGAGGGTCTCATCGGCGCGGTGGAACTGGCGTGTCTGCCGGAGGGCGCGATCCTGGTCAACGTGGGGCGCGGCCCGATTGTCGATGAGGCGGCGCTGTACCACGCGCTGCAAAGCGGCCGGCTCCGCGCCGCCGGCATCGACGTATGGTACAACTATCCTAAGGACGAGGACGCGCGGAGCGCTACCCTCCCCTCCGATTACCCGTTCCACGAGCTGGACAACGTGGTGATGAGTCCGCACCGCACCGGGCACGTCGGCGAGTTCCGCCGCCTGCAAATGGAGGAATTGGCGGAAGTGCTCAATGCTATCGCGCGCGGCGGCGAAGCGCCAAACCGGGTCGATGTGCAAGCGGGGTACTGAGTGTTTCACGCCGAGATACAGGATGTAGGGGCAGGTTTCAAACCTGCCCATGCACATCAACTTAAGAATTTTGACCGTTTGTGCACCCGTTCCCCCTCTCCCCAAACCCCTCTCCCACGAGGGGCGAGGGGCTTACCGGCGCACAGACTCGCTGCTTTTTGTGGTATATGGGCTA
>JAFGMM010000170.1 GCA_016927535.1 Anaerolineae bacterium
AACAGAGTGTTTTTCGACGTTGTAACTATTACCCATTTAATTATTCAATCTCCATAAGCCGTGGGAACCCACGAGGTGAACAGTTACCTTAGAAGTCTCCAATCACGTCCCACACTCTCACGATGAGACCCAACAAGCGCCAAGTTTGACCGCCGCCTTGCGCCCGCCGCCGGGTTGCCGGCAGCGCAGATGTATCGTATCATGGAGCAGCATGACCCCCCGTAACGTGTCCGACTGTCCGACTTGCCACGGCGAAGTCCCGCTTGCATAATAAGCACAAGGAGCAATATGAATAACCGAGGTTTCTGGCTTACTTTAACAATGGTTGTCTTAAGCTTGACGCTCGTTGCCTGCGGCGGCGAACCGGCGACTCCCACGCTCGTCCCCGGCTCGGCGACCGCCGTACCCGTCACGCCCGATCCGACTTCGCCGCCGCTCGCTGCGATGGTCAACGGGGCGCCGATTTACCTGGAGGACTTCCTGCGCGATGTCGAGCGCCAGCGCACGAGCCGCGCGGCGCTGGGAATATCGATTCCTGAAGACCAGGCGCTTTTTGAAAAGGAAGTGCTCGATCAGATGATCGAAGCCGTGCTCATCGAACAGGCCGCCGCCCAGCTTGGCATCACGCTGAGCGAGGCCGAACTCGACGCGGAAATGGCGGCGAATATCGAAGATATCGGCGGCAGCGAGAAATGGAACGAGTGGCTGACGATGAATCACCTCACGCCGGACGAATACCGCGAACAGCTGCGCACGGCCATTCTCGGCAGCAAACTGACCGCCCAGATCGTCGAAGTGGTGCCGGAAGTGGCCGAGCAGGTGCACGCCCGGCACATCCTGGTCGACTTGGAGGGCAACGCGCAGGCCGTGCTCGACCAGCTTAACGCCGGCGCCGACTTTGCCGAACTCGCGCGCCGGTACTCTATCGACGCGAGCACCAGCGAGACCGGCGGCGACCTCTCGTGGTTTGCGCGCGGGCAGTTGCTGGAGCCGGAGGTCGAAGAAGCAGCGTTTGCGCTGCAAGCCGGCGAGACCAGCCCGGTCATCACCAGCCGCCTGGGATATCACATCATCCAGACCTTAGAGCGCGACCCGGCGCGCCCGCTGAGCGAGGAGGTGCGGCAGAACATCCTCCAAACGACCATTGAGCGCTGGCGGTACAGCCTGTGGGCGAGCGCGACGGTCGAACGATATGTCGGCGCCGGCAGCTAGCTTTGCCGGGAGAGGCATCATAACAAGATGAGAAGCACATCTACAGCGTATAACATAGCCAGCATAGTCGTGGTCGTACTCACCGTCCTGGTGCTGGTCTTCTACTGCCTGATCCTGGTCGGCGTCATTAACCCTTTCCCGCCCAGGCCGCTCCCGACCCGCATCCCGGTCGATACCCCGGTCCCGGTCACACCAGCCCTCGGACCAACCTGGACGCCGGGCGGCGCGGAAAGTGAAACCGGTGGCGATACCGGCCAAGCCAACACCCCTCCCATCGACTCGCCGGTCGCGGTGAGCCAGACAACCGGGGGCACCCGGTCGGTCGAGCCGGAGCCGACGCCGGCGGCGCCGTTCCCGACCGAGGCGCCGTCTCCCGCGCCGGCCGAGACCACCGAGGACGGTGATACATTCCAGAACCCGGTCGCCGAGCCGGAGTACCCGTTCGGCATCCAGGGCGCCGGGCCGGCCTTTATGCCGCAATTCGTATACCCGGCGGCCGGCTGCAACTGGCAGGGCATCGCCGGGCAGGTATTCGGCTTGCAGGGCGAGGAGCTGACGCAAAACCTGGTCGTGCATGTTTGGGGCGAAGATTACGACGACCTGGTCGCGGTCGGGCAAAGCCTGGCTTATGGCGAGAGCGGGTGGGAGTCGTTCCTGGGCAACGCGACCAACAGCGGCGTCTACTACGTGCAGCTGCTCCACCAGGACGCCCGCCAGCTTTCCGATGTCGTGCGCGTCGAGTTCTCAGACTCGTGCGCGGGCAACCTGGCGACGGTCTACTTCCAACAGAAACAGGGGTTTTAGGCTTTTTATTATGCTTGAAGATCGGGAACCGGAGGACGATGAGCGCGCCGGTATGCGGTCTGGGCGCCGGATTACCCTGCTCGACCTGGCGTCCCTGGGCATGGTCGGCCTGACGCTGCTGGTGATCGGATGGGTGCTCATCGTCATGCGTGACCCCTACGGGCCGTTCAACCCCTTCCCGCCGCCGCCGCCGCCCACCCAGGTTACCATCGTGCCTTACGAACCGCCGGCCGGCGCCGAGGTCGCGCCGGTCTGGGTTGCCGCACCGACCAAGACGGTCGCGCCGACGGCGACCCCATTCGAGCCGACGCCGGCGGCGAGCACCACGCCGGCTGCCACCGCAACCCCGGCGGTGCTGCCCACCCCGTCCCACACGCCGGCCGCGTTCTTCTTCACGCTGGAGGGCGAGGCTGTGGGCTACGGCCCCAACGCCAACGAGAACGAGTGCGCGTGGCAAAGCATCGCCGGCCAGGTGATCGGGGTCGAAGGCGAGCCGGTGATCGGGCTGTACGTGCATATCAGCGGCGAAGGCGTAGACGAACTGGTGCTCACCGGCAGCCAGCCGGCGTTTGGCTCCAGCGGCTACGAGTTGATGTTGGGCAGCGCGCCCCAGCAGGGCCGGTACGTGGTGCAGTTGATCGGGCAAAACGGCGAAGCGCTTTCCGATCGGGTTATCGTCGAGACGATTGATCGCTGCGAGCAAAACGTAGCGCTGGTGAATTTTGTGCAGAATCGTTAAAGGATGACGAAAGCAGAGGGGAAGGATCAATGGTTGATAGACGGGTGGCGACCGGCATCGAAGGTCTGGATAAAATGCTCAACGGCGGGTTTATCCCGCGCTCGGCGGTTCTGGTGCGGGGCGCGCCCGGCACCGGCAAGACCACGCTGGCGTTTCACTATTTGATGCACGGGGCGAAGCACGGCGAGCCGGGCTTGCTGGTCTCGTTTGAGGAATTTCCCGAATCGCTGTACCGGGACGCCGAGTCGCTGGGCTGGGACCTGCGCAGCCTGGAAGCGCAGAACAAGCTCCATATGGCGTTCACTTCGCCGATTGGCCTGCTGCGCGATCTTGAAACCGGCGGCGGTCCGGTGACCCGGCTGCTGCACATGCACGATATCCGGCGCGTCGCGCTCGACAGCCTGACGCACTTCATCCGTCTCACCGACGACACGCACGAACTGCGCCACACCTACAACCGGGTTATCAACGGCTTGAAGCGCGAGGAGGTCACGCCGATGTTCCTGGGCGAGGAGACCAATATCGACCAGCGGATGGGCGAGCGCGGCCGGCTGTCGTTTATCGTCGATTGCATCGTCATGATGCATTACCTGGAAATCGAAAGCGCCGTCGAGCGCGCCATCTTCGTGCTGAAGATGCGCTCTAGCGCGCACGACAAGGCCATCCATAAATATACCATCTCAGAAGGGGGCATCACGGTCGGCCCGGTCTTGGAAGGACACAGCGGCCTGCTCAGCGGCTTAACCAACCAGAGCATCATCTCGTCGGTGCGCTGACCGCCAACTGCCAAAAGCTAACCACCCATGTCTACGCTGTACATTGTCGCAACGCCCATCGGCAACCTGGAAGATATCACCCTGCGCGCACTGCGGATTCTGCGCGCGGCGGCGCTCATCGCCGCCGAAGACACGCGCGTGACCCGGCGGCTGCTGGCGCACTACGAAATCAGCACGCCGCTCATCAGCTACCACGAGCATAACAAGCTCACCCGCCTGTCAACGATCTTCGAGACGCTCCAAACCGGCGACGTGGCGCTCGTCTCGGACGCCGGCACGCCGGGCATCAACGACCCCGGCTATGAACTGGTGCGAGAGGCGGTCGCGCAGGGCGTCGATGTGGTGCCGGTGCCGGGCGCCAGCGCGCCCATCGCGGCGTTGGCGGCGAGCGGGCTGCCGACCGATCGCTTTCTTTACCTGGGCTTCGTACCGCGCGCCCAGGGTGAGCGGCGCGCCTTCTGGGAGGAAGCAGCCGAGGCGCCGTACACGCTCATCGCGCTCGAAGCGCCGCACCGCCTGCGCGCGTCGCTCGAAGATGCACGGCGCGCGCTGGGCGAACGGGACATCGTGGTAGCGCGCGAGATCACCAAACTGCACGAAGAAATCTTCCGGGGCACGCTCTCGCAGGCGATTGAGCACTTCGCAGCGCCGCGCGGCGAGGTGACCCTGGTCATTGCGGGCGCGGCAAAGGCCGGCCAGCGCTGGACGCGCCCGGAGGTGCAGCAGGCGCTCGCGGCGGCGATTGCGGCGGGCGCTTCGCCCTCGGAGGCGTCCCGGCAGGTGGCGGCGCAGAGCGGTTGGAAGCGGCGCGCCGTGTACCGGCTGACGCTGGGCGATGCGCCGCCGGAACAGGATGGCGCCGATGAGTAGCACATTGACCCGTCGTTTGACCATTGCGCGCGGCGGGCTGGTCGGCGGCGGTGCGGCGCTGGCGCTGGCGACTCTGCTGGCAGATCGAATCGGCCTGGGCGAGCCGGCCAGCTTCGGGCTGGGGCAGGCGCTGCTGGCGCTGGCCGGCGCAGCGCTGGCGCTCGTCGGGGCGGCGCTGCGCGCGGAGGACGTGCAGAGCGCGGGCGCGTTTGCCCGCCGGGTGATGGCGCTCTACCGCAAGGCGGCGCTGATGTTCTTCAACGTGGCGGTGCTGCTGGCGGCGGTCGAGGTGGGCGCGTTCGCCATCTCGTTTGTATTGAAGCGGCTGCCGGCCCCCGAACCCGACCTCACCGACGCGCGCGCGACCCTGGAGGTCTACGCGGCGGACGACTGGTCGCATGACTACTGGACCGAGTTCACACAGGCGGCCTCCCGGCTCGACTACCAGCCCTTCGTGCTGTGGAAAACCGGCGCCTTTGCGGGCGAGACGATCAACGTGGACGCGGCCGGCATCCGGTATACGCCGGGCGCGCAGTGCGTCGAAGGCGCATACAAAGTATTTGCGTTCGGCGGCTCGACGATGTGGGGCGTGGGCGCGCCGGACTGGGGCACGATCCCGGCTTACTTGCAGGCCGAAATCGCCGCGCGCCATGCCGGGCCGGTGTGCGTGGTGAACTTCGGCGAGACGGCGTTCGTCTCGACTCAGGAAGTGATCCGGCTGGTGGCTCAACTCCAGGCCGGCGATGTGCCCGACCTGGTGATTTTCTACGACGGCATCAACGACGTGTATGCGGCGTACCAATCGGGCGTCGCCGGCGTGCACCAAAACCTGGCCGGCATCGCCGCGCGCTTCGAGCAGCGCGAAACCGACCCGACGCCGCCGCTGGTCGAGTGGCTGCAAAGCACCTCAATCTATCAGCTGCTGGAGCGCTTGGCCCAGACCGCCGCGCCGCCGTCTCCCGCGACGGTCTTGGTCGGCGAGGAGAACGAGCGCGATTTACAGCGCTTGATCGAGCCGGTCGTTGCGGTGTACCTGAGCAATTACGCGACGGTCGGAGCACTGGCCGAGGCGTATGGCTTCGAGTATGCGTTCTTCTGGCAGCCGGTTATTTCGGTGGGCGATAAAGCGCTGACCGAGGCGGAACAGGGGATCATCCTGACGAGCATGTCGCCGGCGCTGGTGGCGCTCTATGACGCGGTGTATCAAGAAGTGGCGGCGGTGGCCCCGGCATACGAGCATCTGTATGACATCGCGGGCGTCTTCGACGGGCTGGAGGCGCCGCTCTGGATCGACTTTGTACATGTGACGCCGGACGGCAATGCGCGAATTACCGTGGAGATGCTGCGGAGGCTTGGCATGTCGGGTTGAAGCATGCTATTTTCCAGATAGACTTGTTTCCTATTTCAGATAAAAATCATGGGGAATATAATTATCCTCTAGCATCTATGGGAAAGTATGGTAATATTGGCGCAAATGAGCGTCGTCAGCAGGCAGAGTGAATTATGCGTTGTTTAGTCATATCCGACATTCATGCTAACCTGGTCGCTTTTGAAGCTGTGCTCGACGACGCGGCAAAAAAGTACGATTATATCTGGTGCCTGGGCGATATCGTGGGCTACGGGCCGGACCCGAACGAGTGTGTCGAACTCTTACGGACCATGCCCCACCTGTGCATTGCCGGCAATCACGACTGGGCCGCGCTGGGACGGCTCGATATCAGCACGTTCAACGCCGATGCGCGCCGCGTGGCGACCTGGACGCGAGAGCAGCTTTCGGAAAACAGCCTGGCTTATTTGGATGCTCTGCCTACCACTTTCGTGCTGGGCGATTATACGCTGTCGCACGGCAGCCCGCGCGAGCCGATTTGGGAATATATTTTAGATCCGCTGATTGCGGCGCTGAACTTCCCACATTTTGAGACGCCGTACTGTCTGGTCGGACACACCCATCTGCCGGTTATCTTTCGCCAGGTCTCGGACCGGGGCGACTGTGAATCGATGATGCCGGATTATAACAGACCGCACAACATGAACGGCAAGCGCGAGATTATCAATCCGGGCAGTGTCGGGCAGCCCCGCGACTCGAACCCGCTGGCGGCTTACGCGATCTTGGATGTCGGAAACGGCATTTGGGAGCACCGGCGCGTCGAATACGATGTCGCCGAGGTGCAGGCGCGCATGCGCGAGCGCGAGCTGCCCGAACGTTTGATCGTCCGGCTGGAGCATGGCTGGTAAACGGTAGTCAGTACGATAAGGCTTCCCTCTCATCGCACCGCCGTATGCGGTGCCGTTCCAGGCTTCAAGGCAGTGATAACCGATGGGCAGGCGGCGCGCCGGCGCCGGGCGCTGCCCTATTTGGCTATCTATACAACAAGACTCTTAAACCACACCGAGCTGGTCGTGGTTATGATAAACGCTTTTTTTAGACAAGGAGAGCATATGACCAAAAAGAAATTACGTATTATCCCTCTAGGGGGATGTGGTGAAGTCGGTAAAAATATGACGGTTTTAGAATACGGCGGCGAGGCGCTGGTCATCGATGTCGGCATTATGTTTCCCGAAGGCGACATGCCGGGCATCGACTACATCATCCCCGACTTTAACTACCTCGAACAAAAGACCGAGACGGTAAAAGGCATCGTCTTCACCCACGGGCACGAAGACCACATCGGCGCGGTGGGACACGCGATGGACGCCTTCGACGCGCCGATTTACGCCACACCGTTTACCCGCGCACTGGTCGAGATCAAACTCAAACGCGCGCGCCTGCTGGATGGGGCGACCCTCCACACCATCGAACCCGGCAAGAGCTTTACGGTTGGCCCGTTCAAGGTCGAACCCTTCCACGTGTGCCACAGCATCCCCGACTGCGTAGGGCTGGGGATTAACACGCCGGTCGGGTTGGTAGTGCACACCGGCGACTATAAGTTCGACCATACGCCGGTGGACGGCAACCCGCCGGATTTCGCCAAGATCGCCGAATTGGGCAAGCGCGGTGTGCTGGCGCTGCTCTCCGACAGCACCAACGCCGACCTGCCCGGCGCGACGCCTTCGGAGGCGGTGGTCACCGAGGCCTTCGACGCCATTTTCCGCACGGCCAAAGGCCGCGTGATCGTGGCGACCTTTGCATCGCTGATTGCGCGCATCCAGCAGGCCGCCGATATCGCCCAGCGCTACAAGCGCAAGATTGCCATCGCCGGCTATACCATGACCGAGTATGTGCGCATTGCGCGCGACATGGGCTATCTCCGAATCCCGCCCGACCAGCTCATCAGCCTGGAGCAGGCCGACGCGATGGACCCGTCGAAAGTGGTGATCGTCGCAACCGGCGCGCAGGGCGAGTCGAACGCGGTGCTGGGGCGGCTGGCGTTCGGCCGGCACGACGACCTGGAGGTGAAGCGCGGCGACACGGTGATTATGTCGGCGAACTTCATCCCCGGCAACGAGGAGAAAATCCACGGCGTCATCAACCGGCTCTACCAGCGCGGCGCGAACGTGATCTACCCGCCGATTGCGCCGGTGCACGTGTCGGGACACGCCAAGCAGGAAGACCATAAGCTGCTCATCAACCTGATCCGCCCCAAGTTCTTCGTGCCGGTCTCCGGCGAACTGCGCCACCTACACCAGCACGCCGGCCTCGCCGCCGAGCTTGGCATCCCGCGCGACCACATCGCAGTGGTAGAAAACGGCACGGTTCTCGACTTCGACGGGCAGAGCATGACCGTCGGCGAGCGGGTGCCGGGCGGCTACGTGTTCGTCGATGGCGCGACGGTGGGCGACGTGGGGCCGGCGGTCATGCGCGACCGCGCCGCGCTGAGCCGCGACGGATTCTTGATCGTGATGGTGAACGTGGATCAGAACACCGGCAAAGTTCTAGACGAGCCGGTCGTGATCTCGCGCGGGTTTGTGTTCATGCGCGAGGCCGACGAACTGATGGAGCAGATCAAGCAGGTGGTGTACCAGGCGATGGATGACGAATGCGCTTACGCTTACGAGCGCGGCGCGTGCCTGGAGAGCGTGCTGAGCAAAGCGATTTACCAGATGACCCGCCGCCGCCCGATGGTGTTCAGCCTGGTGAACCAGCTTTAAGAGGCCGGGCGCGCGCCGGCCCAGACAAGCAGCCGGTCGCCGGGGAGCGCGCCGCTGCCGGGATCGAACGCCGGCCGCTTGGCACCGCTGCCGGCGTCGTACACACCGACCCAAACTTGATAATCGCCGGCAGCGGCTTCGCCGTCGGGCCAGGGAATCGCGCGCACATCTTCTAAAACGACGCCCGGCTCCCAGAGCCAGAAAGGGGAAAGCCCTTGCAGCGGGTAGCCGTCGGCCTGGCTTACTGGCGCGCCGTCCGGCCCGACCAGGTGCACGAACACGGTGTCGTTCGCCGTCTGCGCGCCGTCGATGCGCCAGACCAGCCGCACCGCCAGACCGCCGGCATCGGCATCGACTTCGGCGGCGAGCAGCGTCACCGAGTCGGCGAAGCCGGCGAGCAAAGAGCCGGTAGGACTTGGCGAAGGATTGACGCGCCCGGCGTAGCGCAAGTCGACGGCGTCGGCGCGGTAGTGAGTCAGGTAGACGCCGCCGCGCGCGTCGCGCATCGCCTGCCGGAGCGTCTCCCAGTCCATCAAGTCGCCGGCCGTGTCGTAGTAATAGGGCATCACCGGCTTGACGTTGGCAAAGCTGACCGCTTGTACGGCCTGCTCTTCGCCGCGCTGCGCGAAGATAAGGTCGTCCGCGGCAATCCAGTAGGGGAAAGTCGGCGCGCCGAAGGTGCCCAGGGCATACGCGGTGCGCACCGGTGAAATCCACGCCGGCATATTGACCAGCAGCATAGGCGCATCGTCAGGCGTGGCGGCGGCGGCGCGGTCGGCATCGGCAATCGGCGTCGCGCTCATGGTATACAAGCGCACGTGGTCGCGCGCGAACCCGCCGCCGACGATCACGCCGCCGGCGAGCAGCCCGGCGACCAGCGCGCGCCGTATCCAGGTCAACCAGGCGCGCGGCGTATTCGCCCACAGCGCCGCGAGCGCCGCGCCCCACAGCATCACCGCGCCCGGCGCGACCTGGTAAATCAAACGCGGCGAGGCGTGGACGTACCAGAAGTCGAGATACAGCAGCGAGGGCACACTCAGCAGGCCGAACCATGCCAGCCCGGTCCAGATCAGCACGCCGCGCCGCCGCAGTCCCCAGATCAGCACGGCGAGCGCCGGCAGCCCGACCAGCGCCACCGCAAGCAGGTTATCGGCGACCGCGTGGTCGTAGAGCAGACGCGCCAGCGGCGCCGCCGGGAAGATCAACCCCTGCAAGAAACAGAGCGCATTTTTGAGCACACGGTCGGGCGTGGGAAAGCCGAAGCTGTAGCTAAAGCGCGGCTGCATGATCCAGATCACCAGGAACAGCAGGTTCGCTGCGAGCGCAATCGCCGGCCCGACGATCCAGGGGCGGCGCTGCCAGCCGGCCAGCCACCAGACGCCCTCCAGCGCGGCGATGACCGTGAACGCCATCACCGCGTGCTCGATCTCGAAGGGCGCCAGAAACGCCAGCGCCAGCGCCAATGCCAGCAGCGGCTTATTGCGGCGCGCCCGCGCGATGCTGTAGACCCACAGCATCATAAGCAGCAAAAACGTGACCAGCGGGTAAAACAGCACGTTGACCCAGACGACCGCCTGGTATGCGAAGGGCAGAGCGGCGAACAGCAGCGCCGCCAGCCCGGCGGCAGTATGGCGCCCCGGCCCGCGATGCAGGCGCAGCGTCAGCGCGGCGACCAACGCGGTGTTGGCGACGTGCAGCAGGATGTTATGGGTGCGCAGCACGACCGGATCGTACCAGCCTAACAGCCTGGCCCAGACCTGCATGATGAAGCGCCCCAGCGGGCGGTAGTCGGGGAGCAGTTCGGCGGTGCGCCAGGGGTCGAAGATGCCGGGATGCCAGGCGAGCCAGCGGATATGTACGGGGTCGTCCTGGAAGAAAGGCAGCTTAACGGCGCCGATATAAAGGCCGAACGCCAGGAGCATCCCCAACCCGGCCCACACAACCAGCGGCCAGCGCGCGCCGCACGGCGCACGTGGGAGGGTTAAGGCGGGCTGCGAGAGGATGTTCATCAAGGTAAAGCGCCGGGCTTATCAGGTATCGTTGCCCAGGATTTCCGGGATCAGGTAATGGCTGAGCATCTGGCGCAGCGGCTTGCGGAACTGGTCGGTGCGCAGGAGATTAGCGCGGTCGAGCAGGTAGCGGGCCAGCGTCCACAGCGTCCGAACGCCGTAGACCATGCTGCGCTTGAAGTTGATCGACGAAGCTTCGTCGAAGTAGCGAGTAGGCACCGGGATTTCGCCGATCCGAAACCCGAACGCGGCAGCCTGGACGATCATCTCGGTGTCGAAGACGAAATCGTCGGCGTTGAGGACGAAAGGCACGGTGCTAAGCAGCTTCCGGCTGTAGGCGCGGAACCCGGTATGCCCTTCCGAGAGGTGCTGGCGCAGCACGACGTTCTCGCAGATGGTGAGAAACCGGTTAGCGATGTACTTATAAAGCGGCATCCCTCCCGCGCGCGGGTTGCCCAGCAGCCGCGAGCCGAGCATCATATCGGCCTGACCGCCAAGGATAGGGCGGATCAACTCAGGGACCAACGTCGAGTCGTATTGGTAATCGGGGTGAAGCATGACGATGACCTCGGCCCCGGCCTTCAGCGCCTCGATATAACAGGTCTTCTGGTTGCCGCCATATCCCTTGTTTTGAATGTGAATGATAGTTTGCAAGCCGAGCTTGCGCGCAATCTCGACGGTCTCATCGTGGCTGACGTCATCGACCACGATGATGTGATCGACGACGTCGAGCGGGATATCGTTATAAGTGCGCTCGATGGTCTTGGCGGCGTTATAGGCCGGCATGACCACCACGACACGGGGTTTAGCCATCGTTCAATCCAGCGGAAGCTGCGTTTTATCCGTTTTGGGCGCAGCGGCGTCCGGCTCCGCCACGGCATAGCCCAACAGCGCCGCGAGCATAACCGCCAGGCCCGCCAGCGCAATCTTGACGAAATCCTCGAACAGGTTGTAGTCAGGGTGCAGGCTCACGACCAGCGCAAACCAGAAAGCCGCCGGCAGCGCTGCCATCACCATACAGACCACGCGATGGCACAGCGCGGCGAACTGGCCGCCGCGCACCGGCGCAAGTTCCTTGGATTTGCGCTCGACGAAGTGACCGCCGGCCAGGCCGACGACCACGACAAGACCGATCATTACCGCCGTCATGGTGTTCATGATTGTGCTGCCCCGATTCTAGAACAAGGTGTAGATGAACGGCGCAGCGCCCGACGCCTGGCCGAAAACGATCACAAGAATGAACAGGCCAAGCACGACGAACATCGGGATCAGCCACCAGAGCTTGCGCGCCCAGAGAAACTGCATCAACTCGCCCAGCACGCCCAGGCGCGAAGTGAAGTCACGAATGGCGCTGCTCACAGCATTAGGTTTTTTCGGTTCCGACATGGTTACTTTTCCTTCCTGACTAAGAATTTTTCCATAATCATCATATCGATGTCGCTGTTATGAAAAGTCCAGCTTGCGTTGGCCGGCGTGTTGACAATCGGCTCGCCGCGCAGGTTGAACGACGTGTTCAGCACCACCGGCGTCCCGGTGATATCGCCGAAGCGCGCCACGATGTCATAGTAGAGCGGATTGGTCGGGCGGTCGATGGTCTGCAAGCGCCCGGTGCCGCCCTCGTGCGTAGTGGCCGGGACTTCGTCGCGCTTGTCCTCTACGACCGGGCTGACCATCAGCATGAAGCGCGGCGCCAGGCGCTTACCCACGTCCGGGATAGCGTAGTACTCCTGGGCGCGCTCCTCCAGCACCACCGGCGCGAACGGGCGGAACGGCTCGCGGAATTTGATCTTTTCGTTGACGATCTGCTTCATCTCCTCGCGGCGCGGGTCGGCAAGGATGCTGCGATTGCCCAGCGCGCGCGGCCCCCACTCGAAGCGCCCCTGGAAGATGCTAATGACCTTGCCGTTTGCCAGGTGGTCTGCGACCACTTCGGCAAGCTCCGCTTTGTCCTCGTAAGTGTCGTAGGGGATGCCGTTGCTATCCAAAAACCGCTTGATCTCGGCCTCGCCGTATTCGGCGCCGTAGTAAGCATGGCGCATCACGCTGTCGCGGCGGCGCGGCCGGCCGAGCACCTGATGATAGGCCCACAGCGCCGCGCCGAGCGCGCCGCCGTCATCGCCGGCGGCGGGCTGAATGAAGACATCCTCAAAGGGCGTCTCTTGCAAAATCTTGTAGTTCGCCACGCTGTTAAGCGCCACACCGCCCGCCATCACCAGGTACTTCTGATGGGTGCGCTCGTACAACTTGTTGGCGATGAGGACGAGCGCTTCCTCAGTGACGCGCTGGATGCTGGCCGAAACGTCGGCATAGTACTGGCACTCCTTGACGTAGGGATCGTTGGGGCTGGCTTCGGGATTGGTCCGCGTGGTGATAAACTCGCTTTCGGGTTTGCGCGGCGGGCCGAACAACTCGACGAACTTGCCATTATAAGTCTGCTTGGGCGAGTAGTGGAAAGAGAAGTAATCCATGTTGAGGTTAAACGAGCCGTCGTCGTGCAGGTTGAAGACCTTGTACACCCTGTCCATGTACTTCGGCTCGCCGTAAGGCGACATACCCATCACTTTGTACTCGCCGTTGTTGACCTTGAACCCCAACCACGCCGTAAAAGCCGAGTACAGCAGCCCGACCGAATGCGGGAAGCGCTGCTCCTGGTCGAGGATGATCTCGTTCACGCCGTCGGGCTGGTCTTCCCACCGGCCCCGCGCGACGCCGGTCGCGGCGGTCGTCCACTCGCCCACGCCGTCGATGGTGAGCACGGCGGCCTCATCGAACGGCGAGGTAAAGAAAGCGCTGGCGGCATGGCTCATGTGGTGGTCGGCGAACAGGAGCTTGCTGTCAGGGATGTTGAGATACTTGGTTATCAAGCTCTTGACCCACAGCCGGTCTTCCAGCCACGAGAGCACCGCCTCGCGCCAGACGCCCGCCGAGCGCGGCCAGGTGCCGAGCGTGCTCATCAAGATGCGCTCGAACTTGACCATCGGTTTTTCATAAAAGACGGCGTAGTCTAAGTCCGGCCCGGTGAGACCGGCCTGGCTCAACACAAAGTCGATCGCTTTCGCCGGGAAGCCGTTGTCGTGCTTCTTGCGGGTAAAGCGCTCCTCCATCGCCGCCGCGACAAGTTCCCCATCCTTAATCAACGCGGCGGCGGAGTCGTGGTAGAAACAGGAAATGCCCAGGATGTACATTAAAACTGCCTCCGCGCGTCTTCCACATCCGTACTGATCCGCTCACGTTTAACCCAGGTCGACTCGGTATAACGGTCCTTGATGCGAAGCGGGTCGCTGAACAGGCTGACCCCAACGCCAAACGGCACCATAACGGTAAAGTAAAAAAGGAGTGTGATCGCACGTCCGTGAT
The DNA here is from genome assembly GCA_016927535.1 of Anaerolineae bacterium. Classification (GTDB taxonomy): domain Bacteria; phylum Chloroflexota; class Anaerolineae; order Aggregatilineales; family JAFGMM01; genus JAFGMM01. Next base: position 13,857 of record JAFGMM010000170.1, read on the forward strand.
AATTGCCGACCACGGCGCCAATAACCTTCCAACGCTCCCATGCCTTCCTTAAGATGCTCACAAGTCACTCCAGCTAATTGGCTCAATGAATTTGAACAAACCAATTGAGAATCATACCTGACATCGCAGCAGCAATCAACTCTTTTGTAGAGCGCGCACGCCGATTTCGTCCCTTGCCCTACCCGTCTCCTCTCAAGCGCTTTGCACCGAGTGAATAATATGTCACAATAAGTTTGGGTCGTGAGCAAGTTCCACTGGGGTGGCGTCGATGACCAATCATGATGCGCCTTTGGTCGGTGGTCGTTATCTGCGCCAACAGAAACTCGGCCAAGGGGGGATGGGAATAGTCTATCGCGGCCTGGATATCCAAACTCAGCAACCGGTTGCAATCAAGTCGCTGCGCCCTGAATTAAATCTCTCATCCCAAATACTTAAACGTTTTATGCGCGAGGGCGAGGTACTCCGCCAGCTCGACCACCCGAACATTGTCAAAATGCTGGCAATGGTCGAGCAAGACGGCGCGCATTATTTGATTATGGAATATGTCGGCGGCGGCACCCTGCGCGATTTGCTCAACCAGCAGCCCCAACTGCCCGTCGAAAAGGTCCTGGGCGTTGGCCTCGACCTGTCCGACGCACTCGCCCGCGCGCACCGTCTGAGCATCATCCACCGTGACCTGAAGCCCAGTAATATCATGTTTACCGGCGAGGGCATCCCCTGCCTGACCGACTTCAGCATCGCCCAACTCGAAGGACCCGATATCACCGAACCCGGCTCGCTTGTCGGCACGCCGCCCTATCTCAGCCCGGAAGCGTGCAACGGCGAGCCGGTCGATGCGCGCGGCGATATCTGGTCGCTGGGGATCGTGCTGTTCGAGATGCTGACCGGGCACCATCCGTTCAGATGCGGGAATCCTGCGGCGACGATAACGGCCATTTTGACCAGACCGCTCCCGGATATGCTGCTGCTCAGACCGGACGCCCCCCAGAGATTGGTCAACCTGATCTACGCCATGCTGGAGAAAGCGCGCGCCCGGCGCATTCCCAGCGCGCGGCTGGTCGGCGCCGAGCTTGAAGCGATTATGTATAAAACGGATACCGGGTCGTGGATACCGCTCGAACTCGGCGGGATCGACGAGGTGGAATCGACGCTGCTCAAAAACCCACCACCAGGGCTGCCGGCCGCCGCGCCGGTCCTGCCGCCGATCCCGGCGCCCCCAGTGCTGCTGGTGGGCCGGAGCGCCATCAAAGCCGCCATTCACAAGGGGCTGGACGGCGGCGGTCGGGTATCGCTGCACGGGATGGGCGGGATGGGCAAAACCGCCCTGGCCGCGACCGTCGCCTATGAGCGCAAAGAAAACCACGGCGAAAAGGTGTTGTGGGTGATGGTTGGGCAGCGCGGCGATTGGTCGGCGGTGTATGATGACATCGGGCGTATCTTCGACAACCGGGCCGTCGCCGGCCTGGAGCCGGACGCCAAGCCCGCGCACACGCGCACCATCTTAGACCGGCAGAAGATCAACCTGATCGTGCTCGACGACGTATGGGACGGCGCACCGGTGCGGCGCTTCGAGCGCGACGCCCTGCCCGCCGGCTGCGCGCTGCTGGTCACCGGGCGCGAACGCATCGGCGTAGGGCGCGCGCACGACGTGATGCACCTGAACGACCAAGACAGCGCGGCGCTGTTTCGCTACCATGCCGGGCTGCCTAACTACGCAGATGTGCGCCAGGTCTGCACCTTGCTGGACGGCCATCCGATGGCAATCGAAATCGCCGGGCGCATGATGAGCATCGACGGGCTGTCACTGGACGTATTATGTGACCGGCTCAAAAACGCGGGCGAGCGCGCGCGGACATTGAAGCTGAGCGAAGCGGAGCGGGAGAATGTCAGCGCCGTCTTGCAAACTTCGTATGAAATCCTGAGTGCGGGCGAAAGATCGGTCTTCCGGTCCTTCGGCGCGCTGTGGACGACAACGGCGACCGCGGAACTGTTGGCGCCGGTCGCCCGGCTGAACGAACGAGCCGCCGAAGATGCGCTGACCGGGCTGGTGCGGCACTCCCTGG
>JAFGMM010000171.1 GCA_016927535.1 Anaerolineae bacterium
AACAGAGTGTTTTTCGACGTTGTAACTATTACCCATTTAATTATTCAATCTCCATAAGCCGTGGGAACCCACGAGGTGAACAGTTACAGGGAGAGGGGTCGGGGGAGAGGGGGAAAAAAGCGCTTAAGTTGATGCATATGCCTTTCCAGAAACACTTTCCCCACACCTTCGCCATCCAATACAACCGGGAACAGCTTTTCAAGCAGCACGGGCAGCCCCTCTCCCGCGCATCACCCCACAACCGGCGGCGCTATCTCTTCCTCAATGATGGGTATGGTAAAATAAAACGTGGTGCCGGCGCCCAGTTCGCTCTCAAGCCACATCTCGCCCTCGTGCGCCTCGACGATGCGCTTGGCGATTACCAGTCCCAGCCCGGTGCCCTGCGCATAGCCTTCGGTGTCGGCCACGCGATAAAAGCGCTGGAACATCCGCTTCTGGTTCTCCGCCGAGATGCCCACGCCGGTGTCGGCGACCGCGATGCGCATAGGCGACTTGCCGGATACAAGCTCGGCGTATATGTCAATCCGGCCCTCGTCCCGGTTATATTTGATCGCATTCGTCAGCAGGTTTAGCAGCACTTGCTTGAGCTTGCCCCGGTCAGCGTAGAGCAAGGAGACGTCTTCGTTTATCTGGGTCGAAATCTGCAACTTGCGCTCATTAGCCTGCGACTGCACCACCTGCACACATTCGTCTACTAGCTTCGCCACCTCGAAGGTTTCGCGCGTCAGGCGCGTGCGCCCGGATTCCAGGCGGGCCAGGTCGAGGAAGTCGGTGGTCATGTTGTTCAAGCGCTCGGTCTCAGACCGGATCGTCTCGACCAGCACGGCCCGGCGGTCTTCCGGCAGGTCGGGGCGCGAGAGGAGATGCGCGGTCGCCCGGATCGCGTTGAGCGGGGCGCGCAGTTCGTGCACCATCTCGGCGATGAGGTCGCTCTGTTGGAACAGGCGCGCGTTCTCGATGGCGACGGCGGCCTGCGCGGCCAGCGCGGTGAGCGTGTTTACATCGTCTTCCGAAAAAGCGCCGTCGTTGCGCTTGTTGATCGCCTCCAGTGCGCCGGTGGTCTTGTCGTGCGTGCGCAGCGGCACGCCTAGCATGTTGCGGGTCGAAAAATCGGTGGCGCTGTCGATCTGGCTGAAGTGGCTGGGGTGGTTGGCGACATCTTCGATCAGCACCGGCTCACCGTGGCGGACGATCCAGCCGGCGATGCTCCCCTCCATCGGCACGACGAAAGTCTCTAGAGATACCTTTGATGAAGGGTTGATGCCCGCCTCGAAGCGCAGTTCGCCGCTGGCGGGATCGATCAGCAGGATGGACGCGACCTCGGTGTCGGTCAATTCGGTCGCCGCTTCGATGATCGCCTGTAGCAGCGCTTTCAGTTCAAGCGTCGAGTTGAGCTGGCGGCTGATTTCCATCAGGCGTTCGTAACGCCCCATCAATTCAAGGTAGTTACGAACGGTCTCCTCGCTGTTGGCGCTTTGGGTCAGGTAATCTATGTTCACTATAGGTTTCCTCAACTTCGACAATGTGTGGCAGAGCGATGTTGGGATAGACGAACCACGCCTCGCCGAACATGACCTTCCTTACGACACACATCATGATAATGATAGTTTGAATTGGCGCACGCGACTGCGCGCCGGACGCCGAGTAACAAGCAGCAACGGGGGGCGTCTTCTTCAACTGAGCGCCGACCCCGGCGCTCGACGCGAAACGCGGCCGGTCTACAGCGCACTCAAACATGATTCAAACTATACAAGAGTTTCCAAAACCGCGCTTAGCAATTCTCTCTAGGAACTTTTTCCTATTAGCCACAAGTTTAGTCGGAAAAAGCTAACCTGGCAAGCAAGAAACCCGCGCAAAAAGGAACACAAGGTTAATGCTGTGTTGAGGAACCGGAAAAGCGCGATTATACCGGCGATTTGTCGGCCTGGGTGGTGCGGACCGCTTCGATGCGGGCGACAACCTCGTCGGCCAGGCGCGAAAACTGGTTGGCAGCGACCGAGTTGGGCTGGTGTAAGATCATCGGCATGCCGGCTTCCGCCGCCTGGAAGGCCATTTCCGGCGCCGGCGAGATGACCGCCATTAACTCGTGATCGAGCAGCCGCTCGGCCTCCTGCCAGGAGATTTGCAGGTCCGAGTGAGTCCGGTTGACCAGGACTACGCCGAGTTGCTCCGGCCCAAGTTTCAGTTCGCCGAGCGCGCGCACCAGTTCGCGGGTCATCAGCAGCGCGGTGCGCTGTGGCTCGACCACGACGACCGTCTGGTCGGCGAACATGACCAACTGCCGGTTAAGCGTATCCAGGCCGCAGCCTAAATCCATCACCACGGCGTTTGCCAGGAGCGCAAGCTGTTCGACAATCGCCTCCGCCAGGTTGGGATCAATGTGCAGTTGGGCCTCGACGGCCTGCGCCGACGAAAGCAGCAGCCGCAAGCCGGAACTGTGCACCGCCAACTCGGCCTCGACCGCCTGGGTGTCGAGCGAGTCGGGATGCTTGTTCGCCAGGTTCGCCAGGCCGGTAGACCGCGAAAAGCCCAGTTCCAGCCCGGTGCTGCCCATGCCCGGCCTGAAGTCGGCCAGGATGGTATCGACCCGCTGGGCAAGCGACGCCGCCACATTGAGGGCGACCGTGCTGGTGCCCACGCCGCCCTTCGCCGCGATCATGGCGACGATGACGGCTTTGTGCATCCCGCCGGGCCGGGCGGTCCGGCCCGCCAGCAGCGCCTTCACCCGCGAGACCAGTTCTGCCGGGTGGGTGGGTTTGGAGAGGTAATCGTCGGCGCCGGCCTCGAAGCCCAGTACTTTGTCTTCGACCAGCGATTTGGCCGAGAACATAATAATCGGAGTTTCTTCGGTCGCGGGGTCGGCGCGCAGCCGGCGGCAGACTTCGTAGCCGTCCAGGTCGGGCATCATCACATCTAGAATGATGAGGTCGGGGCTTTCGGCGGCGGCTTTGCTGAGCGCCTGCGCGCCAGTGTTGGCGGCCAGGATTTGATAGCCGCGTTTTTGCAGCATCAAGCCGATCAATTTCAAGCTGTCGATATCGTCATCTACAATGAGGATTTTCTCAGGCATCTGCTCTACTCACAAGTACTGGGTTGAGGCGAAGTCTAGCATAAAAGCACTTTGCGGGCAAGGCATGTAAGCTTTTTGCATACTTTTAAGTTATTGACAAAATTTACGGTTTCCAGAAAGAGCCGGCTGCCGGCTCCTATCCGCGCCGCCGATCTGATATGGGTATGTATTGTAACCATCCGGCGCCATAATCGCCGCTTTAGCCTTGTCCGTTCAGCCATTTCTGGCAAACGAGCGCGCCGTGCTGCCGAGCCATACATAAGGCTGATGCGGTATACTTTTCCAGCAGTGCATTGCGTGACATGAGGAGAGGAGAAGCAGTCTATGCCACAGCTTTTTGATCGAGACTATACGCCTGATGAACTGGCCCGCCTGATCGGCGACATGACCCAACTCGCCGGGGTGCGGCTGGGCGAACTGAGCGACGGCGTGGCGCGCGGCGTGCGCATCGCCGATTTTCATACCGCTACCGGCCTGGCCTTCACCGTGCTCCTCGACCGAGGCATGGATATCGGCGCGGCGCGCTTTGCCGGGCGACCGCTGGCCTGGGAGTCACCGGTGGGCTGGGCGCACCCGTCGCGCTACGAGCCGGGTGAGTTGGGTTGGCTGTACACGTTCGGCGGCGGCCTGATGACCGGCTGCGGGCTGGCGTGGTTCGGCGCGCCGACCGTAGACCAGGGCGTACCGCTGGGTCTGCACGGGCGGCTCTCGCACACTCCCGCCGCGAACGTCAGCGCGGGCGCGCAGTGGGAAGACGGCGAGTATGTGATCTGGGTACAGGGCGAAGTACGCGAGGCGAAGGTGCATGGCGACACCCTGCGCCTCACGCGCTGTATCAGCACCGTGCTCGACGGGACATGGCTGCTCATCGATGACCGGGTGGAGAACCTGGGCTTCACGCCCGCGCCGCACATGATGCTTTATCACTGCAATTTCGGCTTCCCGGTCGTCAGCCCTGACACCGAATTGGTGGTGGACGACGCCAACGTCGCACCGCGCGATGACGTAGCCGCCCCCGGCTTGGACGAGCATACGCGCTTTGGCAATCCCACGCCCGGCTATGCCGAACAGGTCTTCTACCACTCCGTCAACCCGGATGACGACGGCAGCGCCTACGCGGCGTTAATCAACCGCGCGCTTAACTTCGGCGCGTATGTACGCTACCGCCAGGCCGAACTGCCGTGCCTGGTGCAGTGGAAGCACACCGGCGCGGGCCAGTATGTCTGTGGTCTTGAGCCGGCGACCGCCTGGGTGGGAGGGCGCGATACGGCGCGCGCGGAAGGCCAGTTGAAAGTCTTAGAGCCGGGCGAGGCTGTCGAGTATGAAGTCGAAATCGGCGTGCTGCCGGACGCTGAAGCCATCGAGGAATACGAAGGTTAACGTATAGTTGAGGAGAACCGATTATGACCGAAGCGGTTGTCGCCGGGCACATCTGTCTGGACTTCATCCCCGCCTTCGATGCATCTTTGCGCGGTGAGATGGACGCGCTGGTCGCGCCGGGCCGCCTGACCGAAGTCGGCGCGGCGACCTTCTCTACCGGGGGCGCGGTCTCGAACACCGGCTTGAACCTGCACCGGCTCGGCATTGACACGGCACTGATGGGCAAAGTGGGCGATGATCTGTTCGGCGGCGCGGTGCTGGATATCGTCAAACGCTACAAGCCCGAACTCGCGGACGGTATGGTGGTCGTGCCCGGCGCGACGACCTCCTACACCATCGTGATCAATCCTCCCCACCTCGACCGCGCCTTTCTGCACTGCGCCGGCGCTAACCACACCTTCAGCGCGGACGATGTGCGCTACGATCTGCTGGAGGGGGCGCGCCTGTTCCACTTCGGCTACCCGCCGATTATGCAGCGCTTTTATGCTAACGACGGCGACGAGCTGGCGGAGATGTTCCGGCGCGCAAAAGCAACCGGAGTCACGACTGCGCTCGACATGTCCATGCCCGACCCGCAGGGGCCTTCGGGCCATGCCGACTGGCGCAAGGTACTTGAGAAGACGCTGCCTTACGTCGATATCTTCGCACCCAGCTTCGAGGAACTGTTGTTCATGCTCGACCGTGTGCGCTTCGACGAACTCGACGCGCGGGGTGATTTGCTGGAGGGTATGACGCCGGCGGATGCGCAATTGCTGGCCGAGATGGTGATGGCGGCGGGCGCGAAGGTGCTGATGCTCAAGATCGGCGAGCGCGGCGCGTACCTGCGCACGGCCTTTGTGATGGACGCCGAAACGTTTGGCCGCGCCGCACCGCCCGACCTCCGCGCCTGGGAGAGCCGCGAGCTTTGGGCGCCGTGTTTTCTCCCGACCAAAGTCGTCGGCACGACCGGCACCGGCGACGCCACCATCGCAGGCTTGCTCGCGGCGGTGCTGCACGGCCAGTCGCCCGAAGATGCACTCACCATAGCGACGGCGGTCGGTGCGTCGAGCGTGGAGGCGGCGGATTCGTTGAGCGGGGTGATGACGTTCGATCAGACGATGGCGCGCATTGCGGCGGGCTGGGCGCGCCAGTCGCTCGCGCTCGATGCACCGGGCTGGCACTGGAGCGCGGCGCGGCAGTTATGGACCGGCCCGCTCGATCTGCCGGGCTGATTCATTCAAAGATTTTTCTATCACCACGGAGTACACGGTGAGCACGGAGAGGAGAAGGCTTAAAGAAAAACTCCGTGGACTCCGTGCTCTCCGTGGTGAATCTCTTAGAGCATTGTCAGAACAAATCAGCCCTCGCCGATAGCCGATTCTTATTTGTGTTCCTCCCTCGAAAGGATATGATGAGTACAAAAATCAGTCCTGAGAGGGAGGTGTCCGATGAAACGCTATCTGCCGATTGCGGTGCTTGCCGTGCTGGTGGTCACGGTATCGGTCGCGGCGACCCCGGCGCGCGAGTCCGCCGGCGCGCCGCCGATGCTCGCGCCGCTGGCGCAGGATGAGAAGTGCAACCTGCGCGACTGGCAAATTAACTTTGTGGCCTTTTACGACTTTATGAAGGCGGCGGAGGCGGCCAAACCGCGCATCGTAGAGTTCGATCCCATTCTCATACCGGGCGAGCAGTATGCCGGCGTCACCGCCGACGGCGTGGTGCCGGTGGCGATTGTGTCGCCGCCTGCCATCGGCGGCGAGATTGTGGGCGGCGAGATTCCCTCGTCGTTTTCGCTCGGTTTCGGCGGCGCGGTCCCGGCAGGGCCGCAGCCGGCCCCGGTGACTATCCAACTGCAATATGAGAGCATGAACGAATCGATGGGCTTGTTCGTCCTGTCGATGAAAGGGATCAAGCAAACCGTGCTCGGCTCGCCGGGGCCGGATTGCGCCGAGCCGCTGCGCCAGCCCACGGTCGCGTGGATGTCTACGGTCGAAAAGGCGTTCCTGGCGTACATGGCGGGTGACCCAGGAGGCGATGCCTTAATGACCCAGGCCGAGCAGGCCTTGCAGCGGGTAGAACAGACTTACGCGGCTTACGGCGGGACACTGCCGCCTCTGCTGGCGCTGATTGGATATTAAGGGGATTATAACCATTATGGGCAGGGACGGGTTTTAAACCCGCCCCATATGCATCAACTTAAGCGCTTTTTTCCCCCTCTCCCCCGACCCCTCTCCCTCAAGGGGCGAGGGGAGTCAGACT
>JAFGMM010000172.1 GCA_016927535.1 Anaerolineae bacterium
CCATTTGGATCTCCGGCCCGCGCGCGCCCGCCGCCAGCGCGAACTGGCGCGCATGCAGACGCATATGCCCGCGCTGGATGCCTTCAGTCGCCAGCGCGCGGATCGCCGCGAGATTCTGTGCCAGGCCCACCGCCGCCATCACCTGCGCCAGCTCGCTCGCCGATGTGACGCCGAGCACCTTCAAAGCGACCTTCGCCGTAGGATGTACGCGCGTCGTGCCGCCGATGACGCCCACCGCAACCGGCAGCGTCATCGTGCCATAGAGGTCGCCGGCGCCGGTCTCACGCCACTGTGTCAGCGCGGTATACTGCCCGCTGCGTGCGGCGTAGGCATGCGCGCCGGCTTCGAGCGCGCGCCAGTCGTTGCCCGTGGCGATGCACACCGCGTCCATGCCGTTCATGATGCCCTTGTTGTGCGTGGCGGCGCGGTACGGGTCGGCCTCCGCGAAGGCGCTCGCCTCGACGATGCCGCGCACGACATCCTTACCCAAAACGGCAGGCGTTTGTAGCACACGCACCGGCACAGTGCATTCGGCGGTGACGGTGCGGTGGTCGGCCAGGTTCGAGAGAATACGCAGGTTCACACGCCCACCCGTGATCGCTTCGATCTGTGGGGCCAGGGTCTCGCACGCGGTATTGACGGCATTGGCGCCCATCGCGTCGCGCACGTCAAAGAGCAAGTGCACGATCAGCATTGGGCCGGCCGGCGTATCGGCGAGCTTGCGCACTTCGATATCGCGCGCGCCGCCGCCCAATCCGACCAGCACCCGGTCGCAGCAGTCCGCCGCCGCCATCAAAGCGGCTTTCTCGGCAAGCACGGCCTCCGCCGCCGCGTCCAGGTCGTCCAAGTCCATCACCTGAATCTGCCCGATCATCACCGGCGCGTCGGCGCGGGTGCGGAAGCCGCCGCCCTCGCGCGCCAGTTTCGCCGCAAAGCTGCACCCTGCCACCACCGACGGCTCCTCAATGACCAGCGGGATGAGATAGTCACGGTCGTTGATGAGGAAGTTAGTAGCGATACCCAGCGGCAGCGCATGGACGCCAACCACGTTCTCGACCATATGCTCGGCGTCGCTGACGGATAGACCGGTGAGTCCGATGAGCACGCCCTGCTCGTGCTGGTTCAGGTCGGCCCAATGCGCAACACGCGCCGCGCGCTCCGGCAGCGGGAGGTTATAAAAGCCCGGTATGCGAGAAGTGCCTCGGTCCATGTCGTCCTCTTTCGTATTAACTTCGTGCAAATAGTAACCATCTCGCACTGTCAAAAGCTATCAGGTGTAGGTGAAAGAATATCGCAAAAAATCCCTCAACCTTCGCGGGCGAGGGATTTCACTCTCGGAGCCAAGAGCCACCCGAGGGAATCGAACCCTCAACCTGGCGCTTACGAAGCGTCTGCTCTGCCGATTGAGCTAGGGTGGCGACGCGGGGAATTATACCACAGTCTATAAAACAGGTAAAAAATTGGCTCCTGCGCTACAATGAAAATCGCCAGGTATGTGGCTAAGGGAGCGCGATGACCGAGAAAAAACCGTCCGTAGCCGAACAACGCAACTACAGCGTGTTGGATGTACAGTCCGCCAAGCGGGTCGCTGCGATGTGGCTCGAACAAGCCGAACTGGACCAAGCTATCATATTTGGTCTGCCTGAGATCGACGACCGCTACCACATTTGGCGCGTTCCGCTTCTGAATCACGCTACTCGAGAGTACGTTGGAGAGGCTGTAATTGATGCTTATACTTCCCTGGTTTTAGAAGATAAATCTACGGCCCCGGAGATGATCGAGACCCGGCTACTCAAACGCAAGCAAGACGGCACCGGGCGCTCGCGCTCTCAAGAGAGCTATCACCTCTCGACGTTGCGCAATACGATTGCGCTAGGCGATTGTGAAAGGGTGCTGCAAGACCTACCGGCCGGCAGTGTAGATTTAGTCTTTACATCACCTCCGTATTACAACGCGCGCCCCGAGTATACAGACTATGTTACTTATGAAGAATACCTGCTTAAGATACGGAAGGTTGTTCAAAATACTCGCCGTGTTTTGGCCGAAGGTCGCTTCTTCGTGATGAACGTCTCGCCCGTGCTTATCAGGCGAACCAGCCGCAACGAGTCGTCGCGCCGGATCGCCGTTCCCTTCGATATGCACCGATTGTTTGTTGAGGAAGGGTTCGACTTCATGGAAGATATCGTCTGGGAGAAGCCGGAGGGAGCAGGCTGGGCGACCGGTCGTGGGAGGCGCTTCGCCGCCGACCGGAACCCTTTGCAGTACAAACCGGCGCCGGTCACCGAGAACATTTTGGTTTATCGCAAACATACATCCAGGTTGATTGATTGGCACATTCGCAATCATCCTAAGCCGGAACTGGTGGAAGCGTCGCGCATCGAAGACGGCTACGAGCGTACAAACATTTGGCGGATCACGCCCACATACGATAAGCGACACCCGGCGGTTTTTCCGTTAGAGTTGGCCGAAAAGGTGATTACTTATTACTCTTTCAAACACGACGTCGTCCTTGACCCATTTGCCGGGATTGGCACCGTAGGGAAGGCCGCAGTGCGCTTAGGGCGTCGCTTCGTGCTCATTGAACGGGAGACGGAATATGTCAATGTCATTCGTGAGGAAGCCAAAAACTGGTTGGGGAAACAAGCGAAAGACATTTTAACGGTAAACTGCGCACCGATCCAGGAGAGTCATAAGCTAGAAGAAACGCCTTCAGAAGAATCTATCAATGTCGATGTCTAAAGCAATAAAACATGTTTGGCTCGGCGTGATGGCGCTCGTGCTGAGTACACTGGCGTGCAGCCGCCAGACCGAGCCGCCGGTCTACGTGGTCACCGCGACTTTGCAGCCGCCCACGGTCGAGGCCGGCGCGGTCCCCGGCGCGACGGCGACGCCCGTACCGCTCACCCCGACGCCCACCCTCACCTTGACGCCCGCGCCGCTCACCACCCCGACGCTCGACCCCATCTTCACGCCCGACCCCGAAACCGGTTACACCTACGTCGTACAGTACGGCGATACGCTGCTGAGCATTTGTCTGCTGTACGATACGAATATTCCGGCGATGCTAGAGCTTAACAGTCTGGCGGATGAATTCGGCATTTACGCCGGGCAGGTGCTCAAAGTACCCGGTGTGCCCGTGGTGTACGGCCCGGCGCACAAGATCATCCCGGACAGCGAACTGGTCTACGGCCCCGCCCTGCGCGACTTCGACGCCGCCGGTTTTGTGTCGATGTTTCCCGGCTACCTGCGCGATTACGTCGAGGAAGTCGAGGGTGTCAACCTGACCGGCGCGCAGATCGTCCAAAAGGTCGCGGACAACTTTAGCATCAGCCCGCGTCTGCTGCTGGCGCTGCTCGAACATCAAAGCGGCTGGCTGCTGACCGCGCTGCTCGACCAGTTCAAGATCGACTATCCGATGGGCTACGCCGACGAAAACTACGCCGGGCTGTACGGCCAGCTCCGCTGGGCGGCGAACCAGTTGAGCTACGGCTACTACGGCGTGCGCAACCGGGGCATGTCGGCGCTGGTCTTCCCGGATGGGACGCGCCTCGCCTTCGCACCGGGCATCAATGCCGGGACCGCCGCGATCCAGTATTTCTTTGCCCAGATCCACGAACCGGCGACCTGGCAGCCGCAGGTGATGCCCGACGGCTTTTTCACCACCTACGTCGCTTTATTTGGCAATCCGTTCGTCTATGCGGTCGATCCGCTGGTGCCGCACGGCCTGGAGCAGCCGGCGCTCGTGCTGCCTTGGGCCGAAGACGAAACGTGGTATTACACCGGCGGGCCGCACGGCGCATGGGCCAGCGGGAGCGGCTGGGGCGCGGTGGACTTCGCACCGCCGGGCGAAGCGATGGGCTGCTACATCTCCGAGTGGCCCACACGCGCCGCTGCGCCGGGCGTGGTTGTGCGGAGCGGCGACGGCGCGGTGCTGCTCGATCTGGACGGCGACGGCTGCGAACAGACCGGCTGGGTGATCTTTTACATGCACCTGACGAACCGGGTTGAGGTGGGGACGGCAGTCAATACCGGCGACCTTGTGGGCTACCCGTCGTGCGAGGGCGGCTTTAGCACCGCCACACATGTACACGTGGCCCGCAAATATAACGGCGAATGGATACCGGCTTACTGTGAAAACTGCGCGCCGGGCTTGAGTCTGCCGCCCTTCGTGATGGGTGGGTGGACCATCGGCGGCTTCCTGGAACAGGAGTACGACGGCTACATGACGCGCGGCGACGTCTACCGCGAGGCATACGACGGCGGGCGTGTTGACGAGGTGAGCGGCATTACCTGGTAGGAACCGGGCGCTGCCTTGCCGGGGGCGGCGTGGGATGGGGGTCTGTGTCTCGGTCGCCAGGACGCACAACCGTTTCCACGGGATACGAGGAAGATGCACGGCCCGACACTAACTGTATACCGCAGTGTTCACAAAACAACGTCCCGACACGGTTTTCCCATCCACAGTTCGGGCAGATTTTCATCTGTTCACCTCACCACAAATTTACGTCTTCTTGCACAATACATCTTAACCTTGTCTCAATGATTTTGTGTTAAAGTTTTGTCCAGATTGGCGTGAGGTATCCGGGAATGCACGTAATAAAACAAAGGCAGACGAGGGCGACAGCTTCGCAGAATGACGGGGTGCCGGTTTTTTGCACAGATTTGCACCCACATATAGGGTTGGCCGGCGGGCGCACCGCCGTATGTAGGGACGGGTTTGAAACCCGCCTCTACGCCAGGCCGGTGACTACACTATATTGTCGTTGGAGAGCTGCCATGATGGTCCTGCTGGCCGGCTTTATAATCATCGCTGCACCGGCCCGCGCCCAGGAGGGTTGCCGGGTCACGGCGAGCGGCGGCGGCGTGAACCTCCGCGCCGGCCCCGGCGTCGAGTGGTTTGGCGTCGTGGGTGTGCTGGAAGCAAACCAGAGTTTGCCGGTAGTTGGCCTTAACCGGGCGGGCGACTGGTACGCCGTATCATTCGGGGGAGAAGGCGATATCGCCTGGGTCGCGGCGCATGTCGTGACCGCGCAGGGTGCGTGCGCCGGCCTGCCGGTCGTCGATGCGCCGCCGCCGCCCGGAGAAATCGACCGGCTGACGTCGATGCCGGCGCTGCCGGATATCGACGCCGAAGCGCTCAAAGCGCTTAAAGAAGTCTTTGCACGCGGTCAGGCGCTCGGCAACGACCCGCACGCCTTTATCAAAGTCGGCGACTGCAACACCGACTCGCCGTTCTTCCTGGCCGGGTTCGACCTGGATTACTACGACCTGGGGCCGTATGGCGACCTTCAGCCCACCCTCGACTACTTCGCCGGCTGGTTCGTGCACGAGAGCCTGACCGGGCAGGTGGGCTACAATGCGTACACCGTGCTCGATCCGCTCTGGGCCGACCCGGAGCTTTGCAACGCTCAGGCCGGTGAAAGCCCGCTTGCCTGCGAATACCGGCGCGCGCGCCCCAGCATTGCGGTGATGATGTTCGGGCCGAACGATATGATTAATCTCAGCGCAGAGCAGTTCGCCGAGGCGCTGGCCGGCATCGTCGAACTATCGCTCGATTCGGGCGTGATCCCGGTGCTGACCACGTTCACCTGGCACCGTGACGCCCGCTGGCGCGAAGCGCTGGAGTTCAACGCCATCACCGTACAGGTCGCCGGGGAATACGGTGTACCGCTGATTAACTTCTGGCGCGCCGCCCAGAACTTGCCCAACTACGGCTTGATCGCCGGCTACACGCACCTGACCGACAGCGGGCCGCACACCAAGATCGTGTTCAACGGCGAAGAAAAGCAGTATGGGCACCCGCTGCGCAACCTGCTAACCTTGCAAGTGTTGGATCTGCTGCGCAGAGAAGTCCTGACGCAAGCGCCGTAATCACCAGCTTTTCTCTCTTTCTTTCTCCGTGTGCTCCGTGCACTCCGTGGTGATAAAAAATACTGACATGGCAAACCCAAATGCACACACCTTCAAAATTCCCTACGGCAAAACCCATTTGACGGTCACCCTCCCCGCGCCGCACACCGCCGATCTCATCGCGCCCGCCGAGATCGGTGCCGCGCCCGACCCGTCCCGCCTCGTCGAAGCGGCGCTCGATGCGCCGGCCGGCGGCGTCTCGCTCGATGACTTCGCCGGCGCGCGGTCCGCCGCGATTGCAATCAGCGACAAGACGCGCCCGGTCCCGCATGCCGTGCTGCTGCCGCCGCTGCTCAAACGGCTGGAGGCGCTGGGCGTCCCGCCCGAAGCGACCACGCTGGTCATCGCAACCGGCGTACACCTGCCCATGCTGCCCGGCGAGTTCGCGCAGGTCGTGCCGCCCGATATCCTGGCGCGCTACCCGGTCGCCAGCCACGACGCCGACGACCCCGCGACCCTGATCCACCTGGGCACGACCCGGCGCGGCACGCCCGCCTGGATCGATGCGCGCTTCGTCCGCGCCGATCTGCGCGTCGTGGTCGGGAACATCGAGCCGCACCAGTTCATGGGCTTCTCCGGCGGCGTCAAGAGCGCCGCCATTGGGCTGGCCGGGCGCGCGACCATCAACCATAACCACGCGATGATGGCTGACCCCGGCGAACTGCTGGGCCACTACGAAGACAACCCGCTCCGGCAGGATATCGAGGAAATCGGGCGCATGGCGGGCGTGCATTTCGCGCTGAATACGGTCATGGACCGCAGCAAACAGATCGTCGCAGTGGTCGCCGGGGAGCCGCGCGCCGTGATGCAGGCGGGCATCCCAAAGGCGCGCGGAATCTGCGAAGTGAGCGTAGCCGCGCCCTACGACGTGATGATCGTGTCACCGGGCGGGCACCCTAAAGACATCAACGTATACCAGGCGCAGAAGGCGCTCGGCCATGCGACGCTGGTCGCCAAGCCGGGCGGCGCGGTGATCCTTGCCGCAGCCTGTCCCGACGGCGCCGGCAGCGCCGGCTACGAGCGGTGGATGTTTGACAACGACGTTAAGTCGTTCGACGAAGTGTTTGAGCGCTTCACCCGTGAAGGCTTCCGCGTCGGCCCGCACAAGGCTTACCAGATTGCGCGCGATGCGTCGCGGGTGCGCGTGACGCTCGTCTCGGAGATGGCGCCCGACTTCGTGCGCCGCCTGCTTTTGACGCCCGCCGCCTCGGTGCAGGAGGCGGTCGATCAGGCGCTAGACGGCGCGCCGGCGGGCGCCCGCATCGCCGTGATGCCCGTCGCAAACGCCACCGTGCCGGTGCTTAGAGCGGTTAGCGATTAGCTTAGAGCGGTTAGCGGTTGGCGGTTGGGTAGGGGCGGGGTTTTGAACCCCGCCCCTACAAGCGGACGCCTATCCCTCGACCTCCGGCGGCGTCACCACGCGCTCCACGTGGAGCGCGGCACCGGCGCCGCTGCCGCCGACGGTCACCGGGATGTGGATGCGTACCCGGTCCACGAAGCACAGGCTCTCGTTGATCGCTTCGCAGTAGTAGATGTTCAGGTCTACCGCGATTTCGGTGCTGCCCTCAGCGAAGACCGCCGGGATGGTGAGCGGCATGGCCGGCTCGACGATGCGCTGTACCAGGTCTTCCCCGGCAAGCTGCACCACCTGCCCATCGACATGCCATTCGGCGCTGAAGGGCGCGATATCGTTGAGCTTGTAGCCCTCCGGGAACTGCACATCCAGCGTGATCTCGCCGTCGCCCGGCGCGGCGACCTGCGGCTCAAGCGTGATCTCGTCGCCGGTAAAGGCCGGCGCGACCACGGTCATATCACGACCGGCTTGCAGCGCCGCCGGGTTCGGGAACCGGACGCTGCTCACGGTCTGCGCGCTCAAATCGAGCACGCGGATCACGTGGTTGTTCGTGTCGGCCATGTAGAGCTTACCGTCCGCATAGCTCAGGCCGCCCGGCTCGTCGAAGCGCGCTTCGGCAAAGCTCCCGTCGTGGTAGCCGCCCGACGTGTCGCCCGCCACGCTCACCGATTCGCGCGTCGCCGGGTCGATGCGCTTGATCTTGCTGTTATAGGTATCGGCCACGTACAGCGCGCTGTCCACGTACTCTACGCCCAGCGCATGCTGCAAGCGCACCGCATCGCCCACGCCGTCCACATCGCCGAAGTCGAACAGGCCAACGCCGACGATGGTCCGCACGCCGCCCGCCGGGTCGATATCCGAGATGCGAATCCCGCTCGCCTCCGAGTCGGCGAAGTAGAGCGCGGCACCGTCGGTTGCCAGGCCGCTGGGCTGCGCAAGCTGCGCCTGGCTGTGCGGGCCATCGACGATGCCTTCCCGCAGGTTGCCGGAGTGCCAGTAGATCGCGTCGTTCGCCACATCGTAGCGCCAGAGCTGGTGCGGCCCCGCCATCGCAATGTAAACGATGCCGTTTACATATTCCACGTCCCACGGGCTGTTAAGCGGCGTCTGAAGGCCCGGCGCGCCGTTCGGATCGGTGCGCACGTAGACTTGTTCGCCCGTGCCGGCGACGGTCGTCACGGTCTTCGCCGCCAGGTCAACCGCGCGCAGCGTGTGGTTCTCGGTGTCGGCCACGTAGAGCACCGCGCCGGCGGCGTCGAGCGTGAGGCCCTGCGGCTTGTCGAAGCGCGCGGCGGCAAAGTCGCCGTCGGCGCTGCCCGCCGCCATGCCGCCGATGACATCCAGCACCTCGTAAGTCGCCAGGTCGGCGACCACGATGCGGTTATGATTCGTGTCGCTGACGAACAGGCGACCGCCGTCCGCGTCGGCGAGCACCTTGCCGGGGAAGGCCAACAGACTTTCAGGGCGGGCCTCGGTTTCGAGCGCCAGTTCGATGGGGTCACGGTTGATCTTACCTTCGGCGTCGAACTGGTTGACCATGCCCTCGATGGTCGGTTTAAAGCGCTCGTACACGCCCTCGCCGGATGCGCCGCCGAAGACCATCCCTTCGGGATCGACGACGGCCACGGTCGGCCAAGCGCGCGCGCCCCAGGCGCGCCAGACGATGAAGTCCTTGTCGTTGATGACCGGGTGCTCGATTTCGTAGCGCTGCACGATCTGGCGGATATTCGCGGTGTCGCCTTCGTTATCGAACTTGGCGCTGTGCACGCCGATGACCACGAGTTCGTCCGGGTATTCGGCCTCCAGGCGCTTGAGGTCCGGGATGATGTGGATGCAGTTGATACAGCCATACGTCCAGAAGTCCAGCAGCACCACCTTACCGCGCAGCGCCTCCCAGGTGAGCGGCGCAGGTACGTTGACCCACTCTAACCCGCCGGGGAAGTCCGGCGCGGGCTGGGTGCCGGTAAAATCGGGCTCCTGATCCTGCGCGCGCGCCGAGACCGTCAATCCAACCGGCACGGCAGCCAGCAGCAGCGCAAGGGCGCTCATGATAAATCGCTTACTCATCTAATCGTTTCTCCTTCACGACTTCAAAAAAGGTTACTGTTCTATAGAACGCAGCAGCGCGGCGCACCTTACCGGAGATTGTCGATCTCTAATCTTCTTTTAACTTAGCGCCTGGAGATGCCGGATTCCAACCGCGAATAACGCAAATAACGCGAACAGATCGAACCGACGCCGCGCCTCAAACTTGCCGGTTTGTTGAACTGACAGGTGGCGCATCTTTCGCAGTTGAAGTTGTCGGGGCAGCCCATCGAGCTATCCTGGGTGATCGAGCGTCGAATAGTGCATCTTTTTCCCCGACCAGTTAAAATGCGCCCGGTCAAATGAATCACCTCGCGGTAAGGAGCAAACGGCAATGACGAAGATCACTTTTATCGGGGCGGGGAGCCTGGGGTTTACGCGCACCCTGGTGCGCGACCTCCTCACCTTCCCCCTACTAGAGGGCGCAACCCTCGCGCTGATGGACATCGACGCCGAGCGCCTGGAGTTTGCGCAGAAGTCGGTACAGCGCATCATCGACATGGGCAACTACCCCGCCCGCGTCGAAGCGACGATGGACCGCGCCGAGGCCCTCAAAGACGCCGACGCGGTGCTGTGCACCATCCTGGCCGGCGGCGTGGATGTGTGGCAGCACGATATTTTGATCCCCAAGAAGTACGGCATTGATACCAATGTGGGCGATACGCGCGGGCCGTCGGGGGTCTTCCGCGCGCTGCGCACCATCCCGGTGATGCTGGACATCATCAAGGACGCCGAGCGCCAGTGCCCGGACGCCATCTTCCTCAACTACACCAACCCGATGGCGATGCTGTGCCGCGCCATGCAGCGCGAAAGCTTCATGCGCATCACCGGCCTGTGCCACAGCGTGCAGGGCACCGCGATGATGTTGGCCGACTGGATCGGCGCACCCTTCGAGGAAATCACCTACACCTGCGCCGGCATCAACCATATGGCCTGGTATCTCAAGTACGAGTGGAACCGCAAGGACGCCTACCCGCTGATCCACAAGGCGGTCACCGAGCGCCCGGAGGTCTACAACGAGGAGCAGGTCCGCAACGAGATGTTTTTGCACCTGGGCTACTACGTGACCGAATCGAGCGGGCACAACTCCGAGTATAACTGGTGGTTCCGCAAGCGCCCCGACCTCATCGAGAAGTACTGCACGCACGGCACCGGCTGGAATCCGGGCGAGTATGCGTACATCCTCAAGGAATACAGCAAGCGCGAGGATACCTGGAAGGACGAGGTGAAGGCGTGGTTTGACGGCGACCGGCCCTTCAGCTTGGCGCGTGGACACGAATACGCTGCGTACATCATCAACGCCTGGATGGGCGGCGACATCTTCTACTTCAACGGCAACGTGCCGAACACGGGCTTGATTACCAACCTGCCGGAGGATGTGTGCGTGGAGGTGCCCGTCTTCGTCGATAAGGCCGGCTTCCACGCGGTGCCGGTCGGCGCGCTGCCGCCGCAGTGCGTGGCCTTGAACCACGTCAGCGTGATGGTCGAGGAGATGGCGGTCGAGGCAGCGCTAACCGGCGACCCGGAGTTAGTCTATCTGGCCTGCGCCTACGATCCCTTGTCGGCGGCGGTGCTTTCGCTGGCCGAGATCAAGCAGATGGTCAACGAGATGTTGGCGCAGAACCGCGACTACCTGCCGCACTTCAAGCGCCTCGAAGTCTGATCCCGCCCTTGTGAATGCAAAGGCCCGTCGATGTGACGGGCCTTTTTGTGCGTGATCTCCTCACGTATGGGCGTCCCATGTAAACGTCATCGCCGTGTACTGCGACGCAGCCGGGTTGGCGCCGACGGTCAAGCTCGGTCAAGCGCCGGCCCGGTTCCACTTCTTAAAAACGCGCAAATGGTATTATGATATGCACATGATGCGCGATTCACCAGCAGGAGGAGGCTACCGATGACCGTCCAGCCGTTCACGCTCCCACCCGGCGAGACCTTTCGTCTGAAAGATTTCGATCCCGACTTTACCGGCGCGTACAAGAAGAAAAAAGACGCCAAGACCCAAACCGCCGAAAACCTCGCGCGGCTGCGCGAACTGCAAGAGATGCTCTATGCGCAGGACAAACACGCGCTGCTGATCGTGCTCCAGGCGATGGACGCCGGCGGCAAAGACGGCGCCATCAAGCACGTGATGGGCGCGTACAACCCGCAGGGCGTGCAGGTGACCTCCTTCAAGGCGCCGACCGAGGAAGAACTGGCGCACGACTTTCTTTGGCGTGTCCATAAGGCCGCGCCGCGCCGGGGCATGGTCGGCATCTTCAACCGCTCGCACTATGAAGATGTGCTGGTGGTGCGGGTGCATAACCTGGCGCCGGAGGCAGTGTGGCGCCAGCGCTACGATCACATCAACGCCTTCGAGCGGCTGCTTGCCGACGCCGGCGTGACCGTCGTGAAGTTTTTCCTGTACATCAGCAAGGAGGAGCAGGCCGAACGCCTGCGCGAACGCCAGCGAACGCCGGAGAAACAGTGGAAGTTCGCGCCCGGCGACCTGGACGAGCGCAAGCGCTGGGGCGATTACATGGCAGCTTTCGAGGAGGCGCTGACGCGCTGCAACACCAAATCCGCGCCCTGGTACGTCATCCCGGCAAACCACAAGTGGCACCGGAACCTGGCGGTGTCGCAGGTCTTGGTTAATACAATGGAAGCGATGGATCTACGCTATCCCGATCCTATACCCGATATCGAGTCTTACGAGATCCCGGATTGAGCGCGCCGCTTCGCTAATGTTAGCGCTTGCCGGCGTTGTTCTCGTCTACATGGGTAAACTCGCCCTCGATCACCGTGTCCTCGGTCCGGGTTGCGCCGAACAAGTTAGACAGGTCAACGCCGTAAAAGCGCAGCGCGTTGAGCAAAAGAAGCGCAGCGGTGGCATCGTCGAGGTTGCCGATTACGGGAAATGCATCAGGGATCAAATCGATAGGACCGGCAGGATTGATAAGGTATATCAAGGCGACGATGCCTACGACAATCACGGTCAAGTGTTGGATGAGCGAACGGCGCGGTTTTTGCTGTGACATAGATAAAGCCCTCCCTGTGCTTTTTCTAACACACTACAACATTATACGCGAAAACATGGGGGTGGGTCGCAGAGAACACAGGGAATGAAAAGTTTATTCGCGCGATTAGCACTATTCGCGGTCACAAATCTTACTTTCAGGAGAGATACATGCACCTGAACGTCGCGTTACTGGGGTTCGGCAATGTCGGGCGCGCGCTGGCCGGGCTGCTGGTCGAGAAAGCGCCCGTCTTGGAGGCACAATTCGGCCTTACCTACACCGTGACCGGCATCGCCACGCGCAGCCGGGGCCAGGTCATCGACTCGAAGGGCGTCGATGTGCGAGAGGCGCTGGCGCTGGTAGCAAAGGGCGAGGCGCTGGCGGCGCTGCCCGGCGGCGCGCCATCCCGGCCCGATGCCGGCGTCGAGTTTATCCGCGCCTGCCCCGCCGATTTGGTCTTCGAGTCGATCTGGCTCGACCCGCGCACCGGCCAGCCGGCCACCGACTACGCCCGTGCCGCGCTCAGCGCCGGCCGCCACCTGGTCACGGCCAACAAAGGCCCGGTCGCCTTCGCCTACCGTGAGCTAAGCGCGCTCGCCCGGACCAAAGACGTCGGCTTCTTCTTCGAGAGCACGGTGATGGACGGCGCGCCGGTGCTGGGCATCGCGCGCGAGGGGCTGCCCGGCGTCCACGTGAAGCGGATACGCGGCGTGCTCAACAGCACCACCAACGGCATCCTCTGCCGCATCGAGGAGGGGCTGTCTTACGAAGCGGCGCTCGCCGAGATGCAGGCGGCCGGCCTTGCCGAAACCGACCCCTCCGCCGATGTCGATGGCTGGGACGCGACCGTTAAGATCGTGGTGCTCGCCAATGTGGTCATGGGCGCGGACCTGCGCCCGCAAGACGTGGACCGCGAGGGCATCCGCCACCTGAAGCCGGAGATAGTGCGCGGCGCGGCGCAGGCCGGCGATCACTTCAAGCTGCTGTGCGAGGCATGGCGCGAAGACGGCGAAGTCAAAGCCTCGGTGCGCCCGGCCCGGCTGCCCGGCACCGACCCGGCGGCGCAGGTGCGCGGCGCGACCAGCATCGTCAGCTACTACACCGACGTGCTGCCAAACCTCACCATCATCGAGCACGATCCCTCGCCGCGCACGACCGGCTACGGCATGCTCGCCGATATGGTGAACCTGGCGCGCGGGCGGCATCACGGGCCGGCGATTCTGGCAAGAAGTTGAATAGGAGGGTACTATGAACAGTTAAAATTGCCTTAATCGAGGACAATGGAAGGCAATAAAGGTGGCAGGGTGGCAGACACTTCGCAAAAAATTATTATTATAGAAGAGAGCATCACGCCGGTTTACCGCGAGGTCGATGTGATATTGGTATGCCACCGGGCGCGCGCGCTGGCCGTGAAAGCGGGCTTCGACCCCGGCGAGCAGACTGCACTCAACATTGCAATTGCCGAGATTGCGCGCAATATTGTTAAATATGCGGTGCAGGGCGAAATGGTCTTGCGCCGCATCCAGGACGAAAGCCGGCAGGGGGTCCAGGCTGTGGCCCGTGACCAGGGGCCGGGGATCCCTAACATCGATCTGGCGTTGCAAAATGGGTACACAACCAGCGACAGCCTGGGTATGGGGCTGCCGGGCGCCAAGCGGCTGGTAGACGAGTTTGATATTATTTCTGAAGTTGGACGAGGTACGACAGTAGTGATGACGAAGTGGAAGAGGGCGCGATGAGCACAGGTATCGAGTGGGCGGTCCGGGCGCAGGCGGTCGCCGGAGAAATCGAATCGGGCGACCAATACGTGGTCAAGGTATTCGACAGCGGCGCGCTGGTGTCGGTCATCGACGGGCTGGGGCACGGCGTGAGAGCGGCGGCGGCGGCCAAGGCGGCGGTGGCGGTGATGGAGGCGCACCCTTACGAATCGGTGGCGCCGCTGCTGCGCCGCTGCCACGAGGAACTGCGCGGCACGCGCGGCGTGGTCGCCAGCCTTGCGACCTTCGATCTGCGCGCGGCCCGGCTGACTTGGCTGGGCGTGGGCAACGTGCGCGGGCTGCTGCTGCGCGCCAACCCCAGGGCCGAACGACCGCGCGAGTGGCTGCTGCTGCGCGGCGGCGTGGTGGGCTACCAGATTCCGACGCTGCGCCCCGCCGTGCTGGATCTCGCGCTAGGCGACACGCTGTTATTTACTACCGACGGCGTGCGCCGGGGCTTTGCCGATAACCTGGCGTTCGATAGGGTCACCCAGCTTCAGCAGATCGTTAACGACATCTTCGAGGAATATGGCCGGGGCACCGACGACACGTTGATCCTGGCGGCGCGCTATACCGGTTTGGAATAGAACCGAGCAACCTCACCCTCTGCGCAACGCCTGCGCGGGGAGAGGCGGCTTTTGAGACTGCCGCCCGGCAAGTAGAGGCGGCTTTTGAAACCCGCCCCTGCACCAAGCCGGCGTGGCCGCCGGCCTGTATAACTACACGAATAGCAAATAGGTCATTAAGGAGCACAGTAGAGGTTATGAGCAGTTTCCCTCGTACAATGGTTGGTGGCGTGTCGCTATCCCGGCTCATCATCGGGACAAACTGGTTCCTGGGCTTTAGCCACACTACCCCGGCCAAAGATCACCTGATTAAATCGCACATGGACCGCTCGGCCATCGCTGACGTGATCGAGGTCTTCTTCCGCGCCGGCGTGGATACGATCATGGGGCCGTCGTGGGTGCCGCTGCTGCGCGAAGCGATTGCCGAGGCCGAAGACCGCACCGGCACCAGCGCGATTGTGGTCGCTACACCCATGTTCCCGGTTTCGCCGCAGACGCCCGTGGATGGCTTCGACCCGGACGAGGTGAAGCGCGTTCTGGACGAGACCGCCACCTTCAAGCCGGCCTTCTGTATGCCGCACCAGGCCACCACCGACGCGATGGTAGACCGCTGCACGCGCAGCATCCGCAAGATGGACCAGCTTTGCCGGTTGATCCGCGAGCGCGACATGATCCCCGGCCTCAGCACGCACATGCCGGAGGCGATCATCTACGCCGACGAGACCGGGCTGGACATAGCGATGTACATCTCGATCTACAACGCGATGGGTTTCTTGATGCAAATCGAAGTGGATTGGATCGCGCGGATGATCCAGAAAGCGCAGAAGCCGGTCATGACCATCAAGCCGATGGCTGCCGGGCAGCTTCGCCCGTTCCAGGCGCTCAACTTCGTCTGGAATACCATCCGCGAACAGGATATGGTTACGGTGGGCTGCCTTTCGCCGCGCGAGGCGCAGGAGGTCATCGACCTGTCGCTCGATATCCTTGCGCGCCGGCCGGCGTCGCTGCCGCTCCAGGAGACGCGCTCGAAGGCGTCGGTTAAGGCGGTGAGCAGCTAGAACAACAGATCGGCGGAATCAAACCGAACACCGGGCGCGACATCAATTGGTGGAAGCCGCCAGTCAGAACATTGAGCGGCTGATCGACGAACTGACGACGGACGATCAAATGGCGACGCGCCCAAAAATCACGCGCGAAATGCAAGAGCTTTCCGCCGCTTCAGGGCTGCTCACGCGCGATGTTGGCGAGAACCCGCCTTCGCATCAGAGCTAAACCACAAAAGATGGCAAACAAACCCAGAAACCAAGAATGAATCCCCATACTGAGAACCCCCGTCAAACAAGTTTACTTGCGCTCTGGCCCGTGATAGGCGTGGTTTTAGCGCCGCTGATTATCGGAGCCGTTATGGTACTCACGGATAATCAAGCGGGTTGGGTTCTGCTGGGCGGCGCAATCGCTTTGGAGTGCATTCTGTTGCTGACGCAGGGCGTCATCTGGCTGATGGTACGCAATCAAGCAGCGCAGGCAAAAGAATTTCTTAACAGTTCTCGCCCCTTGCTGCGTTGGACTTACACACCGGCGGAGTGGCATGATCTGCAAGAAGCGGCGCGCCGTGAAACTGAAGGCGAGTGGAAAGTTCAGTGTGGATGTATGACGTTACTCTTGGGCGCTGCTGGAGCGTTAGTCGGCGTGCTGGGAGCGATGGAAGGGCAGTTCGATTTTTGGGCGCCGACGGCAATTGGCGTGCTGGCAGGCGGTGTTCTAGGAGGCGCCGTCGCTTGGGGAAACGTCACCGCTGCGCACAAGAACTATCAGACTCCACCCGGTACAGTCGCTTTGGGAGAAACAGAGATATATTGGAATGGGCAGTATTTCCGAACAGGCGGCAATCGCATTGAAACCGTGAAGTTTTATGCGGCGGAAGGACGTTTAGTCATTGACTTTTGTCTCAATGAGTGGTGGCGGCGTCCACCAAACCGCTGCATGACATGGGAAATTGCGACGCCGGATCGCCTGGAGCAGGAAGTGCGCGCTATACTCCCTTTGATCAAATCATCGAATCGAAGCGCCTCGATCTGACAAAATTTTCAACCCTGTGTCAAATAATTACATCGCTTTTGTTTCGCCATTGTGGCGAACTCGCTCTCCCTCATCCTTGATCCCTGCTTCGCAGCCACGGCGGAGAAATGAGCCTGTTGGGAAAAAGAAAATTCCTCCCCTTGAATCGAGGAGGAAAATGATATGCCCCCAAGGAGCTTTCTCCCCCGACCATTTACCTGCCTTGAAGACGCCGCGCGCTGTACTCTCTCACATTTATACTCGGAAAAACCCCCGCCCAGAGCACCTGTAACGAACAAATCCCCAAAGAAAAGCGCACGAAACGAAGAAATCTGCGCGCGACACGCAGCAGGCGAAACGCTGTCCGACCTTGCCAAAGCCTACGGTATTTCGGTACAGCGTGTGTGGCAAATTGTACACGGGAATCGGAAACAGTCGTCCGGGAGGGGGCAGAAATGACTCTAGAGCGTGACTGGGCGACTGCCTTAAGCCAGCTTCGCGACGGGCGGGTCGCCGTCTACCCGGCGCTATTGAATGCGACGCTCGCCAAGAACGGCGATAGCGTGCTGCATATCACACTGGCTGACGCCGGATGCCTGGAGCAAATCGAAACATACGGCGTCGAGAAAGTCACCGGATTTCTCACCAGCACGCTCAAAGTCGGACAGGTTGAGTTTCGCTTGCCTGAATCAAAGAATGGCTCAACACCGACTGCGGAAGAAGCACAGGGGGATGTGCCGGAGCAGCACACCACAATCCCCAACGTCGGCTACTTCGCCATCCGCGCCGATCTCCAGCGCAAGGTTTACGAAAAGATATCTCATCTCGACGGCGCGGGAAGCCGGATCGCCGCCAATGTTTTCGGCTGGCTGCAAGGTCAGGTCGAAAACGCGGACGGCTGGACGCGCGCCGTCTCGCTCTCCGACGCCGAAAAAGCGCTCAAGCCCAACCGCCAGTGCATCGCCGAAGCGATCGACTGCCTACACCGGGGCGGGTTGATCCTCGCGGTGCGCGAACCGGACCAATATGGGCGGCGCTCGTATAAACTTTACGCAGGCGAGTACCATCCGAGGAGTGCTTTTAAAGCACAGGAACCGTGCCGTAAAAGCACATCTGAGGCCAACCCCCGTGCTGCTGCGGCACACCATCTGGGAGTCTCTGTTGATGTTGTTGATGCGATTCGTCTCATCTTGAATGCTCTACAACAACATCATCCTTCAGACTCCGAAAGTGTGCCGCAGCAGCACAGCCCAGCGGCTGAAAGTGCTGCAAAAGCACAGGTTGATGTGCCGGAAAAGCACACCCCCAACCCTGAAACCGAGCACCGGCGCGGTTTGCTGCGCACCTTCGGCGTTGCGTCGCCCAGAGCGCTAGACGACATCATCGCCATCATGCGCCGATATTGGCATGGGTTGGATTGGCTGCTGGGGTGGATGATCGAATATCAGTATCGTTGGATAACCAACGTCGATGAGCTTCGCCGTCCTAAGTGGTCAAAAGACGAGATGGTCGGTCTGTTCGTGACCCAGGTCCGCAGCGGGATTGACAAGCCGCCGGCGCAAGCGCTCAGTCTGGCGCAGGAAACGCTTGCCGATTTGGAGTCTGAGCGCGATTTCATCGAGGATATGCTGCGCGAGAAATTGGCCGGTATCTCGTACTACACCTTCGGAAACGGGTTTTGACCATGAATTATTTCTCGCGTTTACGGTGTTATATTTATCGCGGTAGTGTTAAAGTTATAGTTGTGATATGTGCGAAAATCGCCAATGAATCGATTAGTGCAGTGCTTAAAAAGGGCGATTTTACGATTTGTCGCGCCGCGACAAATCAGATGGGGGACTATAGTATTTTACTCGCGCGAGCGAAATCGGCCCCACCCAGCGAAAACGCGGCCGTTTGGAGCCAGGCTCCAAACATGATGGTGGACTATAGTGTTATTCGGTGCCAGGCTCCAAACGAACACGCGCCGGAGGCGCGCGAGCGGGTGGGGAAACCAATCGGGTGGGACGCACGAACGGCGTCTGCGTGCGCTCGCACGCCGCCCCCCGCGCCCGTCGCTCATCGTCGTTGCGTTTCGTTGGCGCTGCGTCCGATGTGTGCTCGCACGTTCATGCGTTCGGCGGCGTGCGCAATGCCGCACACCGTCGCCAGTAATGCATGGCCGGATTGTTAGTGAGGCTTATACAGCAATGTCAAAAAATCAGGCGCATTTTGAGGAGGGTATAGGATATAGAGCGTGGCATTTTTTGATTTCTTTACATCATTTTTTGACATCTCCACCGCTCCGACACCGCGCCGCAGGCGCGGCGAAACGGGGTGGGAAACCAATTTGGGTGGGACGAACGAACGGCGTCCGCATGCGCTCGTCGTGCGCGCCGCGTGCGTTGTCGTTGCGCGCTGTGCGTTCGTATCGTGCGCTCGCAAATCCGCCACGTTACGTCCGTCCGAAGCGAAACGCCGCGCTAGATGCGCGGGCGCATGGGGTGGGATAGGTAGGCGGGACGTTCTGGGCGTGCGTCCTGTGCGTCGGTGTCGCGTCCGTGTGTCCGAAACGCCGCGCCTCTGGCGCGGACGAGCGGGGTGGGATGGTCGCCGGGTGGGACGTTTCGCAAATGCGCGCGTTCGCCGTCGCCGCGCGTGCGAGCGTTACGCCGGCGGCAGCGTTCGCGCGTTGCGTGCGCTTTGGCAGTCAACACCACATCACATACCTCTAAACAACCACTCACATCAGCTGAGGCAGAAGCAGCTTGCAAGGCCAAAGTCTGCTTAATTTCAAGTTTGGTTTGCAACTCCAAGAATGGTAAGCTAAAGCAATAAACCTTTAATTGCACATCAGCTTGGAGCCATAAAGAAACAATGCCCGGCGAATGGTTAATGGTACCCGAAGCGGCAGAGCTAACGGGGTACAACTCTGAATATCTACGCCAGCTTATTCGGCTTGGTGATAAATGCCCATTCAAAGTGAAAAAAACGGGACGTTTCTACTTCATTGAGCGTGATAGTCTCACTACCTATGTCGAACGCCAACAAAATCGCGATGATGTTCCCACTGCTGGTCCTCAAAGCAAAGATTCTCTTGACACTCCCGAAATAAACAGCTAAACTAGCCTCAACACTAGTATGGAGTTTAGCGACTCCATTTTTCTTATCGTCTCATACTAGCATTAAAGCTAGTCAAGGCAGCCAAGGAGGTGATCTCAATTAATTTTTAAACAGTTCCACCTCGATATTTTTCACCAAAGCACATCAAGTTTGGAGGTTCACAAAATGCCAACACAAACCAAAGGCCTAACCACAGGCCGGCGCGCTCAAATCCGCGACCAAGTGCTTAAGCAGTTCGAGGCGGAATACCGTCTCCTCAATCCCCCACCTCTTCGTGACAACTTCCGCGACCGCGCCAAAGAACGCTCGCGCGACAAAATCCCCTTCTGGGGACGCCCCTGGTCGATCTGGTTCCTCGTGATCGCCAGCGTCGTGATC
>JAFGMM010000173.1 GCA_016927535.1 Anaerolineae bacterium
ACCCCCAGAGGGCAGAGGAGTCAGAGTTTCAGAGGTCAGAGTAACAGAGTTCAGATATGAAGCCATTAAGAAGAATGGGGGCGCACATCCCGAAACCCGCGGTTGAAGAAGCGGAACAGGAGGTCGAGGCGAAACGCGACGCAGGCGCTCCTCTCATTGCCAATCGACGACCCGCCGCGCAGCCCGCGCAGGGCATTGCTTGTCGGCCCGGTGCTCGCCGGGTTCTCATACTCGTTCAGGCACCACTCCCAGACATTGCCGCTTACATCTAGGACGCCGTAGGGCGACGCGCCTTGCGGGAATATGCCGACCGCACTTGTTTGCCCCAAGCCTGTCTCAAGTACATTGCACTTGTTTGCGTCGAACTCGTTCCCCCACGGATACGCCCGCCTGTCAGTCCCGCGCGCGGCCTTTTCCCACTCCTCCTCTTTCGGCAGGCGCACCTCATCGCCCAGCCGCGCGCTCAGCCACCGGCAGAACGCCATCGCGTCGTACCACGAGACGTTCTCGCGCGGGTGGTTGGCGTATTTGAAATACTGCTCGCTGGGCTGCGCCTCGCGCCTTGCCAGGCCCTCCCACCACTCGTCGTCGCCGAAGCCGTCGGGCGCGTCGATGAACGCCTGGAACTGCGCGTAGGTGATCGGGTAACGCGCAATGTCGAAGGTTCCTAAATGTAGGCGCTTGCCGTTCTGGTAAATGAATTTGCCCGCCGGGATGGTCACCCAGTCGATGTCGGGCAGGCCGTCAGCGCGCAGGCCCACGCCCCTGCGGTTGTCCAGGTTGAGCAATCCCAGCGCCCGCCCCACCGCCGCGCGCGCCGCCGGGTGCGGGTCGCGCTTGAGATCGGTCAGGCGCGGGAGCCACGCCGCCCGGAGGCGCTCCAATGTCGCCGGCGGCGTGTGCGCGCCGCTGCGGTCCACACACCACGCAGCGACCTCCGGGTTCGCATCTGCTATCCATTCGAGCACGCGCGTGCAGTCGTCGCTGTACAGGCCCGCCAGCAGGATCGCGGTTTCCTCCCAGTTGGTGCGCTCCCACCAGCGCGCCGGCTGCCAGATGGCGCGCGCCTCCAGCCGGCCCGCGTCGATCTCGGCTTGCATGCAGGTCGCGGCGAAGTACTCTTGCAGCAGTTGGTGCGTGAACCGGATTTCTTCATCGACCGCCAGGAGGCTGGCGCTGCCGGCCAGGTAGAGCAGGCGGTCGTCCAGGAAGCGGCGCGCCGTGACCGCGCCGCCTTCATCCTCTTGCCCGCGCTGTATCTGCATCGCGTAAGCTAGCGCCGCCAGCGCGTCGAGCAGCGTCCTGGCCTGGAGCGTGATGGCGATCCGGTCTTGGGTGTCTTTTTCGGCGATCTTCTCGCGGAGCAGAAGCGTGTTCACGAAGTCCTCGAAAAGCTGCCCCCGGTTGTCGGGCAAATCGCCCCTTTCACAGTAAACCTGCGCCATCATCATCAGCATGTAGGGATTCTGCGCCAGTGCCATCAGGCTGCGCGGCTGTTGGCGCAAACGCTTCCAGTTGTTCCACCCAACAAACCAAAGGCCTTCCGGCAGCGTGCCTGCCATCCAAAAGACCTGCTGCCAGTCTTCGACTTGACTCGCCACTTCTTTACGGAAACGCTGCTCGTAATCGTGCGCTTCGTCCCCGGCGATCTTCCAGAACAGCGTCTCTCCTTCCTCCTCGCCCAGGTAGCGCGTCACGAACTCGCGGATGCGCAGCGGGTCGAGCGGCGTGATGACGGTGCGGTCGAAGCCCAGGTCGAGGGTGTAGTCCTGCTCCCGGCAGCTCACCACCGTTGTCAGGCCGGGGTTGGCGTCGAACAGCGCCTTGACCTGGCGCGCTTTGGCGTCGCGCTGGTCTACGGGAATCTCGTTCAGCCCGTCCAGCAGCAGCGCCGCGCGCTTCTCCTTGAGCAGCGTGTCGAAGTACACGCCCAGCCCGCCCAGTTCTCTTGCGATGAATGCAGGCAGCGCTTCGCCGGGATCGGTCCACCGGCCCAGGCGCGCCAGCACCGGGATCGGCGCGTCCGGGTCTTCAAGCGCCGTCTCGACCATGTTGTGCGCCAGCTTCCAGAGCGTCGTCGTCTTGCCGGAGCCGGGTTCGCCGAGCAGCGCCGTGCGCCGGATTTGTCTGATCGCTTCGATGATGTCCTCGAACTTGAGCGTCTCTTGCGCCGGCCGGTTGCCATGTGGTTCGAGCATGCGGCGCAGCACTGCGTACTCCGGGCGCATGACGGCGGGGCGCAGCGCGATCTTATGGCGCAGCGCGTGCCGGGTCACGCCGGCCATCGG
The DNA here is from genome assembly GCA_016927535.1 of Anaerolineae bacterium. Taxonomy (GTDB): domain Bacteria; phylum Chloroflexota; class Anaerolineae; order Aggregatilineales; family JAFGMM01; genus JAFGMM01. The sequence goes on from JAFGMM010000173.1 coordinate 2,289, forward strand.
GGTATACGGCTCGGTGTTGACCGTCTCCTCGAACCTCAGCCGGTCCAGGTATTCCATCTCCAGTGCGCGCCGCCCCTTGACGTGCGAGGTCGCGCGCGGCGCAGCTTCGCCGGATCCGGCGAGAGCCGGCGCCGGGAGAGCCGCCAGCAGCTTGTGCAGTTCGCGCGCGTAGTTCTCGTGCAGCGGGACCGCCTGCCGGTCGATCATATACAACGGCGTCTCGCAGCTCTCGGCCAGCACCGGGAAGATCAGCTTGTCCTTCGCGTCGGCCCACAAGAACTCACGCCGCACCCACCGGCTGGCGTTGGCCGCTTCGCTCACCACGCTGATGAACGCATACGAGTTGTTGATGCCGTCGGCGATGGCGCGCACCCACTCCTCGCCGCCTTTGATGTCGGTCGTGTCGATCCAGCAGGCGTGGCCGGCCGCCTGGAGGTCGTGCATCAGGCGTTCGACAAAGGCTGTGTCCTGCCGCGAGTAACTAACGAAGACGGTCGGCGTGCGCTGGCCGGCGGGGGTCTTGAGCGTCTGGATGGGGGCGTCGGGCGGCGCAGCCGGCGTGCGCGCCGGCGCGAGCGGCTGCGCTTCCGCACAAAGGCCGTTGAGCGCGGCGATCAACCGGTCGATCTCCGCGCCATCGACGCCATGCGCCGGGCGCACGACGCTGAGCAGCTGCGCGGCGGCGTGTTGGTTGGGTTGGTTCGGCAGGCAGCCAAACTCTAGCAGCTTTTGGACGCACGCAGTGGTAAAGACGACCGGGTCGCCCTCGCGCTCGATCCCGTCGTAAAGCGGTCGCCAGGCAAAGCAAAACGCCTGGGCCAGCCAGCTCTCCCGCAGCTTGACCGTAGTCATGTGCGGGAGCAAGGCGTTGACGATCCTGGGAAACAATTCCGCCAAAGGAGTTGTCTGCATCACCACTCCTCACAATGCAAACCGCGCGCCGTTTTCATCCAGCCAGCGCCGGCGCGCTTCGTAGTCCGGCATGGCGCGCGCCACCCGCGCCCAGAACCCCGCGCCGTGATCCGGCTCGTGCAGGTGCACCAGTTCGTGCAGCGCCACGTACTCGATGACGTGCGGCGGCAGCATCGCCGCCCGCCAGTGGAAGTTCAGCGCGCCGCCCGCGCCGCACGATCCCCAATGCGCTCCCAGGTCCATGACGTGGATCGCCGCCGGCCGGACCTGCACCCGGTTCGCGTAGCGTCCGACCGCCTCCGTGACCCGCCCGCACGTGTGCGCCGTGTACCACGCGATGAAGTGGGCGCGCCCGTCGTACTGCGCGTCGCGGCGCAGCAGAAAGCGCCCCTGGAACAGGCGCAGCGGCGGCAGAAACGCGCGCGCCGGGTCCGGGTCGACCAGCAGCAGCCGGTAGCTGCGCCCCAGGTAGTAGAACCCCTCCCCGCCGACGTACTGCTTCGCCGGCGCGGGTTTCGCCAGATCGTCTTTTTCCGCGAGCTTGGTGTACACCCAGACGAGTTTGTCGCGCGCAAACCGCTCGGCGCGCTCCGCCGGGCAGTCCGCCGGCAGCGCCAGGATGAGACTGCCGTCGCGGTCCACCGTCAGGCCCAGCGTCGTGCGCCGCGCGCTGCGCCGCACCTCGAACGTCAGGTCGCCGATCACCAGCGTCTCGCTCATCTGACCAGCGCCTCGTGATGCCGCCGTGCGAGATCGACCAGCAAGTCCGCGACGGCGCCCTGGGCATCGAACGGCGCCAGGTCGTACTCGTCCAGGAAGCTGCGCACGATCCAGCCGCGCAGCACGTTCTGTGCCTGGAGGTTGCGCCAGAAGTCCACCACTTTGATCTCCTGCCGGAGATGCTCAACCAGTTCGACCGTGCGCGCGGCCAGCGCCTCCCGCCGGCCCGCACCGCCGGCGCCGGCGGCATCGAGCAGCACGTGGAAGAACGGCGTCTGCACGGCGTCCAGGCCGTACTCCTCGCGCTGCGGCGGCCCTTGCCGGATTTCGGCCACGAGCGCCGGCAGTTCTTCCTCTAGCGCATCCCAGTTGTCTTTGAAACGCTCCAGGATTGCCCGCAAACGCTCGCTGAGTTTGCGGTAATACACCGGATCGTCCTCCAGGTGCGTGCTGATGTGATACTGCACGGCGTACTGCATCTCCAGCGCCCGCGCCCGCGCCGACGGGTGCCCCTCCACGACCCGGATGAAATTCGGGTCCAGGATCGAGACCGGCGGCGTCTTCGGGTCTACGCCGCGCGCCCGGATCGAGGCGTCGATCAGCGCACGCACCTTCTCGCCCATGCCATCGAGGTCGAGTTGCAGGTCACGGTAGCGGTTCGCCGCTGCCCGGTTGATCCAGCCCAGCCGCCGCGCGTCCGGCAGGTACGGCAGCGCCTCCGGGCGCGGCAGCACCGTGTCGATGCTCGCCAGGAAAAGCTTCAGCCGGGCGGCGAACTCGGCGCGCAGCTTCGGGTCGCGCAGCGCGGCCACGCACGCTTCCTCGTCGTCGAGGCTGAGACCGCGCGCCTCGAAGACCGCCAGCGCCCGCGCGTGCCGGTCGCGCAGCGCCGGCAGCGCATCCCGGAGACCGGTCAACGCGCCCTGCACGTCCTCCGCGCTGTAGACCGAGAGCGCTTCCTCCAGGCGGCGCGTGATGCCGTAATAGTCCACCACCAGGCCGTGTTCTTTGCCATCGGCGGTGCGGTTGACGCGCGCGATGGCCTGGAGCAAGTCGTGCTGGCGCATCCCCCGGTCCAGGTACATCACCTGCTCGACCGGCGCGTCGAAGCCGGTCAGCAGCATACTCTTGACGCACAGAAACGCCAGCGGACTGCACTGCGCCGGGTCTTCGTGCGCGAACGACTTCTTGAAGTCGGCGATGTGCCGGTCGACGTTGGCGCGGTCGGTCCAGCGCCGCCACGCCTTCGGGTCTTTGTTGCGTTCGGCGGAGATCACCGCCGCAAACTCCAGCCGGCGCACATCGTCCAGGCGCCGGCGTGCGGCGACCCGGGTTTGCGCATCTTCGCCCCGGGCCGCGAGCGCTTCCGCGTCCAGCGCCAGCAGCGCCGGGTCGATGGCCGCCGCTTCGGCTACCAGTTCATCGCGCGCACGCTCCAGCGCCGCCTGGTAGCGCACCGCCGCGCGCCGGCTCACCGCCACCACCTGCGCCTTGAACCCGCCCGGCAGCGCCACGCGCACGTAGTGCCGCAGCATGTCGCGCGCCTTCGCCGTGACCAACTCTTCGGCTTCGAGCACCGCCGCCGGCGTCGCATACTTCGCCTTGAGCTTCTCCTTTGCCTCCGGCGTGTAGCCGGTGAAGAACTGCTCGAACAGGCCGTCCAGCGTCTCCGCGCCCTCGACTATCGCCTCGGCCATGCGCCCCTCGTACAGGATCGGCACGGTTACGCCGTCCGCGACCGACTCCATGATCTTGTACTTGTCGATGAACGGGCCGAAGATCTCGGCGGTCTTCTTGCGGTCTTCGAGCAGGATCGGCGTGCCGGTGAAGCCGATGCGCGCGCTGTTGGGCAGCGCCCGGACCAGGTTCGCGTGCAGGTCGTTGGTGTGCGAGCGGTGCGCTTCGTCCACCAGAATCAGGATGTCTTCGGATGCGTTCAGTTCTGGAAAAATCTCCGCGCTGCCCCGGCGCCGCTCGAGGTCGCGCTCCTGGTACTTCTGGATCGTCGCAAAGACCAGGCCCGGCCCCGGCATACGCAGCAGCCTTTTGAGGTTCTTGGTGTTCCGCGCCGTCGTGACCGTCTCGCCGGTGAGCGCCGCCGTCGCGCGGAGCTGATCCTGGAGGTCTTTCCGGTCGGTGACGACCACCACCTTGAAGCGCTGCAAGGCCGGCGACCGGCGCATCTTGCGCACCAGGAAGACCATCGTCAGGCTCTTGCCCGCGCCCTGCGTGTGCCAGATCACGCCGCCGCGCCGGTCGAACTCGCCGTCTTGGAGGCGCGTCGCGCCGGTTTGCAGGCGCGCGACGGCGGCGTGTACGGCGCGGAACTGCTGGTAGCGCCCGACGATTTTGATCGTGCGCCCGTCGGAATCTTTGAAGAGGATGAAGTTGCGCACCAGGTCGAGCAGGTGCGCCGGCCGCAGCATCCCCGCGACCAGCATCTCTTGCTCCGAGAGGTGTTCTTTGCCCAGCGCCGCCGCGACCGCCGCCACCGGGACCGGGCTGGTGTCTTTCCAGGGCAGGTAGTGCTTGGCCGTGCTGCTGATCGTGCCGAAGCGGGCGCGGTCGAAGTGGGTCGAGACCGTGAACTGGTTGTAGTAGAAGAGCCGTTCCACGCCCTCCGGCGTCGCCGAACCGCGCTGGTTGGCGTAGCGCCGCAGTTGGTTGATGCCTTCGAGCATCGGCTCGGCGGCGTCGCGCGCCTTGCACTCGATCACCACCAGCGGGATGCCGTTGACGAAGAGCGCCGCGTCGGGCAGGATGTGGTCCTTGCTGCCGGTCGCCCAGGGCGGGTCGACGCGGAACTGGTTGATGACCAGGAAGTCGTTGTTGTCGAGGTTCTCCCAGTCGATGTAGTGCGCGGTCTGGTCGCGCCCGCCGTGCAAATCGGGCCGGCCGGCGAGCACCACGCCCTTGAGCAGCAACTCGGTCGCGGCCAGGTTCGCATCCAACAGCGACGCCGCCGGCAGACGTTCGAGCGCGATCACCGCCTGGGCGATGCGCGCCGCGTCGAGCCAGGGATTGATGCGCCCCAGCGCCGCACGCAGCCGGCCCAACAGGAGCGGCTGTTTGAAGGCGTCGCGCTCGGTCAGGTACGCCACGTCGCGGTCGCCCTCGATGTGCTGCCAGCCCATGCTTTTGAGCTGCTCGATGAGCGGAAGCTCGACGTCGTAGTATTCGCTGTGCGGCCGGCCGGTCATGGTGTTCCAATCTCTGTTATAATGAGGCTGACGGTTGTAAAGAGGATTTCTTGCATGGATGCAATTACCCTTTCGGTTGTTATCGGCGAAGACCGCCGTTTAGTCATCAACCTGCCGGACACGATTCCGACCGGCCTGGTTGAACTGGTGATCCGGCCTGTGCAGCCGGTGGATCGGGCAGCGCTGCACGCCGAACGCGAAGCCGCCCGCCAAAAGCTCCTGGCGGCGGGGCTGCTCGCCACCGACCTGGGCATTCCCGACGACCTGGAGCCGTACTCAGATGAAGAGCTTGAGCAGATCGTTTTGCCGCCCGGCGCGCGCCCATCTGAGGAGTTGATCGACGAGGACAGGGGGCTGTATTGAGTATGTTCTTTTTCGACTCCAGCGCGCTGGCTAAAGTATACGTTGTCGAGACCGGGTCGCCCTGGGTTAAAAGCCTGCTGCACCCTGCCGCCGGCAATACTGCCATCATCTCCGAGTTGGCGGTTGTTGAACTGTCCTCGCTTTTTAATCGCAGACGCCGCGAAGGGACGCTCACCCGTACCCAGGTCAGGCGTCTGCTGGATACCGTTTTTACTCACATCGAAGTCAAGAAGTACCTGGTTATCCCTTTGGACAGCCGGGTATGCGCTCTTGCCCATGATTTACCGAACCGCCACCCCTTGCGCGCCCTCGACGCGCTCCAGCTTGCTTCGGCATTGCAGGCAGCGGCGACGCTCGACGCGCCGGTGAGTTTCGTCAGCGCCGATAACAGGCTGCTCACCATCGCCGCCGCCGAAGGTTTCACGACCGACAATCCTAACGCTCATCCGTAAACCCATCCCCGGTGGTGCGCACCCGCCCGGTGAGCAGGTCGTCCATCAGGCCGCGCTTGAGCAGCGCGAGCTTGGCGCGGTAGGCTTCTTCGGCGCGGAGGCGGGAGTCGTGAGCCTCAAGGAACTCCACAATTCTTTTCTGCTCGTGCAAATCTGGATACACTACTGGAAAACTTGTAAGTGCGCCAAGTATGATTGTCTTTTGAGCGTTCCCAAGAGCAACCTTATCGGCATACGCTCGTGCCTGTAAACTGTTTAGCCAAGCTGCCAGGAACTGAGGCATTATGCGACTGATATCTGGCATTACATAACCAACATGCCGTTGGAAACTGAACAAGCGATCATCTTCAACCACAGCCGCATGACCATACGAGCCGACGATTGTATATAAAACTAATCCGGATTTGGGTTCTCGCCCTTTGGAAACTTGACTGTAAACTTGCTTAGTTATTCGGGCTGCGCGATCCCACCATACACAGCCGTCGCGTATACAAGATACGTAGAGGAAAGGTATTGCACCTGACGGGCTTGTCTGCACGGACATGTGCGCACCGTCAGTTACCTTTTCGCATATTGATCGAAGCGCAGCAACCTCCCACTCCCTCGGAATCCTCCCCACCACCGACTCCTTGAACTGCTCCGGGTGCGCGACCGGGTCGCGGAGTTCGCCGTTGTCGTCCAGGCCGCATGTGAGCAGGTCGTGGAGCAGGCCGGCCTTGATCTGCTTGAGCTTGGCAATCAGCGCGTCGGTGTGGCGGATGGCGGCGTCGAGGGCGTCGAGGATGGCGGCGATGCGGCGTTGTTCGGGGAGAGGAGGGACAGTGACGGGGAAAGGCAAAAGATACGAGCGTCGAATATGTTGCATGGTCGAACCGTGCGTTTCGGCTGCCAAGTCATCCATCAAAAACTCTAGTAAATGGTGGAGAAAATGAGCGTCCGTGTCTACGGTCGGCACTACTTTAAAAAGATGTTGGTTTAGAATAGCAGGTCCACGTTTCCATACAAGCGTTGCGAGCGTCGCGCTCCAAGAAAAGATCAAGTCTCCAGTATCAATCAAATAGCGCGATGGGATAGGTTTATCATAGTAATCGCAGTCGGCTTCCGGGTCTTTCATTTGCTCAATACGAATGATTGGCAATCCAACCGTATCCCAGTCATCCGGTTTAAACGCATACCCGTTTATATACTCAGCGAGATTGCCAAGAGTTGTTTCATACCAGTTTTGAGGGTGGATATCACTCATACCCCAACCCCCGCAAATACTCACCCAGCTTCGCCGCCGCCGCGCCGCGCTCCGCCTCCAAATCACGCAGCGCCACGCGGTACTTGTCCCACCAGTTCTCCACTGCCGCTGCCGCCTGCTGCCGATGTGCGGTCACGTAGCGGTCAAGTTCGGCGCGCAGATCGGCGCGCGCCAGGTCCAACACCAGCGCCGCGCAGTCTTCAAGAGACAGGCCGGCGCGCGCCGCGTCCAGCCGGTCGAGCGCTTCGCTCTCCAGCTTCTTCACCGCGCGCTTGAGGTCGCGCTGCTCGCTCTTCAGCGCCTTGATCGCCTCCGCGCTCAGCCCTTCGTCGCCCTCGTCCTCCGCGTCGCGTTCGGCGTCCTCGGCCAGCGCCGCGTCGATCTCCGCCATGCGCGCCTCACGCTGCGCAACCTTCGCCAGGTCGCCGGGCAGCAGCCGGCGCGCCAGTTTGTGCTCCAGCGGATTGGTCTTGTCGTTTTCGTCTTCCAGCGCCGCGCGCAACGACGCGACCCAACTGTCGATCACGCCATCGAAGCCGCTCGCGGCCAGCGTCTTCAGATCGTAGCGCATCGCATCCCACCAGCCCGCGATCACGCCCGCTACCTTGAAGCGGTCCAGCAGCCCCACCGGGCGCAGCGCCGCCTCAAAGCTGTGCAAGTAGGCGTCGCGCACGGCGTAGAGGCTGCCGGTTTCGGGCAAGCTGCGCAGCCGGCCCGTCTGGGCCTTCCACCACACATTGAACGCCTCCCACAGCCGCGCCTCCTGCGCCTTGACGCCGGCGTCGCTCTCGACCGCCGGCTTGATGGCGTCGCGCGCATCGATGTGCGGGCCGAAGCGCACGTAGCCGTCTTCCTGCTCGGTGAACACGCGCGCCGGGTCGAAGCCGTGCGCGGCGAACAGGTCCGCCTTCGCGTCGATCTCGGCGCGCGGCACGCCGCCCACCAGGTGCGCGCGCACGTCGTGCGGTTCGGGCGGCGGCGCGTTGTCGGCGTAGCGCCGGATGTTGAGGTTGTAGTCGTTGGCCGCCAGTTCCTCGTGCGTCACGACCGCCGCGTATCCGGGGATGTCCGCGAACGCCTCGTAAGCGCCGGCGATCTTCTCGATGTGCTCCGGGTGCAGGTAGTTCTGCGCGCGGCCGGCGTGGTATTCGGCGTCGGCGTTGATGAAGAGCGCCTTGCCCTTGCGCCCGGCGGGCTTGTCGCCGGGGTAGCGCATCACCAGGATGCACGCCGGGATGCCGGTGCCGTAGAACAGGTTCGGCGGAAGGCCGATCACCGCATCCAGCGCGTCGTCTTTGATGAAGCCGGCGCGGATGTCTTTCTCGGCGCCGCCCCGGAACAGCACGCCGTGCGGCATCACCGTCGCCATGACGCCGCCGGACCGCAGCGCCGCGAGCATGTGCTGCGCAAACATCAGGTCGGCCTTCTTGCCGCCCTCCGGCGCCCACCCGTAGCGGAAGCGTTCGGGGTGCTGCATCCCGTCCCGGCTGTAGTTCTGGCTGAACGGCGGGTTGCTGAGCACGCGGTCGAAGTGCAGCAGTTCGTTGGTGTGCTCGTCGCGGTGCATCGGATCGACCAGCGTGTCGCCGTTCTGGATGTCGGCGCTGAGAATGCCGTGAAAGATCATGTTCATCTTGCAGATCGACCACACGCCGCCGTTGCTGTCCTGCCCGTAGAGCGCGAGGTTGCGCGCAGCGTCCACGCCCTCGGTCTCTTCGATGTACTGCCGGCTCTGGATGAGCATCCCGCCCGATCCGACGCACGGGTCGTACACGCGCATCCCAGACGCCGGTTTGACCAGGCGCACCATCAGCCGCACCACCGCCGACGGCGTGTAGAACTCGCCGCCCTTCTTGCCGGCGGAGTCGGCGAACTGTGCGATGAGGTATTGGTAGGCGTCGCCGAGCAGGTCGGGGAATTCGAAGTCTTCGTTGCGCAGGCGGTGCTTGTTGAAGTGGTCGATCAGGGCGCGAAGCTGGCGGTCGTTCAGGCGGGCGCGCCCGACCTGGCGGTTGAAGTCGATGTGCTGGAGCACGCCGCCGAGCGCGTTGTGGTTCTCCTCTTCGAGCGCGTGCAGGGCGCGGTTCAGCCCATCGGCGACGTTGTCGTGCAGCTTGTCGCGGATGAAAGCCCAACGTGACTGCTCCGGGACGAAGAACAGGTCTTGATAGTAGTCGGGATTCTCGGCGCGCTTCTTAGCCTCGGCCTCGCTGCGGCCCCGGTCGCGCTGTTCGGCCATGATCTCAGTGTAACGCTTCTGGAATTCGTCGGAGCTGCGTTTGAGGAAGAGCATCCCGAAGATGTACTCCTTGAATTCGGAGGCGTCCATCTTGCCGCGCAGGATGTCGGCGGCGGCAAAGAGATGTCTTTCGAGTTGGGAAAGGGTCAGCTTAGCCAAGTTGTCGATCCTCATCGATGCAATTGGTCGGGCGGCGCGGGTATGTTATACTAGGCGGCAGCTGCGGCGCACGCGAACGCGCCGCCGGCAATCTCCACGAGAACGCCCCCGCGCCGTCAAGCATCAGGGGGTGTTTCTTTTTCTCACTTTGGAATGCCAATATTGTAGAGATAAGCCCGCCAACTCGCAACCCGGCAAGCCCGGTTTCGGATGAACTGTTATAAAATTGTTATGTGCCACACGTTTGAGTTGTGATAAGATTACACTGAGGGCTTGCGCACATCAGGAGAGTTGATCTTGGCCCACTCATACGCGCAGCGCGCGAGTTTGACTTGCCCACACTGTGGACAGCCTTCGTTGTCGATATCTGGCTCCTCTTAGAAAAGGGTAGCTAATGAGCACCGTTGACGATTTGCAATCTATCATCCAAGAAATTTTTCAACCCGCGCGCATGATCGACTTGCCCCACCATGTAGAACTATGTCATCAAGCCTTGGCCCTGGTGTCCCGCGAGCAAGACCCGCAGTTCTGGGCAACCCTGCAAATTGAACTGGGTAACAGCCTGGCACAAAACCCGCTTGGCAACCGCGCTGACAACATCGAGCGGGCGATTGCCGCCTATGAGCAAGCTCTGGAGGTGAGAACCCGACAGACTATGCCGATTGAGTGGGCGACCACCACGATGAACCTGGCGAATGCTTATCGAAACCGCATTCGGGGCGAACGCGCCGACAACATTGAACAGGCAATTGCCGCCTATGAGCAAGCATTGGAGGTGAGGACGCGACAAGCCATGCCGGTTGAGTGGGCCCGAACGATTAGCAATCTAGCCAGCGCCTACTCTGACCGCATTCGGGGCAAGCGCGCCGACAACATTGAACAAGCGATTGATGCCTATGAGCAAGCGTTGGAGGTGAGGACTCGACAGGCTATGCCAGTTGAGTGGGCCACCACCATGATGAACCTGGCAACTGCTTACCGAAATCGCATTCGGGGCGAGCGCGCCGACAATATCGAACAAGCAATTGCCGCCTATGAGCAAGCATTGGAGGTAAGAACCCGACGGGCTATGCCAGTTGAGTGGGCCACCACCATGATGAACCTGGCAACTGCTTACGCCGACCGCATTCGGGGCGAACGCGCCGACAATATCGAACAAGCGATTGCCGCCTATGAGCAAGCACTAGGTGTTTTTAGTGCCGACACTATGCCAGTTGAGTGGGCCATCACCATGATGAACCTGGCAACTGCTTACCGAAACCGTATTCGGGGCGAGCGCACCGACAACATCGAACAGGCGATTGCCGCCTATGAGCAAGCACTAGAGGTCTTTAGTGCCGACACTATGCCAGTCGAGTGGGCCACCACCATGATGAACCTGGCGACTGCTTACCGAAACCGCATTCAGGGCGAGCGCGCTGATAACATTGAACAGGCGATTGCCGCCCATGAGCGAGCATTAGAAGTGATGACGCGCCAGGCCATGCCGGTCGAGTGGGCCACTACCATGATGTACTTGGCGGTAGCCTACCGAAACCGCATTCGAGGCGAGCGCGCCGACAACATTGAGCAGGCGATTGCCGCCTACCAGCAGGCGCTGGAAGTGAGGACCCGACAAGCTATGCCGGTTGACTGGGCCGAAATCATGATGAATCTAGCAACTGCCTACTCCGACCGCGTTCAGGGCAATCGCGCCGACAACATCGAGCAGGCGATTGCTGCCTACCAGCAAGCGCTGGAAGTGATGACGCGCCGGGCCATGCCGGTCGAGTGGGCTACTACCATGATGAACTTGGCGACTGCTTATCGAAACCGCATTCGAGGCGAGCGCGCCGACAACATTGAACAGGCAATTGCCGCCTATGAGCAAGCGCTAGAAGTGAGGACCCGACAAGCTATGCCGGTTGAGTGGGCCACCACCATGATGAACTTGGCGACCGCCTACTATTCCCGTATTCGGGGTGAGCGCGCCGACAACATTGAACAGGCAATTGCCGCCTATGAGCAAGCGCTGGAGGTAAGGACCCGGCAGGCTATGCCAGTCGAATGGGCCCAAACCATGATGAACCTGGCAACTGCCTACGTTGACCGCTTTCAGGGCGAGCGTGCCGATAACATTGAACAGGCAATCGCTGCTTATGAGCAAGTGCTTGAGGTGAGGACCCGGCAGGCTATGCCAGTTGAGTGGGCCACTACTATGATGAACTTGGCGACCGCTTACCAAAATCGCATTTGGGGCAACCGTGCCGACAACATCGAACAAGCGATTGCCGCCTATGAGCAAGTGCTTGAGGTGAGGGCCCGGCAGGCCATGCCAGTTGAGTGGGCCCGAACGATTAGCAACCTAGCCAGCGCCTATTCTGACCGCATTCGAGGCGAGCGCGCCATCAACCTCGAGTGGGCGATTGCTGCCTACCGGCAGAGCCTTGAGGTATTCACGCACAGCGCGCTGCCGGATAACTGTCGGAAGACGGGACACAACCTAGGCGGTCTCTGCTTTGGCGAACAGCGCTGGAATGAAGCGTATGATGCTTTCGCCAGAGCCATCGAAGCAGCCGAAAACTTATACCGTTCGGCCTTTGTGCCAGAAGGTCAGCAAGCCGAAATTGCAGAGAATACGGCGCTGTACGACGGCATAGTTGCCGCCTGCGCGCGTCTGCGAGAGGAAATGCGCTACACTCGCGCGGGGTTGGTATATGCGGAGGGTGGCAAGTCGCGCACTTTCCTGGATCAGATGAGCCAGGCAGATTTTCCACCGCCTCCCGGCGTAGACGCGTCGCTGCTAGAGCGTGAGAGCGATCTGATCGTTCAGTTGCGCCAAGCGGAACAAGCCTTGACGGTGACTGGCGGCGGTCGCGTCGGGACGGACGAACGTTCACAGGACGTGATACGCGAATTGGCGACCCAACGTCGGGCGCTTCGAGACGAACTTGAAGGCGTCTGGGACGCTATGACACGCGCATACCCCGACACTCGGGATTACGTGGACTTGCGGCGCGGCCAGTCGCCTGACTGGGATGACCTGACCACACTGGCAGCGCGCCTGGGGCCGGAGGCTACGTTGGTCGCATTCTATACGCTCGACGATGAAATCATAGCTTTTGCGCTACGCGCCGGTTGGGATGCGCCGCGCGTCTTTACGCTGCCCATTTCACGCCAACGTCTGCTGTATCGCTATCTGAGGCCATATGAAGACGAAATCCTTAGTCGCTCGCGCTTGCTCCGGACGGGTCGAGAACACAAAGACGATTGGCTGACGCTCGGCGAAATCCTGTTGGCGCCGCTGCAGGACGCTTTGCAAGGCGTACAACTGGTCTACTTCATCCCACACGGCCAGCTGCATCTGCTACCTCTCCATGCGCTAACCGTGCAAGGCGAACCGTTCATCGCCCGGCATGCGGTCGCCTACGCGCCTTCGGCGGCGGTGCTGGCGCGCGTCCTGGAGCGCGACGCGAGCATGCCCCAAGGCGGCGCGGCGCTGGTGATGGGCTACACTCCTAACTCCGACCCTGACGAACACGCGCTGTTCTTGGGCGAAGCGCAGGCTGTCGCTGTAAGGCTCAAATGCAACCCCCTGCTCGACGACAAGGCAAGCGTCACTGTGCTGAAACAGCAAGCCGGAACAGCCGGTTGCATACACCTTTCCTGTCATGGCAACTTCGCTCTCGAAGACCCTCTAGCATCGTCTTTGCACCTGGCCGGCGGCGAATTTACTGCTCGCGACTGGATGCGCCTCCGGCTGCGCGCCGGCTTGGTGACGCTCAGCGCCTGTCAGACCGGCTTCAGCGAGGTAGGACGCGGGGATGAGATCGTCGGCATGACTCGTGCGCTCTTGTACGCCGGCGCGTCGTCGGCCCTGGTCACGCTGTGGTCGGTCAGCGCTGCATCTACACTGGAGTGGATGCTGGAGTTCTACGGCCGGGTGCAGGATGGAACGACAGGTGGGTCACAGACCAAAGCATTTGCTTTCCAACAAACAACATTGGCGCTGCGCGAAAAATACCCCGATTCGTATCATTGGGCGCCGTTTACTCTCGTGGGAGACTGGCGGTAGTGTCGAGCCGCGAAAGGGAAATGTGATGGACGAACAACAAGACATCTGGTTTGAAGAGCCGTTAGCGCCGCCTGAAGACACCGTCGTGCAGGCCGTCAAAACGCTCACGCGCGACACGCAGATGAGTGAACATGAAGCCGAACAGCAAGTTCGGCGCGCGACAAAGGGTGTCGTGCGTGTAAACAAACCCCGCTGGATGGTGCTGGACCCCACAGAACACAAGCTGTTGACGTCCGGCGGCGATGTTCGTTTCTACATGGTTCGCCTGGGATTCGAGTTCACTCTTGCCCGTGAAGCGCGTGAGAGCGGGGCGCGGTTTGTGTACGCGCGCTGCTCGACCTACCTGTGGGCTGCCGGCGGCGGTGAGCCGCAGCCCACCGTTTACGAGGTCATCCCGCGTGATCTGTACGAGGGAGAAGCGCGCAAGGTGAACGTCGAGATTGGCCCGGAAGTCAAACTCGGCGAAGTCGGCGTAGCAGCCGGGAAGATCAGCACCGACTTCACGGTCGGTACGGTCGAGCCGGTCTGCGTGGGATTTACCGGCAAGGACGAACGCGCGCCATATTGGGACTTGCGACCCAACAGCAAGTCCTTGTTGGGGGTGCGTCATTTGTGGTTGATCGTTGAGGCGCCGGCAGCTTGCAGCGGCGTGCGGCTGGCTGCGATGGCCGAGGGTGACATCCAGACACATCTTCTCTCGATTCCACTTGGCCCGCGCTCGCGTGAGTGGGATCATGTCCCTAGCGTGGTCATCCGGTAATTGTACGGTGGAAACTTGGTGTGTTTGACGTAGTTTTTGGATTTGGGATTCTGTCAAATTTTGTGTGGAAACGACTTCCCTCCTCAATCAAATAGGAAAGCGCCCCTCGAAACGGATGGCGAGCTGGTTGAGG